>DAXETX010000145.1:0-13632 GCA_051155735.1 Xenococcaceae cyanobacterium
GGTTAGAAATTTTGTGTTTTTAGATACTTAATTTTGTTAAAAATGTCCCCGTGTCTCCGTGTCTCCCCGTCTCCGAGTCAACTAAAACACTTAAATCTTAAAATCATACACTTGAAAGCGGGGGAAACACAGGGGCATTAAAAGTGTACTTTGGCAATCGGATTTAGGATGACTTCGTCATTTCACAGAGAGACTAGAGAGATAAGAAACTTGATAACAATCTGCCTTAACTCTACTAACAACTCACAAAACTACCATTTCCTGTAATAACCTCACCTATTTGATAAGAAGGAATATTACGAGCTTCAAACCAATTGCGAGTTAAATCAGCTTGTGCTGCGGGGACAATCACCACAAAACCAATCCCCATATTAAAAGTTTCTAGCATGGCTTCAGGCTTAACTTGACCCACCTCTGCTAACCAACGAAAAATCGGTAAGACTTCCCAACTTTCGAGATTGACTTTAATAGACTGATTTTGACCCAAACAGCGTGGTAAGTTTTCGGGTAAACCACCACCAGTAATATGCGCCATGCCGTGAATTGCTAAATCTCCCCGTAAAGCTTCTAGTATTGGTTGTACATAAATTCTCGTAGGAGTAATTAAAGCTTCTCCTAAATTTTGCCCTGCCAGAAGTTTTGGGGATGCATCCCAAGCTAGATTTTGAGCAGCAACAATTTTTCGGACTAAACTAAAGCCATTACTATGTACGCCTGTACTAGCTAGACCGATTGCCACATCTCCTACTCTGACTTGAGAACCATCAAGTAGCTGAGTTTTTTCTACTACTCCGACACAAAAACCTGCTAAATCATATTCTCCCAACTGATAAAAACCAGGCATCTCTGCGGTTTCTCCTCCTAACAAAGCACAATCACTGAGACGACAACCTGCTGCTATCCCTTTGACTACTGCTGCTAATTCTTGAGGATTGAGTTTTCCTGTCGCTAAATAATCTAAGAAAAATAGAGGCTCTGCACCTGAAGTAAGAATATCATTAACACACATCGCAACCAAATCGATTCCTACTGTATCATGCCGATTTAGTTCTTGAGCAATTTTCAGTTTTGTCCCAACGCCATCCGTACCAGAAATTAACACAGGTTGTTGATAACCAGAAGGTAACTCAAAGCAACCCCCAAATCCTCCTAGTCCTCCTAAAACCTCTGGACGATAAGTGCTTTGTACGTCCTGACGAATCTGAGTTACAAAATCTTTTCCTGCTTCAATATCAACACCAGCTTCTTTGTAGTCCATTTACAATACCTGTGCTTACACCTAAATAAAAATAACCGTAAAACATCCTAACTATCTGAAAAAAAAACTATAAATTATTTCATAAATTTCCATATTATTGGTCTTTTTTAGTGCATTCTTCAAAAAAAATTCAGATTTTATTTTGCTACCTTACATAAGTATTATTTTTGATTAATCGTGATTAACCCTCGTCATTTCTAGTTTGTAAGAATTTTATTTAATTAAATCTTTAGTTCAATTTACCATAATTAAGCAAATTAATTAGCTCTAATCGATATTTTTACATTTCTCTGATAATTTGATTCGCGATAAATATTAAAACACATTTTTTTGAGGAGTGATATCGACAATAAACTAAAAATTTATGTCGATTCCGATTATAAAGTTATGATGAAGAAAAATCCATTTACTATAACGACATCTCTATTATCTTTCAGTATAAATCTCTATATATCTTTAATGTGGCAGATTCCTAGTTATGCTCAAATAAACCAAAAAATTCAAAACAAGCCGAATTTTTCGCCAATAAAAAGACTAAAACTTAAAACAATCTCCCATAAAAACCCAACTAATAATCAAAAATTTTCCCCAATTAAGCCATCAGAATTAGCCGACTCTACCGACTTATCTTTACCAGCAGCAAAACTTAAGTTTCCGCCAGCTACTTCGACCCAAATTGCTCAAGGCATATTTCAGGGAAGAGCTTCTTGGTATGGTCCTCAGTTTCATGGTCGTCGTACTGCTAATGGCGAGATTTTTAATTCTAATGATTTAACTGCTGCCCATCGCAGTCTGCCTTTTGGCACTAAAGTCAGAGTGACTAATATCAATAATGGTCGCTCTGTAGTCGTCAGAATTAATGACCGTGGACCTTTTATTGGCGGTAGAATTATCGACCTTTCTGCTGGTGCTGCTCGTATTTTGAATATGGTTCAAAGTGGCGTTGCACCAGTACAGTTGGAGATTTTAGGGCGATAGTTTTAGAGTCGGTCTTGATACAAATTTTGCACCAAATTTTCTAGTTTTTCTGGGCTGCTACACTCAATCAAAGCCTCAAAAGCCTCAAGGAGTTTAGCAGCACTTTCTCCATGAATGCCACTTAAATCCCAGACATCTTGCACCCAGTCAGAGGGTTGCATTTCTTCAAAGATGATTCTTTCTAGTAGTTGTTTTGCTTCTTGTCGAGAAATCGCCATGATTAAATTAGTTATAGTCACGATTAAATAATTGGATAAAAGCAGTCGAAGGTACTCCCTCTTTTCAGGACTCCGCTGACTCTAACTTCGTTAATCTATCTTTTGACAATGATCTAGCCCTAGAAGTGTGTAACAATTATTAACAAAAAGCGATACTTCTTTGAGCTACGCCATGACCACTAACACAATACAAGACCGAGCCTCATTTGCCCCAGGAGGTGACGACCCGACACGATTTGACCCTCTAGAAGCCTGGTATCCTGTTTATTATTTAGACGATTTAGACCCAGCTAGACCGACAAAATTTACCCTGCTCAATCAGGATATAGTGATTTGGTGGGACAATCAAGCTCAAACCTGGCGCGCTTTTCAAGATCGATGTCCCCATCGTTTAGCACCTTTAAGTGAAGGGAGAATTAATGAGGCAGGACAGATAGAATGTCCTTATCACGGTTGGGCTTTTGCTGGAGATGGTCATTGTGAGTCAATTCCCCAACAAGCAGTAGAAGCTCAAGCGGAAACTGCTAAAAGGGCTTGTGTTCGTTCTTTTCCTACCGCAGCAGCCCAAGGGTTACTATTTGTTTATGCTGGTAATCCTGAAAATAGCGATCGCGTTAAACTACCTCTAATCGATGCTTTAGCAGAATCTCCCCAAAAATGGGTTTGTTTGAATACGTTTCGTGATATTCCCTATGATGCTTTGACTTTATTAGAAAATGTCATCGATGCAAGCCATATTCCCTATACCCATCATCGCACAGTAGGCGATCGCAGTAATGCAGCACCGCTGGATTTAGAGATTACCGAGTCAGGAAAATGGGGTTTTAAAGGAGTTTGGCAAGAAGGACCTCGTAAAGGAGCATTAGGGACACAATATACTACTTTTACTGCGCCTAGCTTAATGTGGCATGATCTGACTTCAAAACAATTTGGACGCACCCTAACAGTAGTTTATGCAACACCGATCCGCAAAGGCGAATGTCGTTTATTTGCCAGGTTTCCGTTTAAGTTTAATTCGCCGATACCTGCTTTTTTTCTGAAACTTACTCCCCGTTGGTATTCTCACATTAATCAAAATGCGATCTTAGAAGATGATCAAATATTTTTGCACTATCAAGAGCGTTATCTAGAAGCTAACGGTGGTAGTTCTAATTACAATCAAGCTTGTTATTTGCCAACGAAAGCCGATTTATATGTTTCAGAATTACGTCAGTGGGTCAATTTTTATCAAAGCGATCCTTTCCCAAATACACTGCTTCCGGCTTCACCATTAACCGAAGTTTTATTAGACCGCTATCATTCTCACACTAAAAAATGTGCTAGTTGTCGCCAAGCCTTAACAAAAATTAGACAAATTAGAAATATGGTAGCAGCGATCGCCGTAATTGGCTGGACAATTAGCCCGATAATGGCTTTGTGGTTAGAAAAATCCGCAATTTGGACAACAACAGCAGCTAGCGGGATCGCTTTGATTGCTGCTGCGATATGGTGGCGACTAACTCAATTCGAGCAAAAGTTTGAGCGAGGCAAAGAAATTCCCCCAAGAAATTTTTTAGAGAGTCAGCGTCTTCCAAGGTCTAAAGTAATCCGTTCTCTAAGAACGAAGCAGGACTCATCACCAACCAACATCTAAGAATTATAATTTGATTAATTCTAACCTCTTTTAAATTATTTATTCAAAATGCGCGAATTTTGAATTTTGAATTCAAAAAATGGTCAACAGATTCAAGCTAATTAGTGGGTTTTAGGAGAAGGCGATCGCACAATCTCAAGGGTAAATTGATTATCATAGATTCAAGCAATTTTTCTGCAATCGAAGGAAACAGTCAATGGTTTCTCGCTTTCATCGCTGGATCGTACTCTGTCTTTTCAGCTTACTTTTAGTTTGCCTTAGTTACTTTGTTTCTCCTGCTGTTTCTCAATCAGCTACCTCACCAGTAAAAGTATTTGATGCAGCCTGGAATACTGTTAATGAAAACTTCTTCGATCCTAACTTTAACGGTGTCGATTGGGCAAAAATGCGATCGCAGTATCGTCCGCAAGCAGCACAAGCCAAATCGACTCAACAGCTAGCTGAAGTGATCAATCAAATGCTTTTGGAGTTAAACACTTCTCACACCCATTTTTACACACAAGACGAACCAGCCTACTATCAAATTGCGGGAATTTTTCGGCAGTTTTTGCTCGAAGACTTAGAGCCATTTTTACCCAATGGCAAATTAGAATATACTGGCATCGGTATCTATACAGAAGCGATTAACAACCAGACATTTATCAAAGCCATTATTAATGGTTCTCCTGCTGAGAAAGCAGGATTAAAAGTCGGCGATCGGTTATTAAGTGTCGAAGGTCAACCATTTCAAGCAATTCAGTCATTTGTAGAGCGAGCAGATCGAGAAGTTTCAATTTTAATTCAACGTACTCTAGATGCTGCACCTCAAGAAATTGTTGTCGTTCCCCAAGTATTCAATCCCGCTACGATGTTTCTAGATGCTGTTAAAAACAGTGTGGAGGTAATCGAACAAGATGGTAAAAAAATTGGCTATATTCATATTTGGTCTTATGCCGACCCGAAATATCAAGAACAGCTTGAAACCGAATTAGTTTATGATCGCCTTAAAGATACTGATGGTTTAGTCTGGGATCTCCGCGACGGTTGGGGAGGCGCGAGTCCGAGTTACCTGAATATTTTTACTGCACCAACACCGACTATTACTAGTACCTTTCGCGATGGTATTGTCAGAGAAAGTCAATGGCAATGGCAAAAACCAGTAGTCATGTTAGTTAATGCTGGCTCGCGCAGTGGTAAAGAAATTCTGGCTTATGGCTTTCGCAAATATGGTATCGGCAAAATTGTTGGTAGCCCAACCGCAGGTGCAGTAGTTGCAGGTCGCCCTTATATTATGCCAGATGGCAGTTTACTCTATTTAGCTGTGGCTGATGTCTTGATCGACGGAGAACGTCTCGAAGGAAAAGGGGTTATTCCCGATGTCCCAGTTCCGATAACTCTTCCCTACGCGGAAGGAGTCGATCCGCAAAAAACACAAGCGATCCAAACTGTTGTAAAGGCAATTACCGATCTAGCTTCAGTTTCATCAAAAAGCTTTTAGCTTTTAGCCTTTAGCTTTTAGCTTTTAGCCTTTAGCTTTTAGCCTTTAGCTTTTAGCCTTTAGCCTTGATTTAACTGGCTTTTAGCGTTACTGAGTTTAAGACTCCGATCTCGAAGGCTCGTCTTCAATTAGGTAGAGTTCAAGACTCTATTTAATCGCAGATCCGGAGCTTCATAGCTAAGAAGCTCCGGCGAAGCCGTTTATCATAGCGATCGCATTTGCCATAGTGACACTATTTAAAATCGCTCCTTTTGCCAGTTTCAGGCTCAAAAAGATAAAGTTGAGTAGCATCGAGTCTGACTTTTAAGCGATCACCTAATTTACCCCGCCAGTCTGCTGCTGCAAAAACATCGATCTTAGTTTGAGAATTAACAACTTTGCCTTTAACTAGAGTTTCTTTGCCCAAAGGCTCAATGGTAATAACTTCTAAGGTTAGAGATAGCGGAGCATCATCGCTAGTTTCAGAGTTACTAAGGGTAATATGTTCGGGACGAATTCCTAGATCGTAATGTTTTCCAGGAATAAGTTGCAATTGCTTTTGTAACTGAGAAGAGATCGTAATGGCTTGCTTATTAACGAGCAACCTACCATCACTGTAAGTAACAGGTAAAATATTCATCGGGGGACTACCCAAAAAAGTCGCAACCATCCGATTAGTCGGATGCTGATATACCTCTTGGGGTGTGCCAATCTGCTGAATTTTACCATCTTGCAGTACCACAATGCGATCGGCTAAAGTCATCGCTTCTACCTGATCGTGGGTAACATAGATAGTAGTAATGCGGACACGGTTTTGTAATTGTTTTAATTCCGCTCTCGTATCGTCTCTTAGTTGTGCATCCAGGTTCGATAAAGGTTCATCGAGTAAAAAAACTTGCGGTTCACGAGCGATCGCCCTTCCTAAAGCGACTCTCTGTTGTTGTCCTCCTGAAAGCTGTTTGGGTTTGCGTTTTAGCAGATGTTCGATATTAAGCGATCGCGCTACTTCTTGAATCCGACGATTGATGGTAGCTGACTCTACTTGTCGCATTTTTAGCCCGAATGCCAAATTTTCCGCAACACTCATGTGAGGATAAAGTGCATAGTTTTGAAACACCATAGCGATATCCCGCTGACGGGCTGGAATATTATTGACGAGGATCTCATCAATATATAACTTGCCACTAGTAGCAGTTTCTAAGCCAGCGATCGTTCTAAGAATTGTTGATTTACCGCAACCTGAAGGTCCAACCAAAACCCATAACTCGCCATTAGGAACTTCAAAAGTAATATTTTCGATTGCCGTCACATTGCCATAGATGCGGTTAAGATTTTGTAAGCTAACCTTTGCCATTACAATCCCAATTAGAATTTATTTCTCCAGACACATTCTCAGATAAATTGAATTTTGCTAAGTTGATCTAGTAACAACGACAACCAAACCGAAATTTAAGCAATAAATAAGATATCGAGAAATTAATCTTTTCTATCATTACATTATTGAAGCAATCAACAGACTTAATATTATCATGCGAGATTTTTCTCAAATTCAACAAACTAACTATGACCTGATCGTTATTGGTGGAGGAATTAACGGTGCAGGGGTCGCTAGAGATGCAGCACTCCGAGGCTTAAAAACGCTTTTAATTGAGAAAAGTGATTTCGCAAGTGGTAGTTCTAGCTGGTCAACTCGTCTGATTCACGGTGGACTGCGTTATCTCGAATATTTTGAATTTCCTTTAGTTCGAGAATCTCTCAAAGAAAGAGAAGTTTTATTACGAAATGCACCTCATTTAGTCAATCCTTTATTACTGACCATTCCCATATATCGCGATCGCTCTCGTCCCTACTGGAAAATTTGGGCGGGAATGTTTTTATATGATATTTTGAGTTTTGATAAGAGTCTGCCACTACATCGGATGTTACCCAAAGCTCAGTTTCAACAGTTGTTTCGCTACATAGATCGCGATCATTTAGCAGGAGGGGCGCAATATTATGATGGTCAAGTGACTCTAGCTGAGAGATTGTGTTTAGAAAATATTATCTCCGCCCAAGAAGCAGGTGCAACTGTTTTAAATTATGCCGAAGTAACCCAACTAGAAATTGCAGCTAATCGGATCGCTCAAATAACTTGTCAAGATCGACTTACAGATGCAACTTTTACGGTTCTAGCCAAACCCGATACGATGGTTGTCAACACTTCAGGTCCTTGGGTTGATCGAGTCTGTCAGCGCGAACATAGCCAAAACCCAGAACCAGCAATCAGTAAAACTCAGAAAATCGGTGGAACTAAAGGTAGTCACATAGTAGTTAAGCCCTTTCCTGGCGCACCAAAAACTAGCAGTTTGTATGTAGAAGCCAAATCCGATGGTCGTCCTTTCTTTATTGTTCCTTGGTTAGGGATGTATCTTATTGGCACAACAGATTTGCCCTTTAAAGGGGATCTCGACCGGGTTAAAGCTAATGATGACGAAATAGATTATTTGCTTACAGAAACTAATAATATTATTACTACTGCTAATTTATCGCGAGATGATATCGTATTTACCTACTCTGGGATTCGCCCGCTTCCCAATGCCGAAGGCAAAAAACCAGGCAGTATCACTCGTAAACATATTCTCTACGACCATCAAAAAGAAGGAGTCAATAATTTAATCTCTCTGATCGGTGGTAAACTCACTACCTATCGTAATGTCGGAGAAGAAATGATCGATGCAGTGTTGCAAAAAATGTCACGACCTGCTAAACCTTCTACTACCGACAAAACTCCCCTACCAGGCTGTATTTTGCCTGATGATCCGAGAATTGCTCAAGCGATTAAAGATTATCAAGATATAATTCCCCCTAGTACCATTAATTATTTATTCTCCATCTATGGTGCAAGAGCCATCGAAGTATTAAAGTTAGCTAGAGAGTATCCCGAACTCGCAACCAGAATTACCCCCGAATTCCCCGATATTAAAGCCCAAATTGTCTATGGTGTCCAAGCAGAATTTGCTCACACCTTGACTGATTTACTGCGTCGTCGTACTACTTTAGCGATGCAAGGTAATTACGGTTTAGACTTGTTCCCCGTAGTTGCAGAAATTCTTAGTAAATACTGTGGTTGGAGTCAAGCACAATGCGATCGCTCTTGGCAGGAATATCGGACCTATATGGAAGAAAATTGTATTCCTGACTATTTGATTTAAAGTAGCGTTCAATTACCACCGAATGTACTCCTCCTTTTTAAGGAGGGGAACGGATGACATATCGCTCAAATTCCAGATTCTCTTTTGGCTTTAATTAATGGATCGGATACGTTTAATCTTTGACTCCAATAATCAAGATAACTAAAGTCTAATTTGGCTCTTTGAGTTTTTAAGATTCCTAAAATATCACGCCACTGTTTATCAGATTTACTCTTACGACTCCAGGCTAATTTACTGAGAATCAAATCTTCGGCTGAAGCAAGATTAATTTCAGTGTTATCGGGTAAACTATAAACCTGACAACGAGATAATTTTAATTGTTCATAAGGATCATCATTGGTCAAAATCAGATCGCCACGGCAAATAGTGGCAATTTGAGTAATTTGTAAAATCGAAATCCTCCCAATTACAACATTATCTCTTCCTGCGACATAAAAACCATCAGCTTCTAGTGCCATGATTAATCGAGATAAACCAGAACTATCTACATAAACTACCACGTCCAAATCTTGAGTAGTTCTGGGTTCACCATAAGCAATAGCAGCAACTCCACCAGTAACGTAGTAGGGCAAATTTAGTTTAGTTAAAATTTGATGTAATGTTGCAGCTAAAGTAATGGAATCTTGGATCCAAGACATAGGTGAAGATTGAGGTACGTAGTTAGCAGGATAATATTCTTGTAACCAAGTTTGAGCGACAAAACTAGCTAATTCTTGATTTTTGAGTTGCGGAAAATTTTGTTGCAAACAGCTTAAAGAAAAACGTCGTGCTTTTCTAATAGACGCGATCGCAATTTCGAGTCTCTGAGTTGGAGTATAATTGCTAAGTCTCTGAAACTGTAACCAATCTATTTCAGGAAGACAATCTTCACTTTGAGAACGATAACCAGCAGGAATAGTGATTTTCATCCCTAAACTAATAACTGGGTTAAACTTGACTTTTTTCTAACATCAGTTTTGAACGTTTGATTTGTTCAGGAATTTCAATGGGATAATCTCCTGTAAAACAAGCCGAACAAAAGCTTTGGGGATTTTCATTAGTTACTTTTAACATTCCTTCCCAACTAAGATAAGCTAGGGTATCAACGCCAATTTGTTTTTCAATATCTTGGATCGATTTAGTAGCAGCAATTAAATGATCTTGATTGTCAGTATCGATACCATAAAAACAAGGATGGGTTACAGGCGGAGAAGAGATTCTCATATGTACCTCTGTTGCCCCTGCATCTCTTAGAGCCTTAACAATCTTACGACTGGTAGTCCCCCGCACAATCGAATCATCAACGATAATTACTTTCTTACCTGCGATCGCATCCTTGAGAGTATTGAGTTTCATCTTGATTCCTGCTTCTCGCATTCCTTGGGTGGGTTGAATAAAAGTCCGCCCAACATAACGATTTTTAATTAATCCTTCACCATAGGGAATCTCGGATTCACGGGAAAAGCCAATAGCAGCAGGGATTCCTGAATCTGGAACTCCCATTACCATATCCGCTGCTACCAAAGATTCTTGCGCTAGTTGTTCTCCTAAGCGTAAACGATAGCTATACAAACTCTCATCATGCATAATGCTATCAGGACGCGCAAAATAAATCATCTCAAAGATACAAAGCTTTCGATGCGGTTTTTCGCTCCAATGTAATGAAGCTAATCCTGATTCGGTAATCCAGACTAATTCTCCTGGTTCGACATCTCTGAGGTATTCTGCACCAATAATATCTAAACCACAAGTTTCCGAAGCCAGCACATAGCGTGTCTTTTCTCCTGCTAAAGTTCCAATCACTAAAGGACGGACACCGTGCGGATCGCGCGCCCCAATCATCCCTTCAGGTGTGCCAATAACTAAGCTATAAGCCCCCGTACACATTTTAAACGCACTGACAGCAGCATCTAACCAAGCTTTGCCCCGATCCACTTCATCAGCGATCGCCAAGGCAATCATTTCGGAATCAGTAGTAGTCAGAAAGTCGCGATCGCGCTTAAGTAATTCTTGTCTTAGCGCTAAAGCGTTGACTAAATTACCATTGTGTGCTAAAGCGAGTTTTCCGAGTCTGGTATCAAATACCGCAGGTTGGGCATTAGCCTTCAAACTCGACCCTGTTGTAGAGTAGCGAGTATGACCGACTCCCATATAGCCTGGTAGTTCTTCTAAAATTTCTTCATTAAATACCTGAGAAACTAAGCCCATATCTTTATGACAATGAACTTGATTCGCCTCAAAAGTAGCAATACCCGCAGACTCTTGTCCACGATGTTGTAGTGCATATAGTCCAAAGTAAGTTAGTTTTGCTACTGCTTCTCCTGGTGCGTACACCCCAAAAACACCACAGGCTTCTTCTGGTTTATCTGGTCTATGATCCAAATGAGAGACTGAGAAATGTTGCTCTGAGTCGGGGGATTGATACCGCATCATCCTATTGTATAGCTCCGCTTTGAGGTAGTGAGTAATGGTCAGAGAGAACCTGCCGTAAAACGACACCGCTGACTCTGACTTCGTAAGATCGTTGCTTGTTGATCGAGGTTGTAGCTAAAATTCAGTTGACAAATACCTAAGATAATTTGAGTCTGTTTTGTATTGCCCTATACCAGCTATTTTTCATGTTAACAATCTTAACATTGATTAAGCTTAAATTATTGTGAGTAGCAATTTTGAGTGATGATTCTAAGGACGTCACCTTTCCAATTTTACTCCAGCTATCTGGTAAAGTGGTTCTTAGATAAGCTTCCCACTCGGTTATTTGGGTTGGACTTACCGAAACAATAATGCGGTTTCCCGACTCACCAAATAACACTTCATCGAGACGCTGTTGAGTTGTGACGCTTAAGGTTACTGCTGCGCCAAAATTATTACCCAGACATGATTCTGCCAACGCTACTGCCAATCCACCTTCAGCGCAATCATGGGCTGATTTGACCCATCCTTGGCGAATTCCATAACGACAAGCTGCTTGAACGGCTTTTTCGAGGGCAAAATCAATTTTAGGCGGGTTGCCTGCAATAGTGTGATGAATTACAGACAAATATTCTGATGCACCTAACAAAGAAGCAGTAGCAGAACCTAATAAATAAATAATGTCGCCTTCTGCTGTCCAAGATTGCCCACAGATTTTAGTAATATCAGGAATCAACCCCACCATGCCAATTACAGGAGTCGGATAAATCGGTTGGGGATTACCCTCAGCGTCAAGGGTTTCATTGTAAAGCGAGACATTGCCACCAGTAACAGGAGTATTCATCTGGCGACAAGCGTCTGCCACACCACGACAAGCATGAGCCAATTGCCAATAGCCGATGGGGTTTTCGGGACTACCAAAGTTGAGATTATCGGTAACAGCGACAGGTTCAGCCCCGACACAACTTAAGTTTCTCGCTGCTTCTGCGACAGCATATTTTGCCCCTTCATAGGGATTGAGATAGACATAACGAGAATTACAATCAGTAGTCGCAGCAACGCCTGTACGACAGTCTTCTGGTCGAGCGTCTATCGGACGCACCCTAATCACAGCAGCATCTGCACCACCAGGAAACAAGATAGTATTGTTTTGTACTTGATGATCGTATTGACGATATACCCAATGTTTAGCAGCAATAGTCGGAGTATCGAGTAATTTGAGTAAAATATCGTTCCAAGTAAGATAGTTTTCTCCGACAAATAACCCTTGATAATCGCAACCAGGTAAGCTATCTGCTGTCCATTGCCAGGCTTTTTGAGCATATTCGGGAGCTTCTTGGAGTAATTCGCGGTGATAAATCGGGGTATCATCGGATAAAGCTTTGGCAGGAATATTCGCAGCAATTGTTCCTTGATCTAAAATTCTCACTACAGGTTCGGCGATAACTTCTCCTGCCACTACAGCATGAAGTCCCCAACGCTGAAAAATAGCAATTAGTTCCTGTTCTCTGCCTTTTTTGCCGACAAATAACATTCTTTCTTGAGATTCTGACAGCAGATATTCATAAGGAATCATTCCTGTTTCCCTAACAGGAATCTTATCTAAATCTAATTCGATTCCCACATTACCTTTTTCTGCCATTTCCGCTGTCGAACAAGTTAACCCTGCTGCCCCCATATCTTGGGCTGCTACCACTGCACCAGTTTTAAAGGCTTCTAAGCAAGCCTCTACTAAAGATTTCTCTAAAAAAGGGTCGCCTACTTGTACCGCAGGACGGTCATCCATTGACTTATCAGTAAGTTCGGCTGAAGCAAAACTTGCTCCTCCCATGCCATCTCTGCCTGTAGTTGAGCCAACATAAATCACAGGATTACCAATTCCTGATGCCCCAGCTTTAACAATCTCATCGGTTTCCATTAAACCTAGTGCCATCGCATTAACCAAAGGATTACCTGTATAAGCAGCATCGAAATAAATTTCACCTCCTACAGTAGGCACACCGATACAATTACCGTAATGAGCAATACCTGCAACCACACCTTGAAAGATGCGTCTAGTTCTAGCAGCTTCTAAATTCCCAAACCGTAGCGAATTCAAAATTGCAATGGGACGCGCCCCCATAGTAAAGATATCTCGTAAAATACCGCCGACTCCTGTAGCAGCACCTTGAAATGGCTCAACCGCAGAAGGATGATTATGAGATTCTATTTTGAATGCCAGTCTTAAGCCATTACCTAAGTCGATTACGCCAGCATTTTCTCCTGGTCCGACTAAAATTCTGTCACCAGTAGTGGGAAACTGACTCAATAAAGGACGAGAATTTTTATAACAACAATGTTCTGACCACATTACACCGAACATGCCCAACTCCGCTTGATTGGGATGGCGACCTAATCTTTGAACGATTTCTTGATATTCTTCGGGTTTAAGCCCTTCTGCTGCAATTGCTTCAGTGGTAAAAGGAGTCGTTTCTGTCATGGTAAGCCTGGGGAGAAAATGACACAGG
>DAXETX010000146.1:0-2032 GCA_051155735.1 Xenococcaceae cyanobacterium
ATAACTTTAAAAACTGCTTGTTTTAAAAAAGCTCAAACCTTCAACATTGACATAACTTTTAAAAGGCTTTGCCTTGGCTAAAAGCCGTAAGCTTCTTGATTTAAGCTTACGGCTTGTGAGACTCATAACTAAATTGACAATTTTATTGATTCTTCATGTCACCGCGTCTTTGCCTCACCCCGTCAAGCTTCATCATCCAAGTTTATACAACACCATTTTTGGCTTACTCTGGAATTAAGGTGATGTGCATTTGACTTTTACTTCTGAGGTTATGCTCGTAAACTTTAGCAACATCAGCAAGTTGTCCGACCATTTGTTCTAGTTTTTCCTTACCTAGATGGACAAAGGCTTTTTCTCGTCCTCTAAATCTCATGGAGAGTTTAACTTTATTCCCATTAGATAAAAAGCTACGAGCCTGTCGAAGTTTAGTTTTTAAATCACCAACATCAGTGCAATATCTAACTTTCAGTTCTTTGACTGCATTATCACGTTGATTTTTCTTTGCTTCTGATTCTTTCTTTTGCAGTTGATACTTGTACTTACCATAATCGATCAATTTGCAAACTGGTGGCGAAGCTTGAGGGGCGATCTCTACTAAATCTAATTGTTTTTCTGTAGCTAATGCTAGTGCTTGTTCTAAAGGTTGGATGCCAACTTGTTCACCGTCGCTATTAATGAGTCTAACCTGTTGCGCTCGAATTTTTTCGTTGATTTTATGTTTATCTTGTTTTTGTGATGGTTGGACAGATCTATTGCGTCTTACTTTTCTCAAAAGATGCTCCTAACGTTACTATACTTTAATAGTATAACTCGTTGGTTCAAATCCCTAGTCGAAATATTGATTTAAAATGCTATTGACCTGGAATTAGAGAAATTTTATGAATTTCGATGATAAGTTTGCTTTATTAGTAATAGGCATCCCTTTAATTGGTTTGATTTATTGTGGGATTGGTATTGCTTTGATGGTATCTAGCAGTACTGTTAGAGAACATTCTCTAATTTCTGGAGCAGTGTTTATTTTGATCCCTTTTCTCATAGCTGCATCAATTTGGATTAGAGCTTCTGCTAAAGCTTATAAATAAAGCGAGATTTTATAAACTAAACGATGTTCCAAATCGATCCGACGCGACCAAAACTCAACAATTTAACAAGCAGCTTCTACTAAGTTTTCTGTCCTAATTTGTGACTAAAGATATATTTCTTTTCTTGCTAGATATATTAATACTAAATATAGTATTGCCAATCACAAAAGCTATGACGATCGCTTTTTTAAACAGCAAACTTTTTATTATTGTTGTGACGACGATTGCGCCTCTAACACGCACTGTACCTCACTATCAAAATGGCGTTCTATCCCCGAAACTGACTCGTCCGAATTCACCAATCGAAAAAAAAGTCGGGGTAGCCTCAGTAGAGACAAATACCGATCAAACTACCCTTGCCTTTGAACAATATAAACCCAATACTACTACTATCGCTATTGATTCTAGTAACTACGGCGATCGCTATAAGACTGACGTTGATGGTAACTCTTTAAACAATTTACCTATTGTGGTTTTGCATGAAACCACTAACTCCGTTACCAGTGCGATCAATACTTTTCAAACGCATCATGTTAATGATAGTGACCAAGTTAGCTACCATAGTTTGATTTCTCTAGACGGGACGATTATTTATCTCGTTCCTCCCGAAAAACGGGCTTTTGGCGCAGGTAATTCGGCGTTTGAAGGTCCTTTGGGTACTGAAACAGTCAAGACCAATCCTAATTTACCTTCATCAGTAAATAACTTTGCCTACCATGTATCTTTAGAAACGCCACTAGATGGGCGAGGAAAACGCTATCAGAAAGATCATAGTGGTTATACAGACAGTCAATATAAGTCTTTGGCTTGGTTGTTAGCTCAAAGTAATGTACCAGATGAGCGCATCACTACACATGAAAATGTAGATCGTTCCAGTCAAAAAATTGACCCTAGAAGTTTTGATTTTGAGAAATTTTGGGCAATTTTACACGCCTACCGACAACCAATTA
>DAXETX010000147.1:0-11073 GCA_051155735.1 Xenococcaceae cyanobacterium
ACTCATGATACTAAACGCAGCGAAGATGTCAGAGCCAGAATTAATGTCATCTCGGAAATTCCTGAAAAGTGGGAAACAGAAGTCAATACTTGGAGCGCACTCAATCATACTCACAAAAAGAACCTGAACGATCGCATGATTCCTGATGCTAATGATGAATACTTTTTGTATCAAACTTTAGTGGGGGCTTTTCCTTTTGGCGACGATGAATATCCCGAATTTGTCGAACGCATTAAAAATTATGCGATTAAAGCAGTGAGGGAAGCTAAAGTACACACAGCATGGCTACGACCCGATACCGATTATGAATCAGGCTTTGGTGACTTTATCGAGCAAATTCTGCAACCGACACCAGAAAATCAATTCTTAGAAAAACTGCGTTACTTTCAAAAATGGATTGCTCACTACGGCATTTTTAATTCGCTTTCTCAAACCCTGTTAAAAATAGCTGCACCTGGAGTACCTGACTTTTATCAGGGTACGGAACTATGGGACTTGAGCTTAGTCGATCCTGACAATCGTCGTCCTGTCAATTTTGCACAGCGAGCCAATTGGTTACAACAGATTAAACAGCGTCGTCAAGAAGATAACTTAGGTTTAATTGCGGAATTAATTGCTAATTGTCAAGATGGCAGAATCAAGCTATTTTTAATTGCTCAGGCATTAGCAGCCAGAAATCAGTATCTAGAGCTTTTTCAACAGGGGGCTTATATTCCTTTAGAAGTTATCGGAAAATACCAAGATCATATTATTGCTTTTGCCAGACATCAAGCAGGAACTACGGCGATCGCGATTGTTCCCCGGTTTCTCACTAAGTTAATACAACCCGATGCTTTTCCTTTAGGAGAGCAAATTTGGGCTGATACCCGTATCGAGATTCCCCAAGGCTTACAGGCTGATTGGCAAGATGTTTTTACAGAACGAGAAATTGCCGATAAAAATACTATTGCGATCGCTCAGGCTTTAGAATATTTTCCTGTAGCTTTATTGGTGAGTCAGCAAAGGGAGTAATGTTTAATTTATTGTCGCTCTCTCAAGTCAGTTAAAACTCTAGAAATCATGTTGGCGGTCAGTTATAAATAAACCACATCTGTGAGAATTCTGGTGCTAATTCTAGGCTTTAAGCCAGCTTTATGCACCAAATCGACTTTTACTCCTAAGCGATCGCTGAAATAGTTTTCTAAGTTATAGTATTTTTAAATATAGTATTTCTAGCTTAAAGTGCTTTGGGCTTCGATTGACCAGTATAGTGCGATCTCTATAACTTCCTTAACGCCCGTCACAAAATACTCACAATTCAAACAGATGGCGGATGACATATGTAGAAAAATAGCCAACAATAAAAGAGTAAGATTTTGGAATAACTGTGACCGCAAATATATCACTTCCAACCAACTCACTTCCCTCCCAACAAGAACTTGAGGCAGTTAGAAACTATATTAAACAAACCTGGAAAACTCTAACTCGGAATCAGACTCATCTTTTAGATGCTGCTAAAGATAGTAAAATTGACCACGTTCCAGGTACGCCTTGGCTAATTTATATCTCTCCCCAGGAAGATTTTGCTGAGATTAAGTCAACTTTATCAAAAGTTCTCAGTGCTGAAGAATTGGCACAAATTGAACTGCGAGTTTTGCCAGCCGAAGTCGAGCAAATCGAAGAACATGGCTTGCTTTATCTTCCTCACGAATATGTAGTGCCTGGAGGACGGTTTAATGAGATGTATGGCTGGGATAGCTATTTTATTGTTTTGGGATTATTGCAAGATGGAGAATTAACTCTTGCTAAAAGCATCATCGAGCAATTAATTTACCAAATCGAACATTATGGAACGGTATTAAATGCCAATCGCACCTACATGCTCAATCGTTCCCAGCCTCCTTTGCTGACGCAGATGGTCTTAAAACTCTTTGAATATACTCAAGATCGCGAGTGGTTAGCTGCCGTATTGCCAGAGATTGAAAGTTATTATTTTTACTGGACAGTTCCACCACACCTGAATCAAGCTACAGGTTTATCTCACTATAATGCTTTGGGAACAGGTCCAGCACCAGAGGTAGTAAGTTCCGAAGTCGATGAAATGGGAAGAACTCATTATGATCGCATCCGAGAATATTACCGTCACTTTCAGGTAGAAGATTATGATGTTGACCTTTATTATGACCGCGAACAAGATATTCTGACCGATCTATTTTACCAAGGCGATCGCTCGATGCGCGAGTCGGGTTTCGATCCGACTAACCGCTTTGGACCATTTAGCGTTGATATTATTCATTACGCCCCTGTATGTCTCAATGTCTTCCTCTACCAAATGGAACTAGATATTGCCCGTATTCAATATTTAATCGGACATGAAGATAGCGTTACTTTTTGGAAACACCACGCCCAAAGAAGGCTTCAGGCAATTGATAAATTTCTCTGGGATGAATCAGTAGGAATGTATTTTGACTACAATTTCCGCACTGGCGAACGTCGTTTCTATGAATTTGCCACGACCTTTTTGCCTCTTTGGTCGGGAATTGCCTCAGAAAGCCAAGCACAGCGCATAGTCGCTAATTTATCTGAGTTTGAAGCCCCAGGAGGACTATTGACTAGTACTCATGTATCAGGAAACCAATGGGATGCACCTTTTGGCTGGGCGCCTTTGCAGCTATTTGCTGTTGAGGGATTGCGTCGCTATGGCTATTACCAAGAAGCTGACCGCCTTGCTTGTAAATTCATTAAGTTAGTAGTCCAAGAGTTTGGCAAAAGTGGCACGATAGTAGAGAAATATGACTTAGAAAGATGCTCTGCGAATGTCTCCGATGAAATTTTCTTCGGTTACAGTTCTAATGAAATTGGTTTTGGCTGGACTAATGGCGTATTTTTAGAGCTTTTAGCAGGTTTAAAACCATAATTCAGGCAGAGTTGTTCTTAGTCACAGCTACTATTGAATTTGGAGGACAATTGGATGTCCAATGCTACTGAAGCTCGGAGCGGCCGTTCGCTACCTGAAGGAATCGATCCCTTTGCCCTTAAAGACTGCGCCTTAATTGCGATCGCCACAGGCAAACAAGCTGTCACTCTCAAAGAATTGCGAGATAATCTTGCAACTATCAACCCAGACAGTATTTATCATCATTTCTGGGGCGGTTTGCTCGAACCTCGCTTTGAAGAACGAGAATACAACAACGATTTTGCTTCTTGGGGGCGCAGAGGACTACACGACGATAAGCTAGCAGAACGTTTGGCAATGGTCGATCCGAGCTTTTACTCAGATTTAGAAGACTTGCGCCAAGAATTATTAGCAATCATTGAAGAAAGATTAGACGAGAGAGAGTCTTTGTCTTGGATGGTTACCAGCGAACCATTCGAGTTTATTCGCGCCCAAATTGTGGTTTTTGATACCGATATGCGTGTAGAACGTCCCGAACAACTGGCAGAGTTAATTCCTCGCTTATCTACTAGCAGTATTTTTTACCACTTTATCGACGCTAGAAGACGTTTACCCGAAAGAAGCGATGATTTTCGTTTTTGGCTGGCTAATTTTAACAATGGTTTATCCGACGAGTTATCAAACCAGTTAGCTGATATTGACCCTTATTTTGAAACCTTAAGCGAATTACGTCAGCAGTTAACTACGATCTTTCAAAACTGTTGTCTAGGAGTGAACTAATGAATATACTTGAAACCTATGCTCAGATAGCAGGGGAAGAGGTAATCGATCAATTGCGACAACTAGCTAAATCTTTACAAGGAACGAATATCGTCCACGTTAATTCCACCGCAGTAGGTGGGGGTGTAGCTGAAATTTTAAACAAGCTAGTTCCTTTAATGCGAGAGTTAGACCTTGATGCTTCTTGGGAAGTAATTACTGGCGATGAGGAATTTTTCCAATGTACTAAAAGTATGCACAATGCACTCCAAGGTAATCAAGTACCGATTAGCGATTCTCTGTTACGACACTACCAAGAAGTTAATGCTGATAATGCTAACAAGCTTCGCGCCACTCTCGAAGCAGCCGACTTCGTCTTTATCCACGATCCTCAACCAGCCCCCTTATTAAGTCATTGTCCTAACCGTCGCGGTAAGTGGGTCTGGCGTTGCCACATAAATGCTAGTCATCCTTATCGTCCAGTTTGGAAATTTCTCCAGCCCTTCCTCACTGACTATGATGCTAGTATGTTTTCTCTGGCTGCTTTTGCCAGAGCCTTACCTCACCCAGAATATATTGTTCCCCCTAGCATCGATCCCCTAAGCGACAAGAATATCGACTTAGAGCCAGCAGAAATTGAGGCAGTTTGCGATCGCTTTTCTCTAGACCGACAACGCCCTCTCATCGTCCAAGTATCTCGCTATGACCGTTTTAAAGACCCAATAGGTGTAATTCAAGCCTATCGTTTAGCAACCAAATTTATTCCTTCACTACAGTTAGTTCTAGCTGGTGGTAGTGCGACAGATGACCCTGAAGGCAAAATTGTCATTGAAGATGTTAAGACTGCTGCTGCTGACGATCCCGATATTCATGTGTTGTTACTACCTTCAGATGCTCACCGCACTATTAATGCCTTACAACGAGCAGCGGATATTGTCATGCAAAAATCAACTAAAGAAGGATTTGGTTTAACAGTCACTGAAGGAATGTGGAAAGGTAAACCCGTAATCGGAGGCGATACAGGCGGAATTAGACTGCAAGTTATCAATTACCATACAGGTTTTTTGGTCAATACCCCAGAAGGTGCAGCCCTGCGGATGCGTTATTTACTACAGCAGCCAGACAAAATTAAGGATATGGGTAAAAAAGCGAAGGAGTTTGTCCGGGAGAATTTCTTGATGACACGACAATTACGGGAATATTTAACTTTAATGGTTGCTTTACTACATGGCGCAGGCGATCGAATTGAACTTAGCTAAGGTTGTAGTAATATAAAATACTTTAAAGTTTGCTACAGATGAAAAGTAGAAGAGGTAGAGGAGGATTAATTTGTAGCATTCATTGTTGGATTTCAGATAAACTTACTAAAGCGCGAAATTTCGCGCCCCAAATTTTTATTGTCTCTGATTAGATAGTTTTAATAAGCTAGAGTTTCCAGAGTTTCTTCTAGATAACGACGGACTAAAACGTCTAAGCTTTCTGCTGCTGCATTAGGTTGTTCTTGTTGCCATCTTTTGAACCCAGAACTTTGAGAAATCGCTGTTTGCAGACTTAGCCAGATGGCATGGTCTTGACTAGATTCACTTTGTGAGGCGGTAGTTGATTTGGTCATTGATCTTGGCTCTTGTCTCGATTATTTGATAGTTTCTTAGTTCTATTTTTAAGATAACGCACCTCACCGCTACAGTTTGTAATAGTAATTACTTAAATTTAAGACGCTCTTTTTCTGTGAGTTCAATAATGCCATCAAAATCATAATTACGAACCATTTCGGCAATTCCTTGGCTAATATGTCGCTCGTGAGTCGCAATACTAGTTAATAATTGTTCAATTTGGGCTGCATCTACCGCGATCGCAGCTTCTTGGAGTTGAATAATTAATGCTTCGGGCAAAATGCTTAAATCTAGAGAATTAGCCTTATTTTGAGATGATTTAAGAGTTATCGAGTCAGATTGAGTTTCATAAAGATACTTAACTCCCAAATGTTGAGTCAATTTGTCAAAAATAACTGGTTCAGCAAAAGGCTTACCGACAAAATCATCACAACCAGCACTCAAAACTTTGCCTCTTTGTTCTTCAAAAGCCGAAGCCGTCAAAGCAATAATAATAGTTTGGTTGCCTTGGGGTTGATTTTTAATGTAGCGAGTAGCAGCATAACCATCAAGAATGGGCATTCGCATATCCATCCAAATTAAGTGAGGTTGCCAAGCTTGCCAGAGGGCGATCGCCTCTTGTCCATTACTGGCGGTACGAATCTCAAACCCGACAGATTGTAATAACTTAACTAATAGCTGACGATTGGTTTCTTGGTCATCTACTACGGCAATACGGTAGTTAGGTTGTTGTGGTGCAATTGCTTTAACTTGTGGTTGTATAGTAGAATCTTTGACTGGCAAAGAGTCAGGTAATTCTACCTGAATATCAAAAGTGAAAGTAGAGCCTTCTCCTAAAATGCTATATACCCGAATCTTACCTCCCATCAACTTGACAAACTGCTGACTAATCGCCAATCCTAAACCTGTCCCACTTTCTGATTGAATGCCACTAGCAGTTTGCACAAAAGGATTAAATAATTTGTCCAACTCTTGTGAAGCAATACCTTTGCCTGTATCAGAAACTTCAAAACAAAGCCGAGTTTGATTTGGTGGGAGTTGGTCAAGATGACAAATCGCAGCTTTAAGAGTTACACCACCACTAGCCGTAAATTTGACAGCATTACTCAAGAGATTAATTAACAATTGACGCAGTTTGCGGGCATCACTAATTATGTATTGGGGTAAGTCTGGTGCGAGAATAAATTCAAACCACAGTTTTTTAGCTTGAGCTTTAGTTTGAAACATCTCCTGCATAGTTTGCAAGAGTAGATGTAAATCAAAAGGTTCAGGATTTAACTCGGTTTTTCCTGCTTCAATTTTTGACATCTCCAACACATCATTAATCAAGTTGAGAAGATGTTCGCCACTGCGATTGATAATTCCTAAAGATTCTTTTTGTTCTGGCGTCACATTTTGATCCCTTACCATTAAACGAGAAAAACCTAAGATGGCATTAAGAGGAGTTCGTAATTCGTGACTCATATTCGCCAAAAAAAGGCTTTTAGCTCGGTTAGCGGTTTCTGCTTCTTGAGCTTTAACTTGTAATTGATGGCTATAATCTTCTAATTTTTGGCGCGAGAGAGATAGTTGTCTAGATAACCAATTTACGCCGATCGCCAATCCTAGTACTGATACTAATCCCACAAAAATAATTGTCGTAGCAAGTTGACGCGCTGGATAAAATGCTTCTTTCTGATCGATTTCGACGAGTAAAGCAATATCTTGCTCGTTAAGCCAGCGATATACTCCTAACACGGGAGCATTAGCATAGTTGCGGTAGAGTCCATAACCACTCATGCCACTCATGGCTGCATTAATCCCCGCACTATTAACGCCATCGGGAAAGGTTTGATTATGATCGGAGTTACCAGCAATAAAAGAGTTGCGACTAATTAAAGAGCCAACTAAATAGGTTTCACCACTAGTTCCTAAACCCGTTTTTTCGCGCACAATTTGGTCAATACGGGCTAAATTTAGGTCAACAACAATCATGCCTTGGCGTTCGGGAAGAGGATGCGCTAAAGTAATCGCTGGTTTTCTGGTGACAGGAGAAACATAAAAAATTGGCGCAAAGTTTGCTCCTAATTTAACTTCTTCGACATAGGTAAAGTTGGCTAATATTTCATAATCTCCTTTTCGCTCAGAATTAGTCGCCAGAATAATTTTATTACTACGGTCTAAAACAAAAATTTCTTGCAGACTGGGTTTGATTTGAGTTACTCTTTGAAAATACCAAGTTAAAGTTCGCTCCGCTAATTCACGTTCTTCAATTAGAGGAGAACTAAGTAATAAATTAAGATTTTTGGTAACATCAGGCATCTGGGTAGTTAGCAAAAAATCCCGTTGTTGGTCTTCAAACCAGCGGGTAATCTCTTCTTCCTTGAGAGTTGCTGCGACACTAAGGCGATCAAAAGCAGCTTGCTGAAGCGCTTTTCTGGCGCGAAAATAGGCTACTCCGCCTACTATCCCCACTGTAATTAGTGCTAATAACAGAAAGTAATTAGCGATTTTATTCGTAAGAGATAGTTGCGGTGACTTCATTGTCAAAGATGGGCTTTGATGTCAGGTTTATTATTGCTCAATGAGTAATGATGACACAAAAAACAGCAAAGCTAAAGTCAACTATTAAGTAACTGAAGTTACGCAAAAGCTATCATGATGTGGGAGTAATTATCGTATTGTACACGCTAACCACTCCCCCTTCTGCCACATTCTCAAGGATTTATCATGAAGAAACTATCTGACGAGAAAACCTTAGACGAACTGTTGGATTTGGCGAAGGATTTTGAACAACAAGCTCTTTCTCTGTACGAACGAGCTACGGAAATTGATGAGAAATGGCGGGTTCGTTTGGAATCTAAGCGTAAAGTGGCAATTCAAAAGTCTGATGGTGAGTCTGTTTGATTTTGCTTTTAGCGCGATCGCTTTAAAAAAGAGGGTTAACTTGAAAATCTCTAAAAGCTAACAGCTAACATCTAATAGCTAATAGCGATAAACCAGTTGACAAATAACACACACCCTTAACTTGTCACCAATAGGCAATAGGGAAAGAAGGAGGATTGCTACCTCCCCCAAACTCCTTTCTCCTTAAGAAAGGAGGCGCATACTCCAATGCCAAAGAGAACAAAAAAACCCTGTTTTCCGTTTCTTTAGATCGCAATAGCCTCGGTCAACAAACGTCTGCGCTGATCTTAAAAACTCGTGTTTAGTACTACTAAATACTTTTAATCGTCGAAAGTACTCCGTCTTGAAAAGACGAAGCTTGCTGCGACTTCGTTAATTACCCGAACTGTCAACACCGCGATTGGAGATGCGGACTGACCGTCCCACATCCCTCGCGGTCATCTAAAATCAGTAGCAAATTAAATGTGTTTAAAACAACTTTTTGTCCTGTTGAGTTTAAGTTTAATTACGAAACTTAATATTTTTGTGACCAATTTTGTTCCCGATCTGATAACTGTTAAATCTGTCACTGCAAATTTCGGTAAAGATAATTCTACCGCTTTACTTTTGGCTCAAACTCAATCAGAAGCTAATTCTACCACTAAGCAAAGACCCGCACCACCGCCAAGAATTCCGCCCAATAGAGTCAAACCTGGAGGCGGACTTGATTTTGGTCAGCAAGCTTGTCGCAATGATACTGAATCTCTAGTTGCCCTAGTACCAGTAGATAATCCTGTTTTGACAACTCAAGCTTATCCGAGTTTTTTATTTTATATTCCCGATACAGCCACAGCAATTAGTCATGGGGAATTTTCGATACTTACTGCCGATGAAAAAACCCGCATTTATGCCACTACTGTAACTATTAGTCAAACACCAGGCATTATTAAAATAGATGTGCCAACTTCTCAGCAAAATGCTTTAAAAGAGGCAGAACTATACCATTGGTATTTTAGAATCCATTGTCAAAGCTCAGGCTCAAATTCACCAGGTTTTTTAGACGTAGATGGTTGGATCCAAAGAGTGCCTCTAACCCCTGATCGACAATTACAAATAGAAACAGCGTCCCCTGCTATCTGGTATGATGCGATCGCCCTAGCAGCGGATAATTTAATCAATTCGCCTCAAAGCCTAACTGTACGCGATCGCTGGCAAAAACTTTTACAACACATTAACCTAGAACAGTTAGGTGAGGTTTTGGTAGTTGAGGTCTCTCCCCAATAGACTTCTTGTTAAAAGTATGTTTTGTAAATCGGATTTGGGCTAACTTGCGCGATGAATTTGAAAATTGTGTCCAAATAACGTTAGGATTTTCTATAGAAGAATAAAGTTTTGTTAACAAAAGTGACTACTAATCTCCAATCCTATAATATTCACAATCATCGTTCCGCTCAATGGCATTGTCTTAATGTAATTTGGCAGGGAGATGAAACAGTAGTTAAGCAAGGATTACCACATCAGCAACTCGCTCCAACTTGGCAAATTTTGTTACTAGGAGATGGTTCTCCGACTCGCCACTTAAAACTACTAACCAGAGAAGCTACAGAAGTCGATGTAATCGATATGTCTCTAATTGGCACAGATAACGATCGCGCCCCTAGAGAAATAGAAGCGATCGCCGAACCGCGTTTAAGAAGACAAGTCTGGTTACGCACCGCTTCAGGGCAAAGATTAGCCTATGCTGCTTCTTGGTGGGATGCTAATCATGTAGATGAGTATTTACAAAACCGTGCTTTACCCGTTTGGGACAGTTTATCCCGGCTTCATACCGAACTTTATCGCGATATTCGCGGTATTTACTACGGCAATTCTAAAGCTTTAGAATTAGCTTTTCAGGAAAAAGGACCTTTTTGGGGTCGTCACTATCTTTTTTGGCATCATGGTCGTCCTTTGACCCTAATTTATGAGGTTTTTTCCCCCTATCTCTGCAAATATTTGGGAGCTACAAACGAGGTATAGGGCGATCGCTAAGCTTGATATCTGAAGTTACAGTTTTATATTCTTGGTGTTTAAAGCCTAAAATACCACCTAAAGTTCCCATTCCGCGATAAATATAGAGTAGAGAGTGAACAATTTGCGCTTTTCCTCCTAATAGAGTCGGAATAAACCGCCCTAAGCCAATTAAGATTAAAACTAGTCCTTTAACGGCGCGAATCAGTTGCACTTTCACATCAGGGTAAAGTTGGGTTTCGACAATACTATGTGCGCCCCAGGTACTAAAACCTCGATTCAAAATCCAGCGCAGATTAGTACGAGAAGCAGGAATTTCATCATAAACAATCGCGCGATCTGCCCAAATAATCTTATAACCTAACTTATTAATGGTTTCAAAAAGATAAACATCTTCACCACCTGTAAGAGCAAAGCGATTATCAAAAACTGGCTCAAACTGACGCAAAATATTGCTGCGGACTAAAACATTATTAGTGAAAGCAACGTGCATTTTCGTTCCTGTAGCATAACGAGGTAAATTAAAAAAACCACCTTGAACCACCCACTGAGGAGGATTATCTGCTTGAAATTGGGGTAAAACTGCTCCTGTTACTACATCAGCGTTGTATTGTTGCTGAACCAAAAGTAGTTCTTCCAACCAAGAAGGTTCGGGAACTTCATCATCATCAATTATCGCCACAAAATCCGCTTCTTTACTAGCTAAACTAAGAGATTTATTGCGAGCATAAGTAATACCTCGTTGTAATTCAACATCAGTTTTTAACAACCAAGGAAAATCAGAAGCTATTTCCCGACAAATTGTTTCCGCAACTTTTAAGTTATCGTTATCAATAATAATTACTTCTATATCAGGAGTTTTTACTTGAGTAAAAGTTAGCTTTGCCAAACCATAAAGCAGACGCTTTAAGCCTTCGGGTCTTTGATAAGTACAAATACAAATAGAAATTA
>DAXETX010000148.1:0-2211 GCA_051155735.1 Xenococcaceae cyanobacterium
CGTTTCTCAGAATTAGTCACAGGTAAAACAGCAATTTTAGTTACTCATCGCCTAGCTTCTGTATCGATGTGCGATCTGATTATGGTTTTAAAAACTGGCAAATTAATTGAACAAGGTACTCACCAAGAATTACTACAACAGCAGGGAGAATATGCTCATCTTTGGCAAATTCAAGCCCAAGCATATCAAATTTAAAATTAAAGGTTCTCATTTAAAAATCCAAAAAAACAACAACTAACAACTAAAAACTATTTAGTTCATGATTTTTAACTGTTAATAATTATGCAAATTACTTTAAGAGACAAAATTCAACCAATTTTCTACTTCTTGCCATCCTAAACCTTGACGCACTACTACTGGTTCTTCTTCGGTAAAATCTAAAATAGTTGATACTTCAAAACCTGTTTCTCTGCCATCGTCAATAATCAAATCGACTCTACTTTCTAAAGCGTCAAATAATCTCGCTTTTTCGACACCAATAGTCGGGAAATCCCCTGCTTCATCGGGTAAATGCGCTGAACTAGAAATAATTGGATTACCTAAAGTTTGAATTAATTCTTGACAAATTAAACGGTCGGGAACGCGAATCCCTGTAGTTTTTCTTTTGGGACTCATGACCAATTTTGGCACTAATTTAGTCGCAGGAAGTAAAAAAGTATAAGGACCAGGAATTAAATGTTTCATAATCCGATAAGCGCGATCGCTTACCATCGCATACTCAGCAATATTTGACAAAGAAGAACATAAAAAAGTCAGCGGTTTATCATTAGATAATTCTTTGATTTGTCTGACTTTTTGGACGGCAGATTTGACACTAAGATCGCAACCAATAGCATAAACTGTATCTGTCGGATAAAGCATCACTGCACCGCTTCTCAAAGCAGCTACAATTTTGTCTATAGTACGTTTTTGCGGGTTTTGGGGATGAAGTTCGTATAATGTAGCCATTTTTGAATGTATTTAAAATTGAATCAATAGGAATTAGTTAAATTAATGAGCAAGATAGCTTACATTGATTGTCCTACGGGAATTGCCGGTGATATGTTTTTGGGTGCGCTGGTGGATGTGGGCGTTCCCTGGCAATATCTGCAAGATAATCTGGCAAAATTAGGTATATCCGCAGAATATCAGCTAAAGTTAGCCAAAGTACATCGTCAAGGTCAGTTAGCAACTAAAGTTCACGTCCAGCTATTAACTAAAACTTCAGCAGCGCCTCAGCATCATCATGGTGCAGCGCGACACTTACCCGAAATTCAACAAATTATTACTGATGCCTCTCTTAGCGATCGGGTCAAGAGTTGGAGTTTAGCCATATTTCAGCAATTAGCGATCGCCGAGGGCGCAGTTCACGGCATCGAGCCAGAAAAAGTTCATTTTCATGAAGTCGGGGCAACCGATGCCCTGGTTGATATTGTTGGGACTTGTCTCGGTTTAGATTGGTTAAAAATTGCCGCTTTATACTGTTCGGCTCTGCCCACTGGTGGTGGTACAATTAAAGCTGCTCATGGTATTTTGCCCGTTCCTGTGCCTGCGGTATTACAATTATGGCAATCACGAGAAGTACCAATATATAACAATGGTATCAAAAAAGAACTAGTTACACCCACAGGAGCAGCGATCGCTACAACCTTGGCTGTTGAATTTGGCGCACCACCAGCGATGAAGATAGAACAGATTGGATTAGGTGCAGGGACACAAGAATTACCAATTCCGAATATTTTGCGTTTATGGATTGGTACAGCACTACAGCCTTTAACAAGTCCGACTCAATTTAAACAGGAAACTGTGACTGTCTTAGAAACCCAAATTGACGATCTTAATCCGCAAATTATTGCCTACACTAGCGAACAACTCTTGCAAGCAGGAGCATTAGATGTTTTTACTCAAGCAATCACCATGAAAAAATCTCGCTTGGGAACACTCTTAACAGTAATTTGTTTTCCGCAACAAGCAGAGACTTGTAAAAAGCTGATCTTTCAAGAAACTAGCACTCTAGGAATTCGGGAACGGACTCAATCTCGCAGTATTTTGCAGCGAGAAATCACCTCAGTAACTACCAAATACGGTGTAGTCAAAGTCAAGATCGCCAGTTATCCAGCAGCAACAAGCCAAAAAATAATTAATGTGCAACCAGAATACGAAGATTGTGCCATTTTGGCTCGTCAGCATAATCTTCCTTGGCAACAAATCCAGCAAGCAACACTAGAAGCT
>DAXETX010000149.1:0-5621 GCA_051155735.1 Xenococcaceae cyanobacterium
AAAGACGCTTCATCAATTGGATTTAAGATCGAAGTAGGCAATGCTTACTTTTGGGATTTCATATAATTAATAGACCTGTCTTGAAAATAGACGACACAAGAGGTCTAATGAAGTTAGTCAAAGATATTGGGGAACAAGGCTTACTCCAAAAACTCCAGCCTTTTTTTCCTCCAGGAGTAGTCGGGGATGATGGTGCAATATTAGACCTAGACCCCAAGCAAAAATTAGTGGTGACTACTGATGTATTAGTCGATGGCGTTCATTTTAGCGATCGCACAACTTCCCCTTTGGCGGTAGGGTGGCGCAGTGCTACTGCTAATCTTTCTGACTTAGCAGCTATGGGAGCTACTCCTTTGGGGATCACTGTCGGATTGGCTTTACCAGGAGAACTTTCTGTGGCTTGGCTCGAAGCGTTATATCAGGGATTAAATAACTGTTTAAAGCAATATCATACTCCGATTGTGGGCGGAGATATTACCCGTTCGGCAACCCTAACTGTCGCCATTACCGCTTTTGGTCAAGTTGCACCGCAAAACATCATTCGCCGTAGTAACGCCAGAGTCGGAGACGCGATTATAATTACTGGTTATCATGGACTCTCAAAAGCGGGCTTAGAATTGTTACTAAATCCGCAATTAGCTAATAATTTAACTTCTCAGGAATATGAGTTGCTAATTCAAGCTCATCAACAACCTAATCCTAGACTCGACTTGCTGCCGAGCCTAGCAGCAATAAGCAAGACAACCGCGATCGCAGGAATGGATAGTAGTGATGGATTAGCAGATGCTGTGAGCCAAATTTGCAGTTTTAGTGGGGTAGGAGCAGTTATTGACGGCAAAAAGCTGCCAATACATCCGATTTTGTTAAAATTGGGTTCTTTAGAGCAGGCAACAAGCTGGACTTTGTTTGGTGGTGAAGATTTTGAATTAGTTTTGTGTTTGCCTTTACCTCTAGCTGCGAGTTTCATGAATAGCTGTGGAACAAGTGCTACTATTATTGGTCAAGTAAATTCAACAGAAAAAGTAATTTTTCAACCTAAAAATGACCCAAAACCGCAGGAGATATCCCTCAAAAATTCAGATTTTCAACACTTCTAGCTAAAATTTGGCGTATTTATGGCTAATTTTGCTTCTCTTGAGAATCGACTCAAGAAGTCTGTCAGGATTTTGATATAAATTTTAGATAAATGGGAATTCTAGTTTTATCAGGAGTAGTTCCAACGGCTTGTCATTCTGTTCTATAGCAGTAAGAGGCAATGTAAAGATTATTTATCGGAAAAAACTTTTGGGTACAACACTGACCGCGGAATGCGGTCATCCGTTTCCTAACTTAGATAATCTTAGCTCTCCTATAGAGCAGAAGTATTTGGCGGAGAAGATGCAACACTTAGCAGAATCAATTGAAATTGAACAACAAATTCTGAGACTGATATCCCAGTCTGATGATTCAACTTTAGTAAAACAGCTTGCTAGTAAAATAGGCAAGCTATTTCATGCGGATAGTTGTGGTATTGTCTCAGGCAATCCTCATGTAACTAATCAGCTAAACCTTAGCTGGTGGCACAATGAACAATTTACCAATGTTGAACCGACTGTCTTGAACCAATTTTGTACTCAGCTATTACAAGAAAATTCTGCTACTGTTAAACCGACGCTGACTAATAACGTTTCGCTAAAAACTTTAGAAAATTTCTTACCTCAAATCTCATCACTGCATCTTATAACCAGTTTTCAAGGTATAGCCAACGGTGCAATAGTATTGCTGAGGTCTCAATCTGCTCAGTGGAATAACTCCGAAATCCAACTACTGGCAAAAATTTCAGATTCAATGGCGATCGCATTTTCTCAAGTTCAATTACAACAAATAGCGCGAACTAAAACCCAATACCACCATCTTTTAAGTCGGCTGACCCAAGCAATTGGTCAAAGTTCGGAGATTGAGACTCTTTTCAATTTGGCTCTATCAGAAATTGGTCAGGTGCTGAAGGTAGATCGAAGCAAAGTTTTAACCCTTAAATATCACGACCCTTTATTTACCCAAAGGCGTCTAGCTAAATCAATTAAAGCTAAGGTACAGATTGCTTATCAATGGTCATCTCTTATCCAGCAGGAATTAGCAAACGACGAAGTTATCGCAGGCTCTGCCCTGCAAAGGCAGAGTACCGATGACCACATAATTCAGTCTGCTTCTACCTCAGAATCTGTTGCTTCGGAGACGGTTACTTTTCAACTAACAGATTCATTATGGTGTCAAAAAGCCTTAGAACAAGCTCCAGAAGCTTTAATTGTTACAGAAGGAGCAGCTTTTCCTGATTTTGGACTACCCCATAGTTCTTTAGAGTCTGCTTCCGCTTTATTAATCATTCCTTTAATGGGAACAGCTACTAGGGAGTCTCAGTCTCCTTTAGTTTTGGGGTTTTTAGTTTTAGAACGAGATTATGCTCATACTTGGACTGAAGACGAAATCGATTTAGTAAGCTGGATTGGGGTTCAGTTAAGTGTGGCTTTAATTCATCATCAAACTCTAACTCAGGTACAATCTCTGGTTGAAGAAAGAACAGCGCAACTTAAGTGGAGTCTAGAAGTTCAAGCAAAACTGGCGGAGAAAATGCGCCGACAAATTCAACAATTGCGTCAGCTTAATGAGTTAAAAGATGATTTTCTCAATAGTATGAGTCACGAGCTTAAAACTCCTTTGACGAGCATGAAAATGGCAATTCAAATGTTACGTCAACAAATACCCGACTCGATGCGAGAAAAATATCTCGATATCTTGGAACAAGAATGGCATCGAGAATACAATCTCATTAAAGATTTATTGACTTTACAACAAGTAGAGTCGGGAGAGCTAAGTTTTACGCCTCAAGAATTAAACTTAAACCAGATTATTCAGCAATTACAAGTAACTTTTACCGAAAGGTGGCACTCTAGCAAAGGGTTAAATCTTAATACCCAAGTTGCAGATGCTAATTTAACCTTATATTCCGATTTTGATAGTCTCAATCATGTTTTGAGCGAACTGCTGGTAAATGCAGGTAAATATTCCGATCCTGATACTACTGTGGCAGTTACTGCCAAACCTAGCCAGATTAATCCAGGGAAAGTTGTGGAAATCAGTATTAGTAACTATGGTGCAGGCATTACTGCCGAAGAATTACCCCATATTTTTGAGAAGTTTCGCCGTGGTAAAGGAGTGACAGATCGGGCTGTTCCTGGTACAGGATTAGGCTTATCTTTAGTTAAACATTTAGTAGAACATCTCAATGGTGAAATTTTTGTCACCAGCGAACCAGTAACAGCGGATTCTGAAGTGTTTCAAACTACTTTCACGATAAAAATCCCCTCAGTTGTTAAACCTTTAAAATAAAATAATTTTGAATAGTTTGTTCCCAGTTATGCCCCATTGATGAAAAAAAACCGCGAACTATCTTGGCAAAGCGATCGCTATTCGCCTTCCCTCAGACAGTTAAAAACTTTTACTGTAGCGTCTAAGTTCTTACTAGCTCTTTGGTGGGATAACTTAATCGGCAATGATTCCTCTCGGCAAAAAAGCCGTCATGCTAGATGGCTGGTAAGGCAGATGATTGAATTAGGTCCAACCTTTATTAAGATCGGACAAGCTTTATCGACTCGTGCCGATCTAATTCCTTTTGAATATACGCAAGAATTTGCCCAATTACAAGATAATGTACCACCTTTTGGCTCGGAAAAGGCGATCGCGGTAGTCGAACAAGAACTAGGTAAGTCACTGCGGAGTTTATTTCGAGATTTTAACCCGCAACCTCTGGCTGCTGCTAGCTTAGGGCAAGTGCATCGAGCTAGATTACATACAGGAGAAGATGTAGTTGTTAAGATACAACGTCCTGGGTTAGAAAAATTATTTAATTTAGATTTTGAAATCTTACATCGTCTAGTTAGAATTATCAATCGTTTTTCTAAAACCCTGAAAAGATATAAATTAGAACTAATTTATCAAGAATTTTTTGAATTACTATTTCAAGAAATTGATTACATTCATGAAGGGAAGAACGCGGAGCGATTTCAAGAAAATTTTCAGAAATACCATAAGATAATTACACCGAAGGTTTATTGGCAATATACTACAAGAAAGGTTTTAACTTTAGAATATTTACCAGGAATTAAAATCGATGATCGTCAAACTTTAGAAGCCAATAAAATTAACACTCAAGAAGTTATCCAATTAGGGATTACTTGTTATCTTAAACAACTTTTAGAAGATGGATTTTTTCAATCAGATCCCCATCCTGGTAACATGGCAGTTAGCCCGAAAGGTGAGCTAATCTTTTATGATTTTGGGACGATGGCAGAAGTTAAATCTATGGCTCAAGATCAGATGGTTAAAACTTTTTTTGCTGTTTTAAAACAAGACACTGATGAAGTAGTACAAACTCTAATTTATATGGGATTGATTGAGCCTGTAGGCGATATGACACCCATTAAAAGAATGGTGTCTTTTTTACTCACAGAATTTCGCGATAAACCGATAGATGTTAGAGCTTTTGACCAAATGACTGACGAAATTTACTTAATGTTTGAACAACAGCCGTTTCGTCTGCCTCCTCAAATGACTTTTATTATCAAATCAATTACTACTCTAGATGGTATTGCTCGCGCCCTCGATCCGCAATACAACTTATTAGCTGCTGCTCAACCTTTTCTCAAAAATATTGCTTTTTCTGCCCAAAATCGCGGTAATTTATTAAGCACTTTAGCCCGACAAACTAAAGATTTTGTTCAATATAAATTAAATCAGCCAAACCGTACCGAATTATCAATTAGACGTTTAGAATCTCGGCTAGAACTAGGAGAATTACAAGTGAGAGTTCGCTCAGTAGAAAGCGATCGCACTCTCAAATTAATTCAATTAGAAATTAAAAGTTTAATTTTTACTTGTTTAGCAGGATTTACTTTATTATCGGCAACAATGTTTTTTCTGAATGCTCACAAAATTATTGCTTTTGTGATGTTTAGCTTATCAGGACTTTGGCTATTATTATTGTTTAAATATTTAATGAATTTAGCCTTTTACGAAAGGATTAATCGTAAATTGTAATGCTGTGCAGTCCATACTTTTGGTTCTTTTTCTTTTTTCTGGGAGCAGGGAGAATAAAATATTTTTCTCCCTACCGAGTAACCAGAAAAAGCGATCGTTTTAAACGAAACTAAAAGCTGAATCTGTAAGAGCTAAATCGGGGGAAACAGCTTCTAAAGTAGCAATTACTTCGCTTCTGGCTGAAACTCCAGGATCGTAAAGCAAATCAGCATTAATTGTCCCCGATTCGGAAGTAAAGAAATCTAAAAGATAAAGCTCTGGTTCACCTTTTAGCTGAATAAAATTACGATTAGCAGCAAAGTCGGTAATAAATGCTAGGTCAGATTCACCTGTAGTAAGAGGGTCGCCATCATCGTAAAAGACTTGGGATTCATTCCCCAGAATAAAGGTATTATGACCATCTCCTCCAGTCAAGATATCTACTTCACCAGCACCAAATCCTAACTCTTCTCCTGGGTCAGAAGTGCTAACACCGATCAGCCTGTCATTACCAGTATCTCCTGATAGAGAATCGTTGCCTAATCCTCCTGCTAGGGTATCATTACCGC
>DAXETX010000150.1:0-3887 GCA_051155735.1 Xenococcaceae cyanobacterium
TCTAACCTGAACGGTTCGCTCGTTTTCATGAGGGGCTGTCGCCTGTGCTTTGCCAGGCGTTTAAACGCCCCGTCCCCTGCTTGAAAGACAGGGGCTTTCAACATCGCTACTCGGTAAAAGTCAAAGTCGCTCCTGATAATCCGAATCAACAAATTACTTTGTTACCAGGAGAACGCCAGCTGATTGCCACTGTAACCAAACGAGGCACGGAAACACCTAATGCTGAGAAATTTATTGCCACAGAAGTTACCAAACAACTATTTAGATCGCCAGCCAGAATTTATCTAAACGAAGTAGAAACTACTTCTGACTATCAACTAATCTCTGGCTCAGACACAGTTAAAGCCGAACAAATTACGGCGATCTATCTTTCCCCGCAAGACCCCGATTATTTTCGCGCTGGCGATCGCCCTGTCGCCTTATATCGCTATCAACTTGCTCTCAAGAAAATACCTATCAAGGAAGAAAAAGTTAATTAAAACCAGATTTTGGGCAATCTAATACGAAAGAGATTTGTCCCCGAATGGTATTGCTGACCCAATTAAAATATGGATTTTTCCCGCAAGATTTCCCTAGTTAGTGGAATTACCTGGTATGCAGTTGCAGCAAGCAATCTAGCTCAAGCTCAAATTCTACCTGATGGTACAACTCCTAAGACAAGTATTACAGGTGATTGCTTAACTAGATGTGAGATTACGGGGGGAATTCCAGCAGATAGCAATCTCTTTCATAGTTTTCAAGAATTTAATCTGGGTTCAGGGGAAAAGGTATATTTTGTCGATCCTGGAGTAGCCAATATTTTTAGTCGTGTTACAGGTAGTAATGTTTCTGAAATTTTTGGCACTTTAGGGGTGACTGGTAAGGCTAATTTGTGGCTACTGAATCCTAATGGCATTATTTTGGGTGCAGGGGCGACATTAGATGTTAATGGTTCATTTGTGGCTACTACAGCAGATAGTATTAGATTTGGCGATCGCGGTTTTTTCGCAACATCTGGTAACACTCAGGAGAACTTACCCTTACTGACAGTTAATCCTGACGCTTTTTTTTACGAACAAATGGGACAAGGTAATCCGATTATCGTAGCCCCAGGGGCATCACTTACTGTCCCAATCCAAGAAAGTATCGTCCTTTTGGGCGCACAACAGCCAGAGACAGCAGCAGCGATTACTATTTCAGGAGGAACGATTCAAGCCCCTCAAGGGAGAGTTGAGATCGGTGCAATAGCAGATAACGCCACTATTGGGATTAATGCTGATTTTCAGTTAGAGTTGGCTGAAGCTATCACCAAAGGGAATATTACTCTAGCTCAGGGTAGCGCGATCGATGTTAGCGGAATTGGCGGTGGCAGTATTACCCTTCAAGGTAAGGAAGTTAATATTTTAGATGGCTCAAATGTTACCTCGACAACTTTGGGTAATCTTGATGGTGGTAAGATCGCCATTGCAGCACAACAACTAAATATTGATGATGGTACGATTGCTTCCTTTAGTTTTGGCACAGGAACAGGCGCAGAGCTTATTATTAATGCTGAATCAATCGATCTCAGAGGTCAAGGGGTAGCAAGTTATCAAGAATTAATTAATCAAGCACTCATCGGTAATTTGACCCCAACTAGTAGTTTTTCTGGTATGGCTACAGTTGCAGCTAGTTCAGGTGCAGCAGGAAATATTACTCTTGATAGCAGCAATATATCGGTTGTAGATGGTGGGTTTATTGCTAGTATTACCTACAATCAAGGTCAAGGAGGCAGTATCGAGGTTAGTGCTACTGAGATGATCGATCTTAGTAGTTCTAGTTTGTTGTCTTTTTCTGCTGTTGATAGTTTTGGCGATGTCGGGAACTTAAATATAAATACAGAAAAATTAATCGTCAGAGACGGAGCAATTTTATCTGCTGCTACTCTAGGACAAGGTACAGGCGGTGATATCTCGATTCAAGCTTCAGAATTAGTCGAACTCCGAAACACTCCTGATGACTTTATTTTGCCTACGGCAATTTTTACTAACAGCATATCTGAAGCTGCGGGGAATGCAGGAAATTTAACTATTGATACTCAAACTTTAGTGATTAAAGAAGGCTCACAAATCTCATCCGCTAGTGGTTTACTCACTAGTGAGGGTTTAATTCCTTTTGGTGGCACAGGCGGTAATGTCGAAATTAATGCTAGCGAATCTGTCACTATCAGTGGGAGTTCTCAAAATAATAGTTTCCCTAGTGCGATCTTTAGCGATACTAGAAGCGAGAATCCTGCTGGTAAGATTGATATTGATACGGGTAGATTATTGGTAGAAGGTGAAGCTTTAATCTCTGCTTCTTCAATTAATACTGGTAACGGTGAAAATTTAACAATTAAGGCTTCTGAGTCAGTGCAAATAGTTGGCTCAGGAACTCAGCAACTAGAAGTATTAGTGGCGCGAATCTTCTCGCAAGAAATAAGTTTTGAGGATATTAGATCGGGTTTATTTACAATTACTGTCGAAGGTGAGGCGGGAACTCTTAGTATTGATACACCAAAACTTACTATCGCCGAAGGTGGACTGATTTCTACCACGACTCTTGGTAGGGGACAGGGTGGAGATTTAACCATTAATGCTGTTGAGTCAGTTAACATTATCGGTTCTGCTATTGCTAGTTCTACAGCAGGAGATGGTCAAGCAGGTAAAGTTACAGTTAATACTGGCAGACTAACTACTAATGATGGTGGTGTATTGACTAGTTCGACAGTAGGACAAGGGAATGCTGGCGATCTAACTTTGAACGCCACAGAAGCGGTAGAATTGCTAGATAACCAAGTTAGAACCCTAACCAGTGGTGGTATTTCTACAGGGAGTTTTGCTGGTTCGGCGCAACCAGGAAACTTAACGATTAATACTCAAAAATTAGTTATTCGCAATGGTGCGAGGATAGATGCACTTAATGTAATCGATCCAGAGTTGGCAGCTATTGATAACTCTCCTAAAATAGCTCAAGTCTCAGAAACAACTGAGATTAATATTAATGCTACTGATTCAATTTTGATTGAGGGAACTTCTCCGATTGATCGTAGCCCTAGTGGGATTCTTAGCACTACAGCAACTGATACTGTTGCTAGTGATATCAACATCAAGACAGAACAATTATTAATCCAAGATAATGCCAGTATCTCAGTTAATAGTACTGGTAATGGCAATGCTGGAAATTTAACCATTACTGCTGATGCTGTTTATTTAAACAGTGGGGGAAATTTAAACGCTAATACCCTTTCTGGTCAGGGTGGTAATATTGTTTTGACCCTAGACAATTTGTTACAACTCAAAGATAATACCGCAATTACCACCAATGCTTTTAATCAAGGAGATGGCGGTAATATCAATATTGATACTGAGTTTTTAGTGGCTTTTGCCGATAGTCAAATTACAGCTAAAGCGATCGCTGGTAATGGTGGTAATATTAATATCGTGGCTCAAGATTTATTCGTCTCTACGAATAGCGAAATTAGTGCTAGTTCTGAATTGGGCATAGATGGCGAAGTCAATGTGACAACTTTTACTAATGATTTACGCAACAACTTAGTTAAGCTACCAGAAAAATTCCTCAAAGCCGAAAACACGGTTGTAGCTAGTTGTGGCGCAGATAACAATCTTGAAGACAACAGTTTTGTTTATATCGGAAAAGGCGGTTTACCTCCTAATCTCTTTGATCGTAATTCTGACAGTCAATTTCTGGCGGATTTAGGAACAAATAATGATCTAGCTAACGCTACGGAATTTTTGCTTCCGACTGTCAAACAACCAGAAAACCCCGAAGTAGTAGAAGCAACAGGCTGGTTAATTAGCGATCGCGGAACGGTTATTCTGACGGCACAAACAGCTTCAGACAATTTCCAATCTCGAATCAATAATCAT
>DAXETX010000151.1:0-4696 GCA_051155735.1 Xenococcaceae cyanobacterium
ATAGTTTCAATGTTGATTATTGTAGGTTATTTTGATTTATAGGTTTTAAGCTATTTATCCTGTGTTGAAGTTTTACCATATGTCTCAACCTGTCTTATCAATTGTTGTTCCTACTAGGGAAGGGTTTTCCGAACACTGGTTCACTAAATTACTCACTGTGGAAGGAGATGTGGAATTTATCTTAGTTCATCCGCCAGGAATGGCAAAGCATCCTGCAACAGACCCCAGATTGCAGCAAATTAATAGCTCTTTTCGAGGGGAGATTATCCAGAGGATGACAGGAATGCTTAATGCTTCAGGAAAATATATTTTAACGATTAATTGTGATGAATATATAACACCTAAAATTGCCCAAATTGCTACTGATTATTTTGCGAGATTTCCTGATTCTTGGGTAGTTAGACTCAGCAGAAAAGAATTTAAATATGGCGATCGCACTGAATTGGAAAATCCTTGGCAAGATATTCCGCCAATTAAAGATTTGGCAATTTGCTATGATGATAAAGCTAAAAATCAAGACCCTACGATTAATTATAAAAAAGGTAATTGTTTATTAGAAATACCTATTGCTCCTTTAACTAATAAGTTAGATTGGGGCTGCTTTTTTCGCCAAAGAAAAGATCATCATGGTCCTCACACCGAAAATTTTGATAAGAAGATTTGGCAGAATCAACTACTGCAAGAAACTTTACAAGATCTTATCAAAACCATGAGTTTTTTTGGTCCAATAAAATATATTCCTTTTTGGTGTTTAGACCGTCTTTTGGGTTTATTTATTCAGGCAAAGTTTTTTGAACAAGATAAAATTATTGGTCATTTATTACCGCAGCCAGAACAAATTAGAATCGAAGAAAATCCCCCAGAATACAAAAAGTCTCGCAGATTTTATCTGATTGCTGAAGTTTTATTGCTCAAAAGATTTACTAAGTATGGCTATTTATGGAATCTAATTATCGACCAGACTCGTGGTAGTTTAAGTAGAGGAGTTGATTTTGCTCTACGTCGTCAATAAATAATTATTAATCAATGTCTTCAGCATTAGCTCCAGAAATTGCTTTTTCCTCTGCTTTAACTCAAGCTCAACTAATACGCGATCGCACTATCTCACCCTTAGAATTGGTCGAAATTTATTTAGCCAGAATTGCCGCTTATAATCCGCAACTAGAGGCTTTTTACCATGTGGCAGCAGAATCGGCGATCGCTGATGCCAAACAGAAAACCGAACAGATAGCTAAAACTAGAGATCCTCAAACTTTACCACCTCTATTTGGGATTCCTACCGCAATCAAAGACTTAAATGCAGTAGCAGGAATGCCCATCAGCTATGGAGTTGCTGCTCTTAAAACTAAAATTGCTGAATACGATGAGGGCATTGTCAGCAAAATTAAAGCAGCAGGATTAATTATTTTGGGCAAAACTGCCACTGCGCAACTAGGTTCTTTACCTTACACCGAATCTCCAGGATTTAGCCCGACTCGTAATCCTTGGAACTTAGACTATACTCCAGGAGGTTCTAGTGGTGGCGCAGCATCAGCGTTAGCTGCTGGCTTATGTGCGATCGCTCAAGGCAATGATGGCGGTGGCTCAATTCGCCGACCAGCTTTTTGTTGTGGTTTGGTGGGCATTAAGCCCAGCCGAGGTCGAGTTTCTTACGCCCCTCTAGGAGACTTTCAGAATGGCATAGCGACCAATGGTGTATTAGCTCGTACGGTAAAAGACGGTGCTGCTTTTCTCGATATTATCTCAGGTTACATCACTGGCGATCCCTATTGGTTAAGCGAACCGCAAATTCCTTTTTTATCAGCGACTGAATCAGTTTTACCGCAACTGTCTATTGGTTTTGCGACAGGAGTTGTCCCTGAAGGAGAAGCACACCCGATTTGCCAAGAGAGTGTGAGACAAACGGTTAGTAGCTTAGAAGCTATGGGACATCGAGTTAGGGAAATTGTTCTAGATGCCACTGATTTAATTGCGCCTTTTAAAGTAATTTGGTGTGCTGGGGTTGCTGCTGCGGGAATTCCGCGAGAAACTTTTAGTCCGCTAAATCGCTGGATTGCGGAATCATCTGGTAGTGCAGGAGAGTATCTTCAAGCAGTACAACAAATGCAGGTGATAGCAAGACAAATAGTCAGTCGGTTCGAGCCTTATGATGTTTTAGTGCTGCCGACTTATTTACACCCCACTATTAAAATTGGCGAATTTGCTAACCTAACACCAGAAAAGACTTTAGAGAAGATTACTAGCTGGATTTTACCCTGTCCTTTGTGGAATGCGACAGGACAGCCAGCGATCGCAATTCCTACGGGATTAGATGATCGTGGTTTACCTGTAGGGGTACAATTAGTTGGTAAACCCGCATCAGAAAGCGTCATTTTCGCCCTGGCGAAGAATTTAGAAACCGCGATTGAGTTTAACTCTTTGACCCCGCAAGCATTTGGTTAAACTGATTCAGCGAAATCAATTCAATCTCTGGATCGGTTACCGCAAATTGGCGATCGCTTTCGGTATTATAACCCCAATCAGCTAGAAACAACTTAACAATCGCGATTAAATCGGGTTGCTGCTGCACGAGTTGCAAAGCTGGTAATCGGTCTTCGATAAACCAAAAACTAACATCAGCATCTTGGCTGCTATCTCTTAATAATCTGAGAGTTTCATACTTAGGACGTTTTGCTTCTTTGCCAATAATTCGCTTTGTCGCCAGCGTAATTCCTTGTTGCTGCAAGAGTTTTTGAACAAATCGACCTTCTTTGGTAGTGACTATATACAGTTCACTAGAGGAACGCAAAATTGTGGCTAATACGGCTAAAATTCCAGGATAAAAACGATGTAATGCTAACCAGCTAGTTAAATCATGATTAATCCAATGATCTCTTACTGCATCTAGAGTTTTGCCAATCTCTTTAGTGTTTAATTTTTCCGTAGCCACTATTTGATTTCTCACCAAACTCCAAGATTTTAAGATTTCTGATGCATCTCTTCCTAAAATTAAAGCCCGCAATAAAACAGGCATTTCCCAACCCGTTTCAATTACAGGACGTAGTCGATAAAAACTTGTTTTTAATTCTGCTTCTGAGGCTGGCTCTAACTCTTGTTGCCAAATTTGGGCATAAGCGCGTTTAGTTGTCGCAAAATATTCTTTTAAACCATCACAAATTACCCCATCAAAATCTAAAGCGATAATTGTTGGCAATAAATAAGTCATAATTCAAGCTCATCAAAACAAAAAAAGAGCTATTAATAGCTCTTGTCATGATAAGTGATTGCCTCAAATATTTTAGTAGTCTCAAGTACTCTGCTTTTAGACAGTAGCAGCTTCTTTAACTTGGGTTAATTTTTCGTAAGACTCACGCATTTTTAACCCGACTAATACTTGAAACAAGCCAGTACCATTGTTAGAACCTGGATACTCTTTGTGTTGTAAAAGTAATTCGGTCATTTCGCCGTAGTGCTTAGTCCCAGTTCGGCTGAGATGACTTTCAAGATAAATCATTTCTTCTAAATTATCAAATTGACCATCTACTTCGAGAATCGAAACTTCATTCCCCATAAAGCTATCTGGACCATAATACATTTTTATACCAGGATAGGTACAAGTTAGCTTACGTCCACAAGGTCGCCAGTCAATAGTCGAGCCTTCATCAAAGAGATAGACAGTATCGAAGTTTTGAATACCTTCTTTTTGAATCAAACGCACTCTCAACAATTTACTTTCTTGATCTTTAACTAACTGAGTAGGTAAGACTTGAATCACTACATCAGCAAACTCTTTTTGTGGTTCGATATAAGCACTAAAATCAGGCTTTCGAGCATTAATTGAAGCTAGCACATCTTCATAGGTATGACCTCTTTCTGCCATATCCCGCTGAATTTTCCACTGAATTTTGACTTCATCGCTAATGTCGAGATAAACGCTAAAATCCACTAAAGAACGAACTCTCTCATCATACAGAGGGTGCAGTCCTTCAATTACCACCACCTTATTCGGTTCAATTCTTTCTGGGGGATCGATTTCGCCAGTTTCGTGATTGTAAATTGGTTTATCAATCGCTTTACCTTCTTTAAGAGCTTTAATTTGCTCATACATCAAGTCAAAATTATTAGCTTTCGGGTTTAAAGCTGTAACACCTGCTGCTTTTCTCCCCTTACGATCTAGACTATGATAGTCGTCTAAACAAATAACACTCATAAATTCTGCGCCGAATAAATCAGTTAAACGACGAAGAAAGGTCGATTTACCACATCCAGAGTCTCCTGCTACTCCAATGAGTACCACGCGGTCGATATCGGCAGTCATAGCGTTCCTCTTTTACAAAAATGAATTAACCCATAGTTATTATTCAAGTCTTAGTCAAATTATCTCATTAATCTAGCGATAAATTTAAAGCTCTTGTTTGAGTTTTAAGTTAATTCAAAAGCCAGAATCTACTAATAGATTAAGTTTATTGTCAGCGTTACTCTGCCGTGACACGATAGAGTAACGCTGACTTCGTCAAATTTGAGCTAAAACTTATTAAGTAAGCATTTAATACTAACTACTAACTTTGAAAAATCTTACCAGAAGCTATTACCACTCTACAAGAGTCGCAGTACTTTGTATTTAAAAAACACAATATCGCTGATTTCATTAAATTGCGATCGCCAATGAGCCTTAAAAAAAACTAAAACTGACTTCGTTGTAACAGTCTAAACTATC
>DAXETX010000152.1:0-3806 GCA_051155735.1 Xenococcaceae cyanobacterium
CGTTAAAAATCTTTGATTTTAACGGACTTGTTTAACGGTGAGTACAATCTCTCGTTAAAAATCGATTCTTGCCGATTAATCAAGCTAAAAGCTAACGGCTAATAGCTAAGAGCTATGAATCTTGAGTTAACTCAGGATATCTTTCAGCAAAATATTTGGTCAAGAAAGTATTGACGATTGACAATACTACGGGTGCGAGGATAAATGACAACAAACCAAAAACTCTAAACCCTGGCACAAAAACTGAAGCTAACCAAAAGCACAAGCCATTTACCACCAGTGAAAATGCACCAAGAGTCAGGAAGGTAGCAGGTAGCGAGACTAGAGACAGAACTGGCTTAATTCCGACATTAACCAGACCAATTGCCAAGGCTGCGATCATGGCTGCGGGAAAGTTAGCTAAATCTACGCCTGGAAAAATAATATCAACTACTAAAAGACTAAGGGCAGTAGCAAGTAAGGTTAAAAGCTTTCCTAGCATATATTTTCTCCTTGAAAACTATGTTTTTAATATTTACGATCAGTTTATTCTTACAATTGTCCTTGAGTTGATTAAGTTAATGCATCTCTTTAAAGATATATTTTTCAGAGGCAAATAGAACTAAATAAAAGTTTAAAAAATAGTTAATTATATAACTCAAGATAGAAGACAAAATTAGAAGTTAGCTAGAATATTAGTAAATACTTACGTATAAATAAAACAGACTAGAAATTACCATGAAAATTTTGCAAGTTGTAGCTTCGATCTTATTACCTCCTTTAGGAGTGTTTTTAGTTACAGGTGTGAGTTCAGCACTAGTAATTAATATTTTGCTGACTCTATTAGGTTGGATTCCTGGTGTAATTCATGCTTTGTGGATACTATCTAAGCAATCCGAAAAAGCTAACGCCTAAACAGTATCCTACTCTTGAATATCTAGTGACAATTGTCACTTAAATATTTCTCGGACTGTTTGCCAAAGTTCTTTTAAAAGCTGTTTAACCTGCTTTTCTTTACGAGCGATCGCTCCTCCTGCTTCTCCCAGTTTAGTTTCAAAATCAGCGCGCTGCTGGGCAACTTGTTCGTTAAAGGCTTCTGGGTCTTCTTTGGCTTTTTCATACCAATTTTTCGCCTCGTCCAAATACTGCTTTACTTCCTCATAACGTTCGCCGTAGCGACTAGCAAGATTAGCTTGTAAAACCGCCAGTTGCGCTTTTAATTGCGCATAGCGTTTTTGCAGTAAGGCAGCTTCTTCGGTTTCTTTAAAATTATCTACTGCGGTATCAATCGCTGCTTTGACTTTCGCTGATTGGGCAACTCCTTGATCGCGAAGATGTTGCAGAACCCGATTAATTTGTTGTTCTAATTGTTGCTCTTGGGATTCAACTTGAGTTTGTAAAGTTTGAATTTGAGATTGACTTTGATTAATTACTTGCCGTTGACTATGACTAATTCCTGCGATCGCTCCTTCTAAAGCAGCAGCCATTTCTGCTTGTAATTCCTCACCTGTATCTTGACAAACTTCTGCCACTGCTGCGATCGCATCTTGCACTTGATTGGCAATTTCGGTTTGACCAGTTTTGGTGGCTTCTAAGCCTTGAGAAATAGCGGTTTTAACAATTTCTCGGATTTTTTCGGCGGTTAATTCTCCTGTTTTCTGGGCTTGTTGCAAGTCAGCAATAATTCTTGCTTTTTGAGAAGATTCAGACATAATAGTTACACCTTGAGTGATACTTTCATTATGAATCTTGTTTTGCTAAAAGTTTTACTTGATTTGGAATTTGCCAGATTTTTTCAGGATTTTGCCCCTAGCCCTAGGGCTTTTTGATTCTAAGATCAACAAAAACTAAAGAATTGTGGTGATTTACCAAGCGGGTGACGCGATTCGAACGCGCGACATCAACCTTGGCAAGGTTGCGCTCTACCACTGAGCTACACCCGCAAACTTACGTTTACTTTTATGAGTATCTCTCAATAAATAATTTTTGTCAACTAGAGAACATTATTTTTTTCTTGACTATTTATCAGTAGATTTTAAGAATCTTTAGGCAAACTATAAGTTAAATTAAGATTCGATTTTGAGACTTGTTGATGAAATTTCTCTGGCGCAATTTTGACGAAGTCATCGCAGGCTCTGCTGATGCCGTGCAGAGTACCGATGGCCAACGGTCAGAGCAGGGTCGCTCCTCCTTTTCAAGGCGAAGACTGGTTGACCTCTCTTCACTAAGAGTCCGCTTAACCTTGGGAATTGCTCTTGTTTCAGTCTGTAGTTTGGGTGGATTAGCTACTTGGACGAGTCTGCGGATGCAACAAATTTTGATCGCGACCCACAAAGAAAATATGAAATATGTAGCCGATCGCTTTCTCAATGATGTGGCAATTTATGATCAGATGCTCCCTCTCGAAACAGGAATTGAGAAAGCTGTCGAGCATCTTTCTCGCGATCGCAAAGTCTTGTGGGTTAAAAATGATTCTGGTCGGGTAATCGCTAAGTCTTCGGCATTGAGAGATGAGGCGATCGCCAATACTTTATTACCTTTAAACAATATTCCTTCCGTTCCCCAAGTCCAAGATTTACAAGGACGTTATTGGTTACTTTGTGCTTCTTCTTTGCAGATCGAAAATACCAATTTAGGAAAATTATATATTGCTCAAGATATTACCAATGAGCAAACAATGTTATTGAGTCTGATTCGTAGTATGAGTTTAGGGACTCTTTTTACGATTACAGTGATGACAATGGTGATTGCTATCTATGTTAATCGCTCTATTCAACCTTTAAAACGCCTCAGTTTGATTAGTTCCAACATATCAGTAGAGAAACTTAGTGAAGCGCAAGTTCATCTCGATCATGCCCCAAGAGAAGTCAAAGAATTAGCCGAAGCTTTTGAAGGAATGCTACTGCGGTTATCTGAGTCTTGGGAACATCAACGACAGCTATTAAGCAACGTTTCCCATGAATTGCGGACACCTCTAACGATTATTTCAGGATATCTGCAAAGTACTTTACGTCGAGGCAAAAACTTAACCGAAATCCAACACGAAGCCTTAACTACTGCTGCTTCTGAAGCCGATCGCACCGTTCAATTATTAAGAGATTTACTTGATTTAGCTAGAGCGGATAGTGGCAGAATCTATTTTCAACTTGAGCCAATTGAACTGAATCAGGCAATTCTAGAAATCATTGACATGGCTCGACAATGTAGCGATCGCCTAATTCAGTTAGAGTCTTCTCAGGATAATCTGGTAATTGAAGCTGAAAGCAATCGTTTTAAGCAAATCATGCTGAATTTAATTGATAATGCCGTTAAATATTCGACAGCCCCAACCCCAATTACGATTAGAATTCAATCAGAGCTAAATCAAGTTCAGATTCAAGTATGCGATCGGGGAACGGGGATTCCGCTACAGCAACAAGCGCGAATTTTTGAGCGGTTCTATCGTCTCGATGAAGCCCGTAATCGTACAGGAGGCACGGGTTTAGGACTATCTATTGTCAAAACTCTAGTCGAGGGAATGTCAGGGAGTATTTCAGTTCGTTCCCAATTCGGAGTGGGGACAACTTTTACAGTATGTTTTCCTGTAGTTTATCGCAGTTCTTAATTTCGTGAAATGGACTTCTACCTACTACCCAGTAATCAGTTATTAATTATTAGTTATTAGTCATCAACCACTACCTACTACCTTCTCCAGAACTATTGATCGGCGACAGGAACACCCAAAGTAGTCAGATAAATCACTGCTTCAGCTTCAGGAATTCCTAAGACTTGATTTACTTGGTCATCAAAAAATCCTCCGATCCCACTAACGCCCAATCCCAAGCGAA
>DAXETX010000153.1:0-3603 GCA_051155735.1 Xenococcaceae cyanobacterium
GAAGTAGGAACAGCAAGTCAAGGTGAAACCGTAGAAGAAGCTTTAGCTAATTTGAAAGAAGCCACAGAACTTTATTTAGAAGAATTCCCTTTATCAAATACTTCTCCTCGTCTGATTACTACTTTTGAAGTGACTAATGCCTAAATTACCCAGAGTAAAGGCTACAGAAGCAATTAAAGCTCTAGAAAAACTGGGATTTGATCTTCTTTTAGGCGATCGCGTCTTACCTAAAAACGACCAGATAGGCGATCGCCTTTTCTCAGAAACAAAGCGATCGCGTACGAAAAAAGATTTCGCTCGGATGTGATACGATACCACAAACCATTTAATTCTTCGAGATAAATCCGTGTCAGAAGAATATCCATTTCCGACAGATTTTCAGGGAGAAAAGAGCGAATACACCTACCTGTTATCTAGCGAGCCAGCAGGATGGGATAATCTTAATTTAGTCTATGGAATAGAACCTGCGGGGGAAATGCCAGAAAGTGTATCTTCCGATCATGCCTTATTTATTTGCCTGGGAGATTGTCAGGGAAAATATCAGCTAGAGGGAAAGTGGTATCAAGAAGAATATAGTGCAGGAGATATAGTGATCTTTCCTGCGGGGGAACTTTTTCCCAGATTTAGAATAGATCGCCCAACCCCTTTACTAGAAATTTTTCTATCTCCAGATACTCTCATTAATGCTGCTGCGGAAACGGTATCATCAATTAAATTGCGATCTCGCCAAGGGCGAGGCGTTGCGCGATCGCATTTTAAACTGCGAGATCCTTTAATTCAACAGATGGGATTAGCCTTAAAAGCAGAATTAGAAACAGGGGGAGTGGATAGTAAATTTTATGCAGATTCTATGGCAACAGCACTTTCTATACACTTAATGCATCGTTATGCTTTTGGTAATCCCCAGATTAAAGAATACCAAGAAGGATTAGCACCTTATAAACTAAAGCCAGTAATAGAATATATTCGCGTCAATTTAGAGCAAGATTTAACCTTAACCAGACTAGCCAACTTGGTACAAATTAGCCCTCATTATTTTGCTAGCTTATTTAAACAATCTACTGGCTTAACTCCTCACCAGTATGTAACCAAATGCCGTCTGGAAAAAGCGAAGATACTACTACGGCGATCATCTTTACCGATTATTGAAATATGTCATCAAGTAGGATTTCACAATCAAAGCCACTTTACTAGATTGTTTCGCCAACATTTTGAGATTACTCCCAAAGCTTATCGGAATTTATAATCCTCTTTGATAACTCTGCAAAAATTTATTGGAATATCTGCATAGTTTTCGGAAGAATAGCAAAGACAGACTTTTTAAAAACCTCTAAGCTGAGTAGGTGAAATCACATTAATCAATTGAAAACTCTATAGTAACCAATGCTAAAGCAAGTAGAGCGTTGTATCTGGGTGGCGGAACAACCATTAAGATATTTAGGATTGCCAGTAGGTACGAGAATGACTGTAATTGCGCGATCAGATAATTCTTTATTACTGATTTCTCCGATTAAAATTAATGTCTATCTCAAGCAAAAACTAGATAGTCTGGGTACAGTTAAATATATAATTGCTCCCAATCTTTTCCATCATTTATATTTAGAACACTGTCAAAAACTATATCCTCAAGCAGAATTAATTGCACCATCAGGAATAGAAGCCAAACAACCAAATATTGTTATATCCAAAACTTTTGCAGAAGATAAAATTGATTTTAATGGCGAACTTGAATATATTCCCTTTCAAGGATTTCAAGCTTTTATTCCTCCCAAAATTGTGACAGTAAATGAAATAGTTTTCTTTCACCCCAAGAGTCAAACCTTAATTCTTACCGATAGTGCTTTTAACTTTGATCGCAACTTTCCTTTCACCACTCAATTAGCAGCGAGAATACTGGGCTGTTATCAATCTCTTCAGCCTTCTTTACTAGAAAAAATTGCCATCAAAGATAAACAAGCAATTAGTGCAACTATCTCTAAGATCTTAGCCTGGGATTTCCAGCGAGTGATTATGGCTCATGGCAATATTGTGGCAAAAAACGCTAAGGAACAACTAGCAGCAGGTTATGAGTGGTTTCTGAGTTAGAAAGAGTTAAGAGAAAATTTGTATTGATTAGATTGCTCTTACTTCAATCATTCATGAAAACAAAAAATGACAAAATTAATCGCTTACTGATTAGTGCTTACTGCTTCTTGCTCTTTGATTTCTTCTAACAAGATTTTTTGCGGGACAAAGCACATAATCAAAGTTAAAATTAGCTGTTTGATTAAGGCATAGATTTCAATATCTATTTCATTGGCGAGTAACATATTCTTTAATTCTCCCTCTACCTGATTGATTCGATGTAGAGCAGAGTTTGGGTCTTTTCGCAGCTCATTTTGCCAATCTCCGACTAATTTTAGCGTATTAAGCGCAAATTTACGTTCTTGTCTTTTTTGCCAGGTACGACAGCGATCGCTAAGAATGCTGGTCATTTTTTCAATTTCTTCGTAAGCATCCTGACTTAAAGCACCATCAACTAACATCAGGCGGTGTTGTTGTCGTAATTGTTCGACATTTTCTAAAGCTTGTTGAGGATTGTTTTCGACTAAAGCACGCAACTCCGCAATACTTTGACGGCTACTTTTGATAATTTCAGCAGAGCGTCTTTTGCGCCACCAACGGATTAAAAAACCAATGGTACTGGTGCTAAGCAGCATAATAGAAGCAGCTTGTAAGGGCTTATTCTCTCGCAGATAGCGTACCCAAGCAGAGCGAGGATCGCCATAAGCCATCGCCTGACTTGCTCCTGGATGAATGTGAACCAAGCCTTGATGCAAGAGCGATCGCGGGTCTTCAGTGCTAGCTAATTCAGGATAAAATAAACCATATTTACGAGCCGTAGCAATAATTGACCAAGTGAGAAGAGCTACAGTTTTTTGTTCTACATCAGGGCGGGTTACTAGGGCTGTAGCAGTGGAAACCGTAGATAAATCTTGACTGGGTTCAGCGGGTAAAATTCGATAGCTGCCTTCGGGAATAAGCGCTTTTTGGTAAGATTCAGGGAAATTGAGGGTTAAATGGTTTTGAATATTAGATTTAAGCCCAATCAAGCGCAGCGCATCATCTTTTGCTAGCTCTTGCTTAACTTTTTGACTAGCTCCTAACGGTCCGACATATACTAAAGCCTCAACTTCTCCCTTTCGCAACTGCGAAAAAGCCTCACTAGTTGGCAATTGAGCTTCTTCTATATCGAGATTAATCGCCTCTAAAATTCGACTAGAAGTAAAATAAATACCGCTACCAGCAGCCCCTACAGCTATTTTGTCTGAAGACAACGTAGTGATGTCATTGAGTGTAGAGTCCTTACGGGTAATAAAGTGTATATACTCATTGGCTAATACGGCTACTGCTTCTACTTTACCTTCTTTCATCGCTTTGCTAGCTACATCCAATTGCAGCAAAGCAAAGTCAGTTTCTTGGTTAAGCAATCTGGCTAAATTTTGGAGTGAGCCTTGCGACTGAAACTCATCTTGTAAATTGATGTTGCCTACAGCTTCAGCAGAATCGATAATATGTTGACTAATTCTTTGATAGCCACTACCTTCACTACCACTGGAAATC
>DAXETX010000154.1:0-21664 GCA_051155735.1 Xenococcaceae cyanobacterium
GCCTTGGTAGGCTTTTACCCCACCAACTAGCTAATCGGACGCGAGCTCCTCTCGAAGCGAATTTCTTTCACCTTTCGGCTCATTGGGTATTAGCAGTCGTTTCCAACTGTTGTCCCCAACTTCGAGGCAGATTCTCACGCGTTACTCACCCGTCCGCCACTAAGCTCCGAGGAGCTTCGTTCGACTTGCATGTGTTAGGCATACCGCCAGCGTTCATCCTGAGCCAGGATCAAACTCTCCATTGTATCCTAAGTTTCGGTTGCAATCACTTACTTCTTAGTTTGATGAGTTGTCTTGTTTAACTCAGTTGTTTGGCTCTTAATCTTATTGTTTTGACCAGGTTAGTCAAGGTTATGGTTTGCCTTCAAACTATTGCTTTGTCTAGGTTCTAGGCTTTAGTTGAGGCTGTTGCTTTCAACCGCGCATTTACCAATATACTCATTCTTTTCTTCTTTGTCAACTCTTTGACCAAAAAAATTTTGCCCCGTCGCGATGGCTGCTTCCACAGCCTTGTATTGTAAAATCCGATTAGGAGTATTTTGGAGATTGGTGTTTAAAAATTTTTTATGGTTGTATTACCTGCTCAATTATTGATCGAGCCTTTACTAAAAACCTGGTTACTTGAAGATATTGGTAGAGGCGATCTCACAACTCAAGGGCTTTTATTGGATAGTGAAGGTAAAGCAGAATGGATTGTTAAAGAAAATGGGGTGATCGCGGGATTGCCGATCGCTGCTAAAGTTTTTCGGTTGCTAGATGAGCAAATAAAGTTTGTCGCAATGGTAGAGGAAGGAGAATTTTGTGAGTCAGGAAAAGCGATCGCCAAAATTGGCGGAAAAAAAGAGGCTTTGTTAACAGGAGAAAGAGTTGCGCTGAATTTGGCAATGCTGTTAAGTGGCATTGCGACGACAACCAAGAAATATGTCGAAAAAATCGCTGATTTACCGACACAATTAGTAGATACTCGTAAAACTACTCCTGGACTTAGAGTTTTAGAAAAATATGCTACTCAAGTTGGTGGTGGAGTTAATCATCGTTTAGGGTTGGATGATGCAGTGATGATTAAGGATAATCATATTCGAGCAGCTGGGGGAATTAGCCAAGCGATCGCTTTAATTAAAAATACTATTCCTTATACTTCATCTATTGAAGTAGAAACCAGCAATTTAGAAGAGGTCAAAGAAGCTTTAGCAAACCAGGTAGATATTATTATGCTGGATAATATGTCTTTAGAGATGATGAATCAAGCTGTGGCGGTAATTAGACAGCACGATCAAAAAGTCAAAATTGAAGCTTCAGGAAATATTACTTTAGAGAGAATTCGTGCTGTAGCGGAAACGGGAGTAGATTATATTTCTAGTAGTGCGCCAATTACACGTTCTTGTTGGTTAGATTTGAGTATGAAAATGGTGGAATAATTCTGCGATCAACACCGATAAACCAACTACTTTTTCAGCAAAAATAGGTTTTTAAATACTGTCGAGTTCTTGACAAATTTTTTGCCAGGATAATTTAGGATTAGCAGCAGCGGTAATGGGACGACCGATAACTAGGTAGTCTGCTCCTGCTTTGATCGCTTGAGTAGGAGTGGTAATTCTTTTTTGATCTTCTGAAACTGACCAACTAGGACGAATTCCAGGGCAAACTAATAAAAAGTCTTGTCCACAAATACGGCGTAACTGAGATACTTCCTGGGGAGAGCATACTGCTCCATCAATTCCTGCTTCTTGAGCCAGAAGCGCCATTTTTAAGACATATTCTGGCAGTTCTAGAGGAATTTTGAGATCGAAATTCAAACTTCGATGATCGATACTAGTAAGTAAGGTAATAGCTAATATTTTTGGTGGATGATTTATTTCTTGGACGGAAGCGACAGCAGCCTCTAAGGCTGGTTTTCCTCCTGCTGCATGAATTGTTAATAAATCTACTTGATATTTAGCAGCAGCGCGACAAGCACCAGCAACTGTGTTGGGAATATCGTGAAATTTTAAATCGAGGAAAATGTTTTTATTCCGATCTTTGAGATACTTTAAGATGTCGCCTCCAGTACTGACAAACAGTTCTAGCCCTACTTTCCAAAAGTTTACTTGAGGTAGTTGTTCGACTAAAGCGATCGCCTTTTCCAAGCTAGATACATCTAGAGGAACAATAATTTGATTCTTGGTCATGAGTTATTAAGTAAAATCTTAAGGAACTAACCGAATAAATTTTTTCTTACCTACTTGTAAGACTTTTCCTTGTAACTCCACAGCAGCATTAAAGGTTTGATTAACATCGCTTAGGCGATCGCCATCTAAACGAACTGCACCACCTTGAATCTGTCTTCTTCCTTCACCACTACTTTTACATAAACCACTAGCATTAAGTATGTAAAATATTTTGGCAGGAAACTCTACTGCTTGGAGTGAATATTCGGGAATACTATCTTGATTACTAGCACTACCTTTTAAAACAATTGATTCGGCTGTTTGTTGGGCTTTTAAAGCTGCATCTTTACCATGAAACTGCGAAACTATGGCGATTGCTAATAGTTTTTGACATTCTCTAGGATTATTGGGAAGAGTAATTAAATCTAAATCGGTGAGTAATTCAAAATAATCTTTTAGTAAAGCATCGGGAGTTTTTTCAAGTTTAGAGTACATTGAAAGGGCATCTTCTCGTAAACCCACATAGTTATCGAGAGATTTGGACATCTTTTGCACCCCGTCTGTTCCCAACAAGATGGGTAATAATAAACCAAATTGAGGACGCTTATTAAAGTAACGTTGCAAGTCTCGACCTATAGCAATATTAAATTTTTGATCGGTTCCACCTAATTCCACATCTGCTTCTATGGCGACTGAATCGTACCCTTGCATCAGAGGATATAAAAATTCATGAAGAAAAATCGGTTTTTCTTGGTTATAGCGTTCGGCAAAGCCTTCTTTGGCTAGCATTTGCCCTACTGTCATCGTAGCTAGTAATTCTTGAATCTTAGCTAAGTCTAATTGACTCAACCATTCGGAATTATAGCGAATTTCTAGTCTTCCTGGGGTATCAAAATCAAGAATTGGGCGTAGCTGTTCTAAATAAGTGTTAGCATTTTCTCGAACTTGTTCTGCGGTTAACTGACGACGCACCTCAGATTTTCCAGTTGGATCACCAATTTGAGCGGTAAAATCCCCAATAATAACTATTGCAGTATGTCCAGCATCTTGAAAAGCTCGCAACTTGCGAAATGGAATACTATGACCTAAATGAATATCTGTCCCAGTCGGATCGATTCCTAGCTTAATTCGTAGAGGGCGATTGCTTTGCCGAATTCTGGCTTCAAGATTTGCTTCGGAATCATTTGAATTAGGTTGATTGGGAAATATTTCACTGGTTCCTCGATGCAACCAGGCAAAATCGTTAGCGGAAAATAACATTACTTAAAACCAGACTAGGTAAAGGATACGGCTTATTTTATTACTATAGCTGGTTTATGGTATCACAGGACTATTCAGATATATAAGTAGGTAGGAACAATTAGGTTAAAGATGATGTGGAGTAGTGGGGTAGTGGGGTATTGAAAGCCGACAAATAGTTTTCCATTTTATATTTAATTACACCCAGCTACTTACCTCCCTTAGCTTGAATCCAAGAGTGGATCAATATAGCTAAGGGAGGATTAAGTTATTTCTATTTGTCAGATGAACTCAGCTTAATCATTAAGATAAATGAACCTGACCATTGCCATTGTGATTATTGTTTTCGGGTCGAGGTTGAATTACGCCATAGCCACCATGGTTGCGACAGTAGATGACATTGATTTCATTAGTCACATTGTTACGAAACATATAAAAATCGTGATCTACAAGTTGCAAATGTTCTAGGGCTTCTTCAACAGTCATTGGTGGCATATTGAAGTATTTGCTTCTGACTACTTCCTCTGGTAGCTGCGGAGCGCGATCGCTAACTAGCGGAACTTCTACAGGTTCTTCTTCTATTATGTCTCTAGTTGTAACGCGAGCATGAGTTTTTTTATGAAGTTGTTTTTCTTTATATTTGCGCAATTGACGAGCGATTTTATCAGATACCATATCAATACTGGCATAAAGATTTTCACTACCTTCTTGCGCTCGAATTACTGTTCCATTAGCATATACGGTTACTTCTGCTTTATGTTTATCCATGACACGAGGATGACAATCTACAGATAGATGAACGTCAACTTTTTTCGTGATGTTTTGAAAGTGTTTAACTGCTTTCTCTACCTTTTGTTGAACGTAATCATGAATTGAATCGGTAACTGTGATGTTATTGCCTTGGATCAAAAGCTTCATACTTGACACTCCATACTCTTAATAGTAATACAATAAGGTTTTGTCGTTTTTAGTAAGAAATCAATTTTTCTTAGTAGCAATCTTATACATAATAAAACTACAATTTTATTATCTGCATTTAGCATTATAGCCAAGAAAAACTATGTCATCATTTCTTACTTTTTATTGAAACTAGTGTTTTAGATCTTCCTCTCTTGATGTGTGATAGGCTAATAGCCAACCCAACAAAAACTGATTATATTTATACTTATAGCTCAAAAAAAAGCTAATTTCAATGTTATTTTTGCTTTTCTATTTTTGTTTTTGAGGCAGTCAAAATTGCAAAACTTGGCAAGTACAAATAATCGAGTATTTGCAAAAACTTGTTGAGTTAAACTTGAGTTTCAATTATTCTATAACTCTAGACTAGCACTTTGTATTTTGCATGACATCGACCTTTTATTTCTTTTGATGTTCTGTTACATTGATTGACATTTTGTAAAAATTTATGGACAATCCTCTGCCACAAACGAGAAGCTGTATCCTGAAAAGTTGGCAAATAACGCCTTATCAAGAATCATGGGAATATCAAAAAAAGTTAGTAGCAGCAAGAATTATTAATCCTGATTTACCAGATTGCTTAATTTTATTAGAACATCCTGCAGTTTACACTTTAGGAACAGGAGCTAATCTTGATTTTGTCAAATTCGAGTCTCAAAATAGCGATCGCCAATTATATCGTGTCGAAAGAGGTGGCGAAGTAACCTATCATTGTCCTGGTCAGCTAGTGGGCTACCCGATTTTAAATTTACGCTACTATCAACCCGACTTACACTGGTACTTGCGTCAACTCGAACAAGTAATTATTTTAGTGTTAAGTAAGTATCAACTAAATGGTTATCGTCTTCCAGGATTTACAGGAGTCTGGTTAGAAGGGAAAAAAGTAGCTGCGATTGGTATAAAAGTACGTCGTTGGATCACGATGCACGGTTTTGCGTTGAATGTTTGTCCCGATCTAACTGGGTTTCAAGATATTGTTCCTTGTGGAATTATTGATAAACCTGTTGGTAGTCTAGCAGAATTTCTGCCTCAGATTACTGTAGATCGAGTGCGACAAGATGTTGTTTTAGCTTTTGCTGAAGTATTTAAAGTAAAATTTGATGAAAAATCAGCTTAATTCTCAACTTTTAAGTAATATTCGTCTAGTTGCTACCGACATGGATGGAACTCTAACTCAACAAGGTAAATTTACCTCTAAGTTAATATTTGCTCTCGAATCATTATTGAGTAGTAATATAGAGCTTATCATCGTAACAGGAAGGTCTGCTGGTTGGGTAAATAGTTTGACAAACTATTTACCAATTCAAGGGGCGATCGCCGAAAATGGCGGATTATTTTATAGTCAAAATAATAGTAATTGGGAGTTACTTACAGAAATTCCAGATATCAATATTCATCGTCAAAAGTTGAGCCAAGCTTTTCAATTACTTCAGCATAAATTTCCTTATATTCAAGAATCTCAAGATAACTTATTTCGCTTAACCGACTGGACATTTGACATTGGTAATTTAAAGACTCACCAACTTCAAGCTATGACCAATATCTGTCTTGAAAATAGTTGGAGCTTTACTTACAGTACAGTACAGTGTCATATTAAACCGCAACAACAAGATAAAGCTAAAGGTTTAAAACAAATTATTGATAAATATTTTTCTTACTTATCTCTGCAAGAAGTAGTAACAGTAGGAGATAGTCCTAATGACGAATCATTATTTAATGCTGATATTTTTCCTCTATCAGTAGGAGTAGCAAACCTTAAAGATTATTGGGAACATTTATCTGATAAACCTACTTTTATTACTACTAAAAAAGAGGTAGCAGGATTTTGTGAGTTGATCGATTTACTTTTGTTAAATAAGTAAATACCAGCATCTCAAATAGGCGATCGCTTTTAACTTTATATTGAGATATTGAGGCGCGAAGCGATCGCTCTTGAACTCAATGGGCTAATTCATTATATAGATAGATAGGGAGTATTCTAGCTTGGTAAATATACTGAGGTTACTACTCAGAAAATAATGTATCTTAGCGAAAAACCTGGCTAGAAAAATAATTCTGATGAAAAAATGTTTAATATATGGAAACTGTCAAACTGCCTATATCAAAAATTGTCTAGGACAAAACTCTGATTTTTCTAGTCAATATTCCCAAGTTTTTATCAAAAAAGTACATCGTATCAAGAAAGAAGAAATATTTGACTTAGAAGCAATAGTTTCTGATATTGACCTATTTATTTACCAGCCAGTTTCAGATAATTATAAAAAAATACCTAGTCTAGGCACTAATTACCTCAAAAGCCTTCTTAAGCCCGATTGTAAGATAATTTCTTTTCCCGTAGCTTATTTTGCAGGCTACCAACCTGAAATGGTTTATTTAAAACCATTAAATAACCAGCCAATTAAGGAAGATATTTATAATTATCATGATTTTAATATCCTGTCAGGATTTGATCAAGGTAAAAGTATTCAAGAGATTGCCAGTTCAATTTTCAATGAATCTTTTTATAGTCCTTACTATATCAAAAATAATTTTGATTTGACTATTGCAGAACTAGCAAAAAGAGAAAAATCTTTAGATATTAAAATAACACCTTTTATTCTGAATAATTATCAGAAAATTAATTTATTTAATACAATTAATCATCCTCATCATTCGATTATTGGTTATGTAGTTAATCGTATTTTAGAAATCTTAGAGTTGGCAACTCAATATACTGAATTAGAATTAATCAGTGGACAACACACTATAGAATATAATAATTATTTTCCGATTTATCCCTCTGTCAAAAAAATCTTAAATCTTGAGTTTGATAGTGAGCTAGTTTATAAATTTCAGAATAATAACTACTCAATATATGAAGCTATTAGCAAATTATATGAATTTTATAATAGTAATCAAGACTTAATAGAATTTAATCTTAAAAATAAATGGGAAAGATTTTCTCGTAATAGTCATCAATTTTACTTTCTCAAAAACGAACAAGTTCCTACTCAAGAAGGTCCTATAATTACTCAATTTAATCAAGAAAACTTAAATTTTCCTCTGAACAAATCCACTGTAATCAAACAACTCTCAGATTTAAGCGATCGCCTGAAGGAGCAAAAACAGTTTTTTGAAGCAATTGTTATTACCAAATCAATCTTAGAACTCAAGCCAAAAAGTATTAAATATTGGCAAAAGATAGCGAATCTCTATGAGAGCAATCAAGAATATGAGCGAGGAATTCATTGTTATCAACAAATATTAAAGTTAAGTCCTAATCATGCCAATACTTATATTAATTTAGGTAAGCTTTATCAAAAACAACAATGTTTAAAATCAGCAGTTAAATACTATAATTTAGGCATTAATTTAAATTCTCAACAGCCAGCTTGGGTTTATCGTTTTTTAGGTAATTGTTTACAAGAATTGGGCTATTTAGAAGAGGCGATCGCCCAATATAATCAAGCTCTAAATTTACCTTCCTCTCCGCCAATAATTTACTTAGACTTAAGCAAGGCTTTAAGAAAACAAAACCGCGATCTTGAAGCAGATCGAGCTTATCAAAAAGCCATAAAACTCAATCCGCGACTAGCTACTTCAATAGAACTTTGAGCTAACATAAAAGTTATAGTTGCTAATTTTAATCGCTATTAAGATAGTAATTCAATTATTTAATTTTTAGACGATCGCCATTAGCTTCAGTTTAAAATCTTAACTTAAGTTGATAATGCGATATTATTGTCAATAGAGAGAATTAATTGAGATTATATCTTATGCCCCATTACACCGCAGATTCTTTAAAGGCGGAGCTAAACTCTAAGGGTTGGCGAATGACACCACAACGAGAAAAAATTCTCCATGTTTTCCAAAACCTTCCCAAAGGAGACCATTTAAGTGCAGAAGAATTACATGAGCTTCTAGAAAAACGCCAGGAAGGGATTAGTCTTTCAACAATTTATCGTAGTGTCAAATTAATGACTCGGATGGGTATCTTACGCGAGTTAGAATTAGCAGAAGGGCATAAGCACTACGAGTTAAATCAACCTTATCCCCATCATCATCACCACATTGTTTGTATTCAATGCAATAAAACCATCGAGTTTAAAGACGACTCTATTTTAAAACATAGTCTCAAGCAGTGCCAAAAAGAAGGATTTCAATTAATTGATTGTCAACTGACAGTAATGACAATTTGTCCTGAAGCCTTGAGAATGGGATGGCCTTCTGCTTTACCTAGTGACTGGTGTTGCACACGGGTGATTTCTGAAAGTTAATGAGAAAATTAGTTGTCGCCACGGGTAATCCTGGAAAACTCCAAGAAATGGCGGAATATCTGACAGATTTGCCTTGGAGTTTAACGCTAAAACCACCAGAATTAGAAATCGTCGAAACAGGCACTACTTTTAGTGCCAATGCCTGTTTAAAAGCTGTCCAAGTTGCTCAAGGGATGCAAGAATGGGCGATCGCCGATGATTCGGGTCTAGTAGTAGCTGCTTTGGATGGCGCGCCTGGGATCTATTCCGCTCGTTATGGTGCAAACGATTCGGCAAGGATTGCACGGTTATTGAAAGAGTTGGGCAATAACCCTAACCGTCAAGCACAATTTGTATGTGCGATCGCTGTCGCTGCTCCTGATGGTTCAATTGTCCTACAAACCGAAGGCATCTGTCAGGGAGAAATTCTTGACTCGCCTCGTGGTCAAGGAGGCTTTGGTTACGATCCGATTTTTTATGTACCTCAATGGCAACAAACCTTTGCCGAAATGACCCCTGAAACCAAAAACAAAATCAGCCATCGTGGATTAGCTTTTGCGCAGTTATTACCCCAATTAAAAAAAATCTTTCTAAGATCAAACTAGGGATTTAGATACTTAAAGGCAAGACATCTGGTAAATTAACTAAAGTTGACGAAGTTAGAGTCAGCCCCGCCGTAAAACGACGGGCTGACTCTAACAAAAAATCTTTGAGTTGTCATTAATTAATCTGGATGCACATTGCTTGGTTAGGAAAAAAATCACCTTTTTGTGGAAATGTTACTTATGGTAGAGAAATTACTAATGCACTACTAGAGCGCAAGCATCAAGTGAGTTTTCTCCATTTTGCCCAAACAGAAACCCAACATCAAAATAGTAATGATTGCCCAGAAGTTGCATTACCGTTTATTTACAAATCTCAGGTTTATACAATTCCGACTCTCAAAGCTAGTAAAGTTTTAATGCGATCGCTGCAAGAATTAAAACCCGATCTAGTTCATGCTTCTTTAACTTTATCTCCTTTAGATTTTCTCTTACCAGAAATTTGTCAAGAACTCAATTTACCTTTAGTTGCGACTTTTCATCCACCTTTTGACAGCAAAATTCGCAATCTTAAATCCAGTACTCAGTATGTAACCTATCAACTTTACGCACCTTTTTTAGCTCATTATGACCGGACTATTGTTTTTAGCAAGATTCAACGAGCTTTACTAGTCAAACTAGGAGTTACTCACGAAAAAATTGCGATTATTCCTAATGGAGTAAACGCTCAAAAATATTCCCCTGGTTATTCGAGTTTAAAATATCAACTCCAAACCGAGAAACTTTTTGTTTATCAAGGGCGTATTTCTACCGAAAAAAATATCGAAGCTTTACTAAGAGCTTGGAAATATTCGACGATGGGAAAAGATAGCAAATTATTGATTGTCGGAGATGGTCCATTAAGAACTTCTTTGCAGCCTTATTATGGCAAGGAATATAGCATTATTTGGTTAGGGTTTGTGCCAGAAGAAGAGCGACGTATCGATATTCTCAGAGCAGCAGATGTCTTTATTCTGCCTTCTTTGGTAGAAGGTTTATCGATTTCTTTGCTAGAAGCAATGGCTTGTAGTGTAGCCTGTATTGCTACTGATGCTGGGGCTGATGGCGAAGTATTAGAAGGTGGGGCAGGAGTAGTTTTAGACACCCAAGGGGTTACTTCCCAACTCAAAACCCTTTTACCCTTGTTTCGCGATCAACCAGAAATGACGACATTGTTAGGTCAAAAAGCCAGACAGAGGGTTTTGCAACGTTATACCCTTGAGCAAAATATTACTCTTTTAGAGCAACTTTATTTAGAAGTACTATTACAAAAAAGACTGATTACGAAAGAAAGCTAAATGTATTTATAGCGGGGTTTAAGTGAGTCTAAATGTCCAGGTTCAAAATAGCTTGCTCCACTTCCTCAACGGCAGTGGTTAAATCTTGATTGACAATCCAGATATCAAACTCATCCTTAGCAGCAATCTCCGCTTTGGCTCTAGTTAAACGTTGATTAATCGCCGATTCAGCATCCTTACCTCGATTTCTAATTCTGGCTTCTAACTCCTCTAAAGAAGGAGGCAAAATAAAAATGCGGCAAGCTTCAGGAAAAATTTTGGCGATCGCCCTTGCTCCCTCTAATTCGATCTCTAACAAGACCCATTTACCAGCAGCAATCAATGCTTCGACTTTGCTTTTAGGCGTACCATAATAGTTACCAGCATATTCTGCCCATTCTAAAAAATCAGCTTCAGCGATCGCCTGTTGAAATTCAGCCTGACTCAAAAAATAGTAATCTTGACCTTCTACTTCTCCTGGACGTGGATTTCTTGTTGTAGCAGAAATGGAAAGATGTAGTTCGGGGTGTTTAGCTAATAACGATTTTACGATCGTCCCCTTGCCGACTCCTGATGGTCCAGTAATAACGATTAGTTTACCTTGTGGCATAGGATTGAAGAATTAGTTAGAGTTACTAGGGGACTCTTTAGTTCCGACAAAACGATGTGCCACTGTTTCGGGTTGAATGGCTGATAACACCACATGAGAAGAGTCGGTAATAATTACGGCGCGAGTCCGACGTCCGTAGGTAGCATCGACTAGTTGCCCTCTGTCCCTAGCTTCGGTAATAATCCGTTTAATCGGGGCAGATTCGGGGCTAACGATCGCAATAATCCTGTTAGCAGAAACAATATTACCAAAACCAATATTAATTAACTGGATATCCATAAGAATTCAACAATATTAGAGGCTAATGGGGAGACTGAGCAAATATAATCTTAATGTTATAGATAAAAATCTTGCTTTACAAGCTTTAAACTCATCTTATACCGATTTTTTCTGAAATTTTAGCTTTTTTTCAGCTTTTTTCAGCTTTAGCTAACTTAACAATTAATTATTTTTATGCAACCTTTTGACTATACGACTTTAACCGCAGTTCGGAGTGAGTTGGTAAGTCAGTGGCTACCAGCCCGTGTCGAACAAGTCTATCAGCGCGATCGCTTCACAATTAATCTAGCATTAAGAACAATGCAACAGCGAGGTTGGTTAACTATTTGTTGGCATCCGCAAGCAGCAAGGGTCTGTATTGGCGATCCGCCACCTCGGACTCCTGATACTTTTACCTTTAGTGACCAACTACGCCACCAAGTTCAAGGACTAGCTTTGACTGGCATTGAAGCGATCGCCCCTTGGGAAAGAGTTTTAGATTTTCAGTTTGCTAAACGCCCAGGAGATCGTATTTTGTGGCATCTTTATGTAGAAATTATGGGCAAATATAGTAACGTAATTCTTACTGATGCCGAGAATCAAATTATTGCTCCAGCACGTCAAATTAATTCTAGTCAATCTAGTGTGCGTCCGATTCAAACAGGACAACCCTATCAAGTGCCACCACCGCTAACGGGAACTTTACCGAAATTAGCCGAACCTCTAGACCGCTTTCGCGAAAGAGTTAGTCTCATTCCTGGACAATTACAACGTCAGTTACTCAATTCTTATCGAGGGCTGAGTCCAGCTATCGCTACAGAAATTATGATCGCAGCAGGGATTAATCCCCAAGAGACAACAGAAAACTTACAAGATGTCCATTGGCAACAGTTATTTCTTTACTGGCAAAAATGGCTCAAAATCTTAGAACAACAAGCCTTTTATCCTGGTAAAACCCCTCAAGGTTACACAGTTTTGGGTTGGAGAGATAATCAACCAACTGATGACTTACAAGCCTTAATCAATCGTTATTATAGCGATCGCCTAAATCTCGAACAATTTCAACAGTTACATCATCAATTGCAGCAGAAAGTTGCTAATTGTTTAAAAAAGCTGCAACGGAAAGCGGCTACTTTTCGCACCAAATTACAAGAGTCAACAGAAGCAGATAATTACCGTCAACAAGCGGATTTACTAATGGCACACTTGCATTTATGGCAACCAGGAATGCAGTCTATCACTTTAAATGATTTTGTCACAGGTAAACCCGTCAAAATTAAACTCAATCCTGAAAAAAATGCGGTACAAAATGCGCAATATCTTTATAAAAGTCACCAAAAACTGAAACGGGCTAAAGATGCAGTAATACCTCTGTTGCAAGAAGTAACAGCAGAAATCAATTATTTACAACAGGTTCAAACTAATCTCAGTCAACTCAGAAACTATCATCACCAAGAAGATTTATCAGCTTTAGTCGAAATTCGTGAAGAACTAATCGAACAAAACTACCTTTCGACCGACCGTCCAGCCTCCAAAACTCCAGCTGAATCTCAACCTCATCGCTACACTACTCCTTCGGGATATCAATTATGGGTAGGAAGAAATAACCGTCAAAACGATCTTCTCACCTTTCGTACTGCTAATGATTACGATCTGTGGTTTCACACCCAAGAAATACCAGGAAGTCATGTCTTACTGCGTTTAGAACCAGGGGCAGTTCCCCAAGAAGCCGATTTACAATTTGCTGCGGACATAACGGCTTACTATAGTCAGGCAAGAGAGAGCGAGCTAGTTCCTGTAATTTATACTAAACCTAAAAATGTCTATAAACCTAAAGGTGCTAAACCAGGAATGACCATTTACAAGCAAGAAACTGTAATTTGGGGTCGTCCCCAATTGGTCATCAAACCAAGTAGCTAAAACACTACAACAAAAAACCAAAAACGTAGAATAAATTTAATTTTTTTTACAAATTGTTCGTAGCTTCTGTTACAATTCTTAGTGAGGATGATCGAAGGTTGCCCTATTGGGAACGTGCAGCTAAGATTTCCCCAGGATTAAAACGACAACAACTATTTTAAGCAACCAGCGACGCGATCGCTGGTTTTTTTTTGATCAATAACAGTACCACAGCTAAAATAAGCCTAAAATAGCAAAAATATGATGGCTACAGTAGAATCTCCCGCTTTAGGTTCTCCAACTCTAGTTTATGGAGGCTGGGGAGCGATATTAATTCTCATCACTGTTACACTCCACGCTATTTTGGCTTTATTGCCAGCAAACTTACTTCCCATAGCTATAGTCATTGCGAGTATTTTATTTATCTCCGCACTAGTGATGGGCGATCCGATAGTAGTTCATGTGACATTGCTGAACTTGGCGATCGCAATTGGGGTCATAATGTTTCCTTGGCCACTTTTATATTTAATTCCTTTAGGAATTTATGGAGTTATTGTCGTTGCTACTCCGTCCCTGCGTCAAACTCTGTTCTGGTGGCATTGGGGAAAGTTCGATTTTTCTGTCTGGCAAATGGTGATACTAACAGTAGCAGTTTCTGGTACTGCGTTATTACTATGGTTTTTGATATTTCATCCTGATTTAAGCTATGTACTTACTTTCATCCCAAGCTGGCAGCCACTGCTACTAATATTATCTGGTTTGAGCTTTGCTTTGGTTAATGCTGCTGTTGAGGAGACAATTTATCGTGGCGTGATCATGCAGGGGTTAGATGCTGTATTTGGTGCTAATTACGTTTCGTTGTTACTTCAGGCTGTTGTATTCGGTACGATTCATCTAAATGGTGTTCCTGGTGGCAACATTGGTGTACTAATGGCAAGTATCTATGGACTCATGTTAGGGATAATCAAACGTTTTGCCTCTGGTATGCTTGCACCATTTATCGCTCATGTTTTTGCCGATTTGGTTATTTTTAGCATAGTGGTAATTTTAGTAAAAGGTATCTAATTAGATAGCATTGCAACTTCCAACAATAAAATATCGAGAAAAAAATTTATAAAACCTGCGCCCTTAACCAAGCAACAGGCAGCGACGCGATCTTGATCGCTTTCGGGACAAAAGCTCTTTTGTTAAACACATCATAATTGTTACGTTCAATGGCAGCTAAAATGCCCTGATAATGCATTAAAGAAGCCCATACTGGTAAGCGGGAGTCTCTAATTAGATATTTAATGCCTTTTTCTGCCTCTTGATAGTATTTTCTGGCGCGTTTAATCTGACAAGCCATAATCCCTCGCCAACGCTCATCATTTACTCCTGCTAACAAATCTTGTTCGGTATAGTCAAAAGCTGCTAAATCAGCTAAAGGTAAATAAATCCGTCCTCTTTGGGCATCTTCTCCCACATCGCGCAAGATATTAGTCAATTGCATCGCTATGCCTAGTGCGACAGCTTCTCGTGTCGGAATATAAACTGGGCGATCGCGTTCCCAAGGAACATTACTACTATAATCGCTGATCCCTAAAACCGCATTAGACATCAATCCGACTGTACCTGCGACTCGATAACAATAGAGCTTCAGTTCTTCAAAAGTTTGATAGCGATTGCGGTACAAATCCATACTCTGCCCTGCAATCATATCGCGAAAAGGCTGAATCTCCATCGGAAATTGCTTGACTGTATCTACCAAAGCCACGTCTATATCGTCAATTGCTTGCCCGGCAAACACCGACTCTAATTGCTGTTCCCATTGTGCCAAGGTTTCTTCTGTAGTATATTGAGCTTTAGCTCCATCTACCAGTTCATCAGTACGACGACACCAAGCATAAATTGCCCAAATCGCTTTACTTTTCTCCTTGGGCATTAGCAATGTACCGAGATAAAAAGTTTTAGCATATTCGGCCGTAATTTGACGGCAAAACTCGTAAGACTCAGTAATCGAGATGAGATTAGGTTTTGGTTTTGGTTTGGGAATTTGCAGCATTCAATAGCAAGCAGAAAGACTCTTGTTAGGGAATTAAGGTAGAAGAATTCGCGATTTTCTACAAGTTTATAAGCATTGTCTCATTCGATGGGGCGATTTGGCGCAGCTATCTTCTAAGTTCCCGTTGCCAGCATTTTTTGATTTTTTTGTTGACTAACAGGATAATCTTTGGCGATCGCTTTAGCTGCCAATTTACCTGAGAGTACTGCACCTTCCATACTGCCGAGAAACTCTTGCATGGTATAACTGCCTGCCAAATAGAAATTCGCAATAGGAGTTTTCTGAGTCGGACGATAAGCTTGTCTGCCTGGAATGGCACGATAGACAGAACGAGGCGTTTTAACTACTTTAGATTTTAAAAGTTTGGCTTGATTATCGCCAGTAAAGTGTTGGGGAAATAGCTTTTGTAACTCTTGCAGCGTTGCAGCGATAATTTCCGCATCGGGTTTACTAATCCAGTCTTTAGCAGGAGCAAGGACTAACTCTAACATTGATTTATCAGGATTAGAGTATTCATGACAAGTATTACTCATATCCGCATAGACACTTAAGAGAGAGGAACGAGAAAACAGTAGCTGATCGATGTCAGTAAGTTTGCGATCAAACCATAAGTGCAAGTTGATTACCTCTACTCCTTCCAAATCATCGAGTTTTTGGAAAAACTCAATTTTGCGCCACGGTTGAGGTAGCATTACTTTCAGTGGATCGACTGACATCGCAGAAACATAAATATCCGCTTCTAACACCTCATCTGCTGCTCCCTCTAAGCCTCTGAGTAAAAATTCTTTAACCGTACCATCTGCATTAAGCACAATTTGTTTTAAGGGTGCATTGAGACGAACTTCACCACCTCCAGCGGTAATATAATCCACTAGGGGTTGACAGAGTCTTTCCGTGGGCGAACCATCTAAAAATGCCACCTTTGAACCGTATCTTTCTCGCAAGAAGCGATTCAGAGCAGTTAGGGGAATTGTCGCAGATACTTCATCAGGATCGATAAATGTCAGGGCTTTAGAAGCTGCAATAAAAATATCGCTGTTAACTCGCTCATCAATTCCCTGTTTTTGTAACCACTCTAAAAGACTATATTTATCCATGTCTTCGACATATTTTTGCCCTCTCACAATTGCTGGTAACAATCCTACGGCAAAGCGGATTTTCTGTTCCCAAGTCAACATATCATTATTGCGGAGAATCGAAGTAATTACATTGAAGGGGGCGGGAATATCGGGAACATCAAAGCGGGAGTAAGTTCCTGGTTTCTCTGGTTGATTGAAGATCAAAGTATGCTCTTTCCATTGCAAACGCTCTTCGATTCCTAGTTCTTTAAATAGTTGCAGCATATTAGGATATGCCCCAAAGAAAACGTGTAATCCTGTTTCATACCAGTCTCCGTCTTCATCTTGCCAAGCAGCAACCAAACCTCCTAAAACCTCACGGCGTTCTAAGACAATAGGGGTATGTCCTGCATCTACTAAATACTTGGCACAAGCTAATCCAGCTAAACCTGCTCCGGCGATCGCAACTCGCATTTAAAAATCTTTACTCTACAATTTGATTGATCAACTATCCCATCAAACTGCTACCCTTCCAGGCAGAGTCTCATGTGACTTAGTTATTATACTTTGCAATTCGTTACATTTGCCGAATTTTTGCGAAAGTTTCTGTTTTTTAACTGCATCTAGTTTGAGTATCAGGTGGTAGAGACTCATCTGGAGGCAGGAGGAAGGTCACAGCAAGCTCCGCCGTAAGACAACGGAGCTTGCTGTGACCGTTGGTCAAAATGATGCTTAATTTCTCCAATTTTTTAAACCTAAATTCTACTACCTCTAGCAATCCAACCTAGAAAAGCACTAACAACGCCAGCAATAACGATCAAAGCTGTTTGTCGCCAGTTTTTCAATTCACCAAACTTTTCCGTAATTTCAGGAATTTTAGTGACAGAAGTTTCAATGTTAGATAATCTTTTATCTAAACCTTTGACTTCGACGTGAAGCGCTTTGATATCTCCTTTAAGTTCGACGTGAAGCGTTTTGATGTCCCCTTTAAGTTCGACGTGAAGCGTTTTGATGTCTCCTTTAATTTCGCTAATCTCTTGTTTTAGTTCGGCTTTACTTCCATCAATCTTGCGATCTAATTGATTAAAGCGGTCATTAATTAAATTTTTAATTTCAAGTAATTCCGAGTTTTGTTGAGTAGCCATCACGATGAATTAAAAAATTATAAATACTAGTGAGCAAACTCTATTTTCTTAACCCGTTTTGAGCTTGATTTAACCCGCCCTAGCAATAAAAATTATTAACTAAGAACAGAAAGTAAAGCTTCGCCCATTCCTTTACATCCTAAAGCTTTCATCCCTTCAGACATAATATCCCCTGTGCGATATCCTGCATCTAAAACCTGAATCACAGCTTTTTCGATTTTACTGGCTGCTGCTGGCTCATTTAAACCATAACGTAACATCATCGCAGCACTAAGGACTTGTGCTAAAGGATTGGCTTGATCTTGCCCAGCAATATCTGGGGCTGAACCGTGGACAGGTTCGTAAACTCCTGCACCAGCAGCACTCAAACTAGCAGAGGGCAACATCCCAATACTACCTGTCAACATGGCTGCTGCATCAGAGAGGATATCACCAAAAAGATTACTAGTCACAATCGTGTCAAACTGTTTGGGGGCGCGAACCAACTGCATTGCTGCATTATCGACATACAAATGAGTCAATTCTACATCAGGATAATCTTGCGCCATGGCGGCAACGCGATCGCGCCACAATTGTGAGACATCCAACACATTGGCTTTATCGACAGAACAGAGTTTGCCTCGACGTTTGCGGGCTGTTTCAAAGCCGACTTTGGCAATGCGATCAATTTCGCTAGCGGTATATGCCATGGTATTTACCCCGCGTTTTTCTCCCGTTTCTGTCTCAAAAATCCCTTTAGGTTGTCCAAAATAAATCCCACCTGTTAATTCTCGCACTACCATAATATCTACCCCTGCTACGATCTCCCGTTTCAGAGAAGAAGCATCGATTAGTTGGGGTAAAATAGTCGCAGGACGTAAATTGGCAAAAAGATTTAATCCGGCTCTTAAAGCGAGGAGTCCTGTTTCTGGGCGTTGCTGACGGGGTAAATTATCCCATTTGTATCCTCCAATAGCTGCTAGTAATACGGCATCGCTTTGACGACAACATTCCAGGGTTTCTGGTGGTAGAGGAGTTCCTGTAGCATCAATGGCAGCACCTCCAATTAAAGCCTGATCAAAGGTAAACTCAATTTCACCTTGTTTGCCGACTAACTGCAACACAGCCACTGCTACATCCATAATTTCAGCACCAATGCCATCTCCAGGAAGTAAAGTAATCCGGTATTGCTTAGTCATAGCGAACTGGGGAATTAATTTGAACGAAATCTTTTACAACCTCCCTAATTTATCATTTCTTGGTTCTGAGTTTGAGCCATAACTTGGACATTTCCAATTTTGCTGATTTGAGAATGCTTTGAAACTAGAAGAAAACGATATTATGAAAGGCAATAGCTAAAAATTACCAAATAGCAATTTTTTAGAGTAAAGCCAAACAGCATCAGCTTTGACTCAGTTTCTTAAGCGTAAAATCATGAAGAAAGTCGGTAAAAATGCCACTACATATACCACTTATGTGCTAATTTTGCTTAATGTCGTTTTATTTATCCTCGAAATTCGTTTAGGAGGAAGTACTAACCTTCATACTTTAGATTACTTGGGGGCTTTAGTTCCTGCCAAAATTATTTCTGGAGAGTGGTGGCGGTTGTTAAATGCTAATTTTCTTCACTATGGTGGAGTTCATTTGGGTACTAATATGCTGGCTTTGTTCTTTTTAGGAAAACTGGTGGAATTAAGATTAGGTGTAGGTCGTTATTTAATTGTTTATCTGCTAAGTGGTATTGGCGCAATGTTATCAGTTACGCTTTTGTCTCTGAGAACTGGCAATAGTAACATTGTTTTAGTAGGAGCATCAGGAGCGATCATGGGATTGATTGGAGCATTACTAGCTCTTACTTTACAAGCTTGGTGGCAAAAAAAGACTGCGCTGAATGCTCAAAGATTAAAAACAGTTATTTTAATAATTGTGTTGCAGTTTATTTTAGATAACATAATTCCACAAGTAAGTTTTGAAAGTCATCTTTTTGGTTTAATTATTGGCTTTTTATTAAGTAGCTTTTTACTAATATTTAACCTAAAACATAATTTTTTTTGAAGTTTTAGCAAACTGTAAAATAGGCAAAGCAAGTGAACGAGTCTTATCAAGAATATATTAATCGAGTAGGACAATTAACTCTTAAATCTACTCATGTATTGCAACTAAAAACAATTCAAAAATCACCTAAATTTGAACAAGGAAAAGTGATGCATTTTCCTGGTTATAGTGTGATTACTCCTCCTAGTAGTGAAGATAATTTGAATAATGATTTTTATCACAAAATAGAAAATATTCAACAAGAACTTAATCAATTTATTGATGTCGGTACAATAATTCCTTTGCCTGCACCAAGCTTTCATTTTACTATTGCTGATCTAATTTGGGATAATAATTATCAACAAGCGGTAGCCGAAAACTCGGATTTTCCGCAGCAGCTAAGAGAAGAAATCAAACATAGTTTTACTCAATATCAGATACCTAAAGAGCAGTTTAACACTGTTGAATGGCAATTGTATGGTATTGCAATTAGACCTCGTGCGATTATGATGTGTTTAGCACCCAAAGATCAAAAAAGTTATCAAGCAATTATGGAACTAAGAAGTCGTATATATCAAAATGCTGGCTTGATCGCTCTTGGCATCGAACAACAATATGATTTTACTGGGCATATTACTTTAGGATATTTTGGCGAAATCCCTGAAGATTTTAATTCGAGTCACCTTAGCGAAACAATTGCTAAAATTAATGATTCTTTACTAGAAGATAATCTTCCTGTTTTAAAAATCAATCGGATTGAATTACGTCAGTTTGATGATATGGTAACTTATTACCGTCAACCAGATTGGGCAGTAGTAGAATTTTAATTAGGAATCAATTTGATCGATACTAAATGCTCAATCATCCGATTGTTGAAGCTAGTTTCAAAATTATTGATCGCGAAGTCGGTAATCATAACTTGGCTGCTGCCGAATATGCGATCGCCCGTCGGGTCATCCATGCTACTGCTGATTTTGACTATTTGCAATTATTACAATTTCACCATAATGCGATCGCCTCGGCAATAAGTGGCATTAAAAACCGCGTTCCAATTGTGACGGATGTGACGATGGTCCAGCAAGGAATTCGTTCTATAGTCAACAAAACCTTTAACAATCAGATTATTGCAGCAGTAGAGCAAGTATCAGATGCAGCACCAGGAAAAACCCGCACTGAAACTGGATTAATGCACTGTTATGCCCAATATCCCGAAGCGATCTACGTTATTGGTAACGCACCTACAGCCCTATTGGCATTATGCGATCGCCTTAGTCAAACGGCTCTTACTCCCACTATAGTTATTGGTGTTCCTGTCGGGTTTGTCTCAGTCACAGAAGCAAAACAAGCTTTGGCTAAATTAAATATGCCTCAAATACTAACTTTAGGGAGAAAAGGTGGCTCACCTGTAGCTGCTGCAATTATTAATGCACTTTGTATTTTGGCTTGGGAGACATCAGTTTAATTGGGGCGTAAATTTTCGCAATCGATTAATAAAGACTTTAATAATTATTGATACAAACTGCCATCAGGCATAATTGCCCCAGTCAAAACTGCCTGATGAAGATTTGCTCCTGCTAAATTGGCTTGAAAGAGAATCGCTTTTACTAAAAACGCGCCCTCTAAATCAACACCAGTTAAATTTGCCCCTGTTAAGTCCGCATTAGTCAAATTTGCTTGTTTGAGATTGGCTTGTGACAAAACAGCATAGTTTAGAGCAGTTTCCCCCAAAAAAGCTCTTTGTAAGATAGCTTGTCGCAAATTTGCCTTTTTTAGCCGTGCTTTGGCTAAAGAAGCTTGGTATAGTAGTGCCTCGCTCAGATTAGCTTCGGTTAAATCAGCATTGCTTAAGTCAGCTTGAGTTAAATTAGCCAATTCCAAAGCAGCTTTAGCTAAAATTGCGTTGACTAAAGAAGCCTTGGTTAAATTAGCTTCAGTTAACATTGCTTGGCTGAGATTAGCTTCTGTCAACACTGCTTGACTAAGATTAATTTCTTGAAGATTGGCTTGAGTTAGAATAGTCTGCGAAAAATTGATTTTTGGTAAATTAGCTTGACTAAGATTAATTTGAGTTAAATTCATTTGGGAGAAATTTTTTTTCCCTAACTGATATTGCCTTAAAAGTTCCTCTTGTTTCATTCCGTCTAGCGATTAACTTGGTTCTAAGAACAGGGGCTGATAGGTATTCTGTTAATAAAACTTAACAG
>DAXETX010000155.1:0-4958 GCA_051155735.1 Xenococcaceae cyanobacterium
ATTAAACACATGGCAACTTATAATGTAACTTTAAAAATGCCTGAAGGCGAACAAACTATTGAAGTACCCGAAGACGAGTACATCTTGGATGTCGCTGAAGAGCAAGGTTTAGACCTTCCCTACTCTTGTCGTGCTGGTGCTTGCTCGACTTGTGCTGGTAAAATGGAGTCTGGCACTGTAGATCAATCTGACCAATCTTTCTTAGATGATGACCAAATCGAAGCTGGCTACGTTCTCACTTGTGTAGCTTATCCCACTTCTGATTGCACGATTATTACTCATCAAGAAGAAGAACTTTACTAAAATTTCTCTTTCTTTTTTAAGGACGCTTTACTAAAATGTCGAGCGTCCTTATTTTTGGGGAATTTATGACCGAAGCGATCGCCCTAGTTAAAGGCTATTGAGATGTTTTTTTTCCTAGTGAGCGATCGCAGAAGCTCCAGTTAGCATCGCTTTCGACTTGCTAAAATTGCTTAGATTCTCACCCCTACCTACGACAGGCTATCAGTAATTTATTATTTGCTTATAATATGACTGTATAGTTGTATAATAGATTAAAAATATTACGAATAATTGTTATGACCGAAATTAATTGGATTGCAGCTTTAATTGGTGGGATGCTGATTGGACTGAGTGCAACTATTTTGCTGGCTTTCGATGGTCGCATTGCTGGGATTAGTGGCATTGTCAACGGTGCGATCAAATTTAAGCCAGAAGAGAATTGGCGGTGGCTGTTTATTATGGGGATGTTAGGAGGTGGTTTGATTTACGAATATGTCTTTGCCTCAGAACCTACCCCTGTATCTGACTTTGCCCCAGTGGCGATGATTGTTGGTGGTTTTCTAGTCGGTGTCGGTACGCGGATGGGTAACGGTTGTACTAGCGGTCATGGTGTCTGTGGTTTGGGTAGATTATCGTTTCGTTCTCTGGTTGCGGTAATTACATTTATGATTACTGCGATGATCACAGTATTTATTACTCATCATGTGATTGGTTATTAGTTATATAAAATGAAACAGAAATTAATTGCTCTTTTATCGGGACTGCTATTCGGTTTTGGCTTAAGCCTCTCCCAAATGATTGATCGCGATCGCGTGTTAGGATTCTTAGATGTCACAGGAAATTGGGATGCTACACTCTTATTTGTTTTAGGTGGTGCTGTGGGAGTAACAGTAATTGCTTTTCGCTTGGTGTTGCGTTTACCTCAGCCAATTTTTGCAGCTAAATTTTATTTACTTACGAAAAAAGAGCTTGACCTTCCTTTAATTCTAGGTGCTGCCATTTTCGGCATCGGCTGGGGTATTGCAGGATACTGTCCTGGTCCTGGGATTACTGCTTTGGTATTAGGAATATCGAATCCAGTCTTGTTTATCATGGCGTTTATCTTCGGTTCACTTGCCGATCAATGGTATGCAGGATTATCGCTCAAGGATAATTTCTTCTAGTGATCCAGCTTTTGACTGTGATTGTTGGGGAATAAAGTCTATTTGCCATCGCTACAACTGTTAGTATTTTGCAGATACAAAATATTGATCCTAGAAATAAATCCAAAATTAAGATGGAAGTCAATCAATTTTTACAACGCTACAGCGCAGGAGAAAGAGCTTTTCCCCAAATAAATCTGAAAGAAGCAGAATTAGTTAAAGTTAACCTCAGCAAAGTCGATTTAACCGCAGCAGATTTACGACAATCACGATTAGGCAGAACTAATTTAAGCCATGCTTGCCTAAAAGAAGCAGATTTAAGCGAGTCAATTCTTTGGGGGACAGACTTAACTGAAGCGGATTTAGCAAGAGTGATTTTAAGAGAAGCCGATCTTAGTGGAGCGATTTTAACTAGGGCGAACCTAGAACGAGCTAACCTCATTAAAGGGGTCTTAAATGGTGCAAATCTTAGTAGTGCTAGTCTATGCCACGCTTTAATGATTGAAGCTGATCTTCATCCTGCTTCTGACTATCGTACTAACCTGAGCCATGCAGATTTAAGTCATGCCAATCTGAGCTATGCTAATTTGAGTATGGCTCTTTTATATCAAGCCAAATTAGATGGTGCAAAACTTTGTCGTGCTAATTTAAGTATTGGTATGGGAGTTTTAGCTACCGATCTAACAGAAGCTAGTTTACAGAGTGCAGATCTTAGTTACGCCAATCTCAGTGGTGCAATTTTGGTTAAAGCTAATTTACGGAATGCGGATTTGACGGGAACAAAACTTGATGATGCCGATCTAACAGAAGCGATTATGCCAGATGGTATTATTTATCAATAAGATTGAGAATTTGCGATCGCATCTTGGCGAACAGAAGCAATTATTGATCGCTTAAAATCTAGTCTCCCTATCTACTCACTAATAACGTCATAATAAATAAGTATCACTTTCTAATCCTCATCATATCAGAGCGCTGAATGACTGTATTTAAGCAAGAACAGCTTCTATTTACTCCTGCTATTCCAGAAAATAACGCTATACCTGTAATCTTTGCTTTTCCCAATGAATATAGTGTGGGAATTACTAGCTTAGGTTATCAGATAGTGTGGGCGACTCTAGCAATGCGTTCTGATGTGGCGGTATCGCGTTTGTTTACTGACATTCAAGAACCTTTACCCAGATCGCCAGAATTACTCGGATTTTCAGTTTCTTGGGAATTAGACTATATCAATATCTTCAATCTGTTAGAATCCCTTGAGATTCCTTTGCATTCTACAGCCAGAGAAGATCGTCATCCTTTAGTTTTTGGCGGTGGTTCAGTTTTGACAGCTAACCCCGAACCCCTAGCAACTTATTTTGATCTAATTCTCCTAGGAGATGGCGAAAATTTACTAGACAGTTTGATCGATGCTTATCAGGAAGTTAGAGATGCTAACCGTAGCACTAAGTTACGTCACTTAGCAAAAGTTCCTGGTATTTATATTCCCAGTTTGTACCAAGTTACTTACGAAGCTAACGAAGGTGCAATTCAATCGATTCAACCGATTGATGCCGAGATTCCTGAGACTGTCCAAAAACAAACTTATCGTGGTAATACGCTTTCCGCTTCTACAGTAGTGACAGAGAAAGCTGCTTGGGAAAACATTTATCTGGTAGAAGTGGTGCGGAGTTGTCCTGAGATGTGTCGCTTTTGCTTGGCGAGTTACCTAACTCTACCATTTCGTACTGCATCTTTAGAAGAGTCTTTAATTCCTGCAATTAATCGCGGTTTAGCGGTAACTAACCGTCTGGGTTTACTGGGTGCATCTGTAACTCAGCATCCTGAATTTGAAACTTTATTAGATTATCTGGCTCAGCCTCAATATCAAGATGTACGCCTCAGTATTGCTTCAGTTAGAACTAATACCGTTACGGAAAAACTTGCCAAAACTTTAGCACAAAGAGATACTCGTTCGATTACCATCGCTGTAGAAAGTGGTTCGGAAAGACTAAGACAAATTATTAACAAAAAACTCAGCAATGAAGCAATTATTCAAGCTGCGGTTAATGCTAAAGCTGGAGGCTTAAAAGCAATTAAATTTTATGGCATGGTTGGTGTACCAGGAGAAACCATAACAGACATCGAACAAACCATAGCGATGCTGGAAGCAGTCAAAAAAGCTGCACCTGGGTTGCGATTGACTCTGGGATGCAGTACTTTTGTGCCAAAATCCCATACTCCTTTTCAGTGGTTTGGGGTTAACCCCGAAGCTAAAACCAGACTTAAATATCTCGAAAAGCAACTCAGAAAACGCGGTATTGATTTTCGTCCTGAAAGTTATAACTGGTCAGTGATTCAGGCTTTGATTGCTAGAGGCGATCGCCGTATCGCTCCTTTGTTGGAATTAACTAGAGAATATGGGGATTCTGTTGGTAGTTATAAACGTGCTTTTAAGCAATTACGAGGCAAAATACCAAGTCTCGATTTTTATGTTCATCGTAATTGGAGTCCTCAGCAAATTTTACCTTGGCAGCATCTTCATGCTACATTGCCACCCCAAACACTACTTAAGCATCTCCAAGAAGCTACAAGTTATTTTCCATCAGAATCAATAGTTTTTAGCTAAGTATTAGCTATTTATTCAGGTTAATTATTGCTAAATTCAGCAATTTAGTAATTTTTGCCTGGAAAAAAGTCTTGATAACCCGGGTAAAATCTCCTAGGTAAAAACTTGGTTAGGGTAGAGACACTTTAAGTATTTAAGATTAATAGAATTTACGTTGAACGATGTTTTTTAGGGATTTATTAACCTATAAACTATTTATTATCCGTAATATTATCAATTTATCAAAATTCTATTTAGCCGATCTTCGTGAAAATAATAGCATAATTACTAAGTTCAAAACTTGTTAACTACAAATATTATTGGAGATGAACTAATTATTCTCTAAAAATTTTATAGACTACTCTAATGACAATAGATTTAACTGCTAAAGCTTTTGATATACCTCTCTATTCTCTCAAGGCAGGAGAACTATTCGATCTTGAATATAGTATTTCTAATCAAGGGACAGATAATGCCGAGAGTTTTCAAGTGGGATTTTATCTTTCTACAGATAATCTCATTACGCCAGAAGATACGTTTCTGGGATTAGAAACTATTACAGGGATTGCGGGAAATAGTGATACAGAATTATTAACTAAAACTCTCAATTTAAATTCAGCCGATCCTTTTTTAGCTAATGGTAATGGTATCTATTCTTTAGGAATGATTATCGATCCTAATAACGAGATTACCGAAAGTAATGAAGACAATAATAGTAATACGGATAAAGACACGACAGAAGTTCAAGTACTATCTTTAAATGCAAAATCTTTTGAGATTATTCAACCGTCGGCTAATACAGGTGAAGCTGTAGAAGTTGTTTTTAGTATCGATAATCTTAGTAGTCTAGTTGCAGAAGCAGTAGAAGTTGAGTTTTATCTTTCTGGTAATGATTGGATCTCAGACACCGACTTTAAACTAGGTTCGGTTACTATCGATAGCATTGC
>DAXETX010000156.1:0-6738 GCA_051155735.1 Xenococcaceae cyanobacterium
AAAATGCTTGCAGAGGCGATGCGACGGGGATAGTTCAGCTTTCGCTGTTCGATCTAGTTAGCAGCCGATGAGTCAAGAATCTCCCGTTGAACCCGAAGGGTCAGCGGTGAGAGTGTCAATTAGGGGATTCAGGGATACTGGCGTAAAATACAATCCATACAGATATTTATCTTTTAAGCTGTTAGCTATTTGATTAATCTTACAAGAGTAACGCTCGTGGTAAACAATCGTTTAATTATGTATCATAAGCAATCCGCCAGTGCGCGTATTGTGTTTTTTGCCTTAAATGGCTCTGTGTGTCATTTTGATGGCTTACCGCCTGATGCCAAAATTGTTAGCAGGATTGAAGATGTTGACGCAGCCTGTTTCGACTATCCACAAACTCTAATTCCGAGTAGTCAAGAACGATTGGGATTATCGAATAATATCCTAGAGATTGAAAAACCGTTTCGAGCGATCGCCCTTAGTGCGGCTCTGACATTTAACATTTATTTAGCTAGGTTTACCACAGTCGATCCCCCTCAAGAACCACTAGCCAATTTAAACGGAAAGTTTATGACTTTACTCGAAGCCCGTAGCTTACCAACAGTGGAAATAGAACTATTAGGCTTGGCTTATTCATTTCTCATGGATTGATGTTGGTTGTTTTACCCTTTGGCAAGATGATTCAAAGCCGAATTAAACCCTGTCGTAATCCTAATGTAACCGCCTCAGTGCGACTAGAAACAGCGAGCTTAGATAAAATTGAACTAATGTGAAACTTAACCGTATGTTTGGATATCTGGAGACGAGAGGCGATCGCTTTATTTTCCAAACCAGCCCCTAGTAATTGGAGGATTTCTGCTTCTCTAGAAGTTAGAGAAGTTTCTAATGGCGGTAGCGGAGTAATCCCAGGAACGGGGTCGTTAAAAGCTGCTAACTCTGGATGAATAACGATCAAACCAGCCATTACTGCCTTAACTGCTGCGATAATTTCCTCAGCATTGCTCAAACGGGGTAAAAAACCCTTGAAGCCCAGGTTGATGTATTCGCTTATTGCTGAAACAGTTAGAGCTTCGGTTAAGATGATACCAGCTATCTCAAAATCTCTAGTTAACATCCATTGCTCTAACCACCAGCTATCTGCCTCAGGTGCTTGCTCTAGTAACAAGAGATCCGCTTGGTAATCGCTCTTGGATAGAGAATTAATTTGATTTAGAAAACTTCCTACCACTTGTAAATCGGGCTGGCAATTTAAAATACTGACCAAACCCGCTAAGATCACTGAATTTGAGCCAGATATAATAACGCGAATCATCGGGCGATCGCCTTCAGCCAAGTTGCTACTTGTCGAGCAGATATTGCCAATGCCAAACCCTGAAAAATTGCCAGATTAAGGCCCGTGATCTCCCCACGAGCATTAGCTAGAACCCCACCAGAGTTACCAGGAGCGAGTCGAAAGTTAGCAATTTCTACAGTAAGGCTGCTCAACTTTGGGGAAATTGCGGTTAATTCTGGCTCTATTTGGTCAATAATCATTGGCTGCTCCCACTATCTCCAATTGTTAGCGATACATCTTGTAATAAACCTGCTCGAATTAGCTGTATGGTTACGGTTTTGCCGACATTTTGTGGTTCTAAATATGCCTGAATATCTCTCAGCCTAGCGATCAAAGTATTTTCAATTTTAATTAAAATGTCTCCGATTATGATGCCAGCTTGTTGGGCTGGGGCTTGGGGTTCGAGGTTAACTACAATTAATCCTTGTTTGGTATTCAACGCCAACTCCGCAACTAAAGAGTCTGGCAAATAAACAGGTTGCATTCCCAAACCCAGATAACCACGATTCATCTGTCCTGTGGTTAATAATCGCTCCAGCACGCGATTTACTGTAGCAGCAGGGATAGTTAAAACACTACGACGCGGACCAGTAGTATTAAATCCAACCACTTTTCCCGCTGCATTGGCTAAAGCACTACCACCGCTACCAGGATAGAAATTAAGATCCAAACGGATAAAACGGTCGATATACCCCCCCCAACTACTGCGCCACGAATCTCCTACCATGCTAATTACTCCTTGGGTGACAAATAAACCACGCTCAGCGTTTCGACCAACAGCGATCGCCAAATGACCGACTTTGAGTTCCCATTCACTATCGATGGGTGCGCTAGGTAATGAAACTTCCGATTTAAAGATCGCTAAATCGGTACTGCGATCGCGTCCTAATAAGGTAATAGGGGAGGTTTCACCGTTAGGAAGCGTTACCGTAATTCCTTCAGAGTGTTTGATATTTTCTTCGGAGGTGACAATTAAGCCTTCACGCCAGTAAATACCGCTACAGAAAAACCGCTGTCCGTTAATGGCGACGATAGAGTTTCCGACATTTTCGACGATATTGGCTAAATCTTGCGAAAAAGCAACTAAGGGGTTGCTAGAAGAATCTGATATTGATGACATTGATTAGAGAAAATTAACGATATTTTTATACTGCTTTATCTAATAACTCGCTGACATCAGTTATTTGGGTAGATAGTTACCTAGAAATATAGGTAGGTATATCGCCTATTTTTTCTGAGCGTTGCACAAACATTGGATGATCAAGGTTGACAGGGAGAAGCAAAGACGCGGTGACACGGAGAATAAATAAATTAGGAGCGATTTTGCAGTAGTCAATTTTGCTAAATTGAGATTAGGCGATTAGGTTTTCGTTAACTATGACCATCACAACTGCTTCTGTTAACATTAAACTCCCTCAAGCAACTAAAGTTCCAGTAGTTCTTCAAACCATCCAAGCGATACTCGACCAATTTGGTACTTTAGAACGATATCAAAAAAAGTATGGCGATATTTTTTACATTCCTTCATCGCCGATGTTTCCTCCCTCGGTAATATTTAGCGATCCTAAAGGAATTGAACAAGTATTTACCGCAAATCCTGATTGTTTTGAAGTAGGACAACAATTAACCGCACCTGTAAGAGTTTTACTAGGAGATTATTCTTTAGTTTTATTAGATGGCTTAGAACACAAAAGACAACGAAAATTATTAATGCCTCAATTTCATGGGGAAAGGATGAAAAATTATGGTCAAACAATTATTGAGGTTACGCAACAAGTTATTGCTCAATGGCAAGTAGGACAATCTATCGGTTCTTCGCAAGAGGACTCTCGCTTTCAGCGATGAGGTGAATTGCGTTATTTAATATTATTCTACACAGCAATAATTGTCTGTAGAATATGTTATAATACAAAATATGATTAACTTAACTTACGAGTATAAATTAAAACCTACAAAGTCTCAGATAGCAATCATAGAAGACACACTTTCTGTATGTAGAAAAGTTTGGAACTATGCGTTATCTGAAAGAAAAGCGTGGGTTAAATCTCGTAAATGTAATGTTAATTCCTGTAGTATTAATTCTGAATATATACTACCTGCTGACTTACCGTTTCCTAATTATTATGTTCAGGCTAAAGCATTAAGTAAAGCCCGTAAAGAAATACCCAAACTTAAAAACACAAACTCACAAGTATTACAACAAGTTTTAAGAACACTTGATAGTGCTTGGCAAGATATGTTTAAAAGAAGTTTTGGCTTTCCTCGGTTTAAGAATAATATTAGAATGCGGTCATTCTTGTTTCCTCAATTTAAAACTAATCCTTTTGTTGAAGGTAAGAATAAAATTAAACTTCCTAAACTTGGATTAGTTAAGTATTTCAATAGTCGTGAAATACCAGAAGGATTTAAAGTAAAGCAGGTAAGAATTGTTACCCGATGCTCATGGTTATTATATGATGGTTGCTATTGCTTTAGATCTAGTAATAGCTGATCCTATATTCCACGGACACGCTAAAGGAATTGATATTGGATTAGAGTATTTTGCTGCTACTTCTGATGGACAACTTATCGATAGACCTAAGTTTTTTAAATCACTACATCGTAAGCTGAAATTGCTACAGCGTAGATTAAAGTTTAAAAAGAAAGGTTCTAATTCAAGAAATAAGTTAAATAAGAAGATAGCAAAACTCCACGAAAAGATTTCTAATACTAGAAAAGATTTTCACTTCAAGACTGCTCATTTACTTTGTGAAGACACTGGAGCAATATTTGTAGAAGACATAGACTTTACTTCTTGGTCTAGAAATATGTTGCGGAAACATAATCTAGATGCTAGCTTTGGTCAGTTTATTAATATCCTTCAATATGTTTGTTGGAAAACTGATACTTATTTTGCCAAAGTAAATAAAGATTATACTTCTCAAACTTGCCCTAACTGTAATGAATTAACAGGTAAGAAAAATCTTAATGTTAGAATTCATTCTTGTCATCACTGTGGTTATACAACACAGAGAGATGTAGCAGCATCCCAAGTAATTAGAAATCGTGGAATAAATGCTGTAGGAACTACAGTGTTAGAAAATGCTAGTTGAGACGTTCTGACGGGTATTTTAGATTCAACTAAAGTATAGTTAAGAGTTTATGAAACTAGAATCCCTCGCTTTAAGCGATGGGAGGTTCAATTGTCTGCGTGACTATACTCAAGAAATATCGCTTTTAGTTATCTTAAAAACTATTTTTGGTTTAGCTGAAGGAGCGAGATACCAGCAATTAAAAGAAGTTTTAATCCAGTGGCTAGAATCCTTTAATTCTCCTTGGAAATCTTTATTTCTTTTCTTACCTTGGTTACAAAAAGATTTAGGAAATTGGACTCCTTGGGGGCAATTTCTCAAACAAAAACAATTGATTTATGAGATTTTAAATACTGAAATAGACCGCAGACAAAATAATCTTGATCTTCTAGGAGAAGATATTTTAAGTCTGATGATTACCGTGCGGGATGAAGCTGGTCAACCCATGAGTCAAGCTGAAATCAGAGATGAACTGATGACCATGCTATTTGCAGGACATGAAACTACTGCTAATAGTTTAGCTTGGAGCTTTTATTGGCTACATTATTTGCCAGAAGTCGGACAAAAACTCTCAACAGAATTAAATTTCCTGACAGACATCACAGATTATGAGGCTATTCTCAAATTGCCCTATTTAAATGCTGTGGTATCAGAAACTTTAAGACTCAATCCTGTAGTAGCCTTTGTCGGTCGTCAACTAAAAGTGCCTTTTGAATTGATGGGATATACTCTTGAGGCTGGTACTTCTTTGTTACCTTCGATTTATCTAACTCATCAACGCGAAGCTATTTATCCTGAACCCAAGCAGTTTAAACCAGAAAGATTTCTCGAAACCCAATTTTCTCCCTATGAATATTTACCTTTTGGTGGTGGAAATCGGCGTTGTTTAGGATATGCTTTTGCTTTATTTGAAATGAAGTTAGTTTTAGCAACTATTTTGTCTCAAGTAGAATTAGCGTTATTAGATAATCATCCTTTGAAATCAGTACGCCGTGGTATTACCTTCACTCCTGCTGGGGGTGTGAATATGAGAGTTCAAAAGCTTAACAACGTTGTTAGATAGGTGACGATTCGGATATTTAACTGCCAATCTCCGATCTCTTGACAATCTGCTACAGCTAGATTATTAGTGTAATCTAGCCCTCATGACAGTTAGATTGATTTTATTATGCCATTAGAACCTATTGCGATCGCAGGTATTGGTTGTCGTTTTCCTGGTGCAAATAATCCCCAAGAATTTTGGGAGTTACTTTGTAACGGGAAAGAAGCAATAACTGAGATACCAGCTTCAAGATGGGATTTGGAGCAATATTATCATCCCGATGCGCGACAACAGGGTAAAACTCAGGTGCGTCGGGGCGGTTTTTTAGCTGATATTACGGCTTTCGATCCCCAGTTTTTTGGGATTGCGCCACGAGAAGCAGCCACAATCGATCCTCAGCAGCGATTATTACTAGAAGTAGCCTGGGAAGCTTTAGAAGATGGGGGATATCTTCCCGAAGAGTTAAGAGGTAGTCAGACAGGGGTCTATATTGGTATTGGCACTCATGACTATGCAGTTTTAATGTGGCAAAATCCTGTCAGCGAACCCTACGCTACCACGGGTACTGGTAATTGTCTTGCTGCTAATCGAATTAGTTACGCTTTTGATTTTAAAGGTGCTTCTTTAACGGTTGATACTGCTTGTTCCTCTTCTTTAGTAGCAGTACATCTGGCTTGTCAGAGTATTTGGCAAGGCGAAAATACTCTGGCATTAGCAGGAGGTGTCAATGTGTTACTCCTCCCTACTATCCTAGTCGGATTTGCTAAAGGCGGATTTCTCTCTCCTGATGGTAAATGTAAAAGCTTTGATGCGGATGCTAATGGCTATGTCAGGAGTGAGGGGGCAGGAATCGTTTTACTCAAACCGCTGTCTCAAGCCAAAGCTAACGGCGATCGCATTTATGGAATAATTAGAGGTACGGCAGTTAATCAAGATGGTTATACTAACGGTATTGCTGCGCCAAATCCTGATGCACAAGAAGCCGTAATTCGAGAAGCCTATCAGCGCGCTGGTGTTTCTCCTTCTCAAGTACAGTATATAGAAGCCCACGGTACAGGTACTAAATTAGGCGATCCTATAGAAGCCACTGCTTTAGGTAGAGTCTTATCGCCCAATCGCACTGCTGAAACCTATTGCGCCATCGGTTCGGTTAAAACTAATATTGGTCATACGGAGACTGCTGCTGGTATTGCTGGTCTAATTAAAGCTGCCCTATCGCTGCATTACGGTAAAATTCCCCCTAGTCTTCATTTTAATTATCCTAATCCCCAAATTGATTTTAATAGTTTAGCTCTCAAAGTAAATAC
>DAXETX010000157.1:0-8405 GCA_051155735.1 Xenococcaceae cyanobacterium
CCAGACAAGTTTTATTTGACCAAGTGTGCTTCTAAAAACCAGAGGCGTTTATCAATCGTCCGAGAAATCTCAGTGTACATATCCGCTGTATCAGCATCACCCAATTCATCGGTAGTACCAATTGCTTCTCTAACGTGTTTTCCGTAAGCGGAATAGCGATCGGCTAAAGCTGTAATATGGTCGATACCGCCTACTGCGTCTAAAGGATATTCGGGTAAAATCGATTCTGCTGCTGCAATGCGGGCTGTACCTAGAGCTACACCACCAAGAGATGTCGCCCTTTCTGCCACCATATCGACATATTCTTCGATTTCTTGGGCCATTTCGTCAAATAATTCGTGTAACTGGTAAAAATCAGTACCTTTAACATTCCAGTGAGCTTGCTTAGTCTGAGTTTTCAGATCTAAAGTTGCAGCTAAAGACTGGTTTAATAAATCGACTACTTTAGTACGAGTATCTTTAGCTAGATCGATCCGAGTATTATACAATTTTTGTTTATCAGGTGTTGCAACCATAGCCAAGTTCTCCTTAAATAATATGAGTTGGGTTGAGTTAATTCTACAAACAATCAACCAAATGCGATGTCTAAAAACATCATAGTGACAAACCCTGACATGATGCCTAATGTTCCTTCTTGAGCCATACTTTCTCGATCTATCTCTGGGATGATTTCATCCACAATGACAAATAACATTGCGCCTGCTGCTATTGCCATTCCCCACGGTAAAAAGGTTTGACCAAAACTGACAATACTTGCTCCTACCACACCACCAATAGGTTCAACCAAACCAGTAAGTAGCGAAACCCCAAAAGCATAAGTTATCGAATATTCTAATTCTCTTAAGGCTAAAGCAACTACTAAGCCTTCTGGGATATTTTGTAAGCCGATACCAATGGCTAAGGGTAATCCTTCACCATTACCGAAACCGACACCAACGGCTAAACCTTCAGGAAAATTATGCAATGTAATGGCTAAGACAAATAACCAAAGACGTTGAAAATTTGCGGTTACTTTACCTTCTCGACCTTGATTAAAATGCTCATGGGGAAAATTTTGATGAATCAACCACAATAGCGCAGCACCAAAGATAATCCCAATACTAATAACTAATGCGGATTGTCGATCCGAGTATCCTAAAAATATTGCAGCTTCTTTTCCTGGAATAATCAAGGAAAAGACTGTAGCTGCTAACATCACACCTCCCCCAATCCCCAAAAGTAGGCTTTGCTGCTGTTTTTTTAACTTGGTAGTAAACAAAATTGGTAAAGCCCCTACTGCTGTAGCCATACCAGCCAGTAAACTGGCAATAAATCCGAGATAAATTGTTCCCATAAGTTAATAAGCGTTTAAACTAAAAATTGCCAAAAGCAGGGAGAGGCAGATCGATAAAGTATAAAAGGAACAAGAGAAGCAGAAAACAATTTTTGCTTGAATTTTTTCTGCCAGTCTTAAAATTACTTAGACCCTTTTAGATACGCCAACATAGTATCAGCATCAGATACCTCAAAGGGATCGGTCGGACAATTGTCACCAAAGTCTGGTTCGATAAACATTTTCTCGATTTTCATGTCATCTACAACCATCGAATAACGCCAGGAGCGTAAACCAAATCCAAGATTATCTTTATTGACTAACATCCCCATTTTGCGAGTAAATTCACCATTACCGTCAGGGAGTAAAAAAATATTTTTGACTCCTTGTTGTTTTCCCCATTGGAACATGACAAAGGCATCATTTACCGAAAGACAGATGACTTCATCTACACCTTGAGCTTTAATTTCATCGTAAAGTTCTTCGTAACGAGGGAGGTGAGTTGAAGAACAAGTAGGAGTGAACGCACCAGGAAGAGCAAATAAAACAATTTTTTTACCGCCAAAAATTTCTGCGGTGGTGCGATCTTGCCAACGAAAAGGATTAGAGCCTTCTACAGACTCATCACGGACTCTGGTTTTAAATACTACGTCGGGTACTCTGTCTCTCATAATTTAATTGCTGCTGGTTTGATGATTTGAAGTTGTATTCATTTCGAGTTTGCTTAAATAAATCATACTCATAACGACTATGAGTTGTCAAGTAAAAAAGCTCGGTAATTATTTTCCCGAATTATTCTCTATTTATTTTTATGATGCTGCAATCAAACCCAATGAGTTGAACTAATGATTACACAAAAAATTGAACCAAAAGCAACTTACGATATAGAGCGCATTATTAAGACTCTAGTGCTAGCTTTTAGCAACGATCCTGTAGTGCGTTGGATGTATCCTTTTTTGCAAAATTACGTTAAGTTTTTTCCTGAGTTTATTCAAGCTCTAGGAAGCAAGGCGTTTGAGCAAGAAACAGTGTATTGTACTAGCAATTATTCAGGTATCGCTTTTTGGCTACCTCCGAATATTCATCCTGACGCTAATACTATCGTTGAATTGCTAAAAAGAACTATCCCGCAACAACGGCAAGCAGAAGTCTTTGCCGTACTAGAACAAATGGGCAATTATCATCCTAATGAACCTCATTGGTACTTAGCGATGATTGGTGTCGAGCCAACTCAACAAAAGCAAGGCTATGGTTCGGCTTTAATACAGCCAGCCCTAGACATTTGCGATCGCCATAAACAAATAGCCTATCTCGAATCTTCCAAAGCGATCAACATTCCTTTCTATAAAAGTCATGGGTTTGAAATCATTGGCACAATTAAAGCAGGAAAATCTCCGACTCTTTTTCCTATGTTGCGCTACCCCCGATAAAATTTCCCTTAGTAACTAGTTGCTTGTGATTTACACTTAAACTAAGTAAGCAGTCATCAGTCATTAACCACTAACCAGTAACCTATCCCCATGTCTCAATTGCTGCCAGATTATCGCAATCTTATTAGCGATCGCCTTAATTATTATCAAAATCAGGTTGATTTTCTCTCAATTCGTCTCGAAGCAGCAGAAAGCACTGATATTGTAATGCGGGGGAAGAGAATTGAGACTTTGAGCGAGAGTCTAGCGATAGGAGGACAAGTAAGGGCTTGTCATAAAGGAGGATGGGGTTTTGCAGCATTCAATGACTTGGAGAAACTACCAGAACACATTGAAGAAGCGATCGCCTCTGCTAAAATTATTGGCGAAGATGAAACGATTCTCGCACCTATAGAACCAAGACAAACAGTTTGTAGTTTACCACTGACAGGAACAGACCCCCGTGACATACCTCTGGTAGAAAAAAAAGCTTTATGCGATCGCTATAATCAAATACTTCGTGAATCTTATGACTGCGTTACTACCACCTCTGTCAGATATGGCGACAGTACCCAAAAGATTATTTTAGTCACTTCTGAAGGAACGGCGATCGAGCAATCTTGGTCAGATCTGGAGATGCGTTTTGCTGCTACTGCCAGAAAAGGAGACATAATTCAAACAGGACGTGAAACTACAGGCTCACGTCAAGGTTATGAAGACTTACTAAATTTAGAAGCTCAAGTACAAGATGCAGCTACCAGAGCCGTTAAGGCTTTATCTTTACCTAGTATCAAAGGGGGAACTTACTGCGTTGTTATTGACCCGATCTTAACAGGTTTATTTGTCCATGAAGCTTTTGGTCACCTCTCAGAAGCAGATATGACCTATGAAAATCCCGATCTCTTAGAAGTGATGAGTATGGGGAAACGCTTTGGCTCAAAAGAGTTACAGATTTATGATGGGGCTAAACCCCAAGGACACCGCGGTAGCTACTATTATGATGACGAAGGCACACCAGCAACCACTACCCAACTAATTAAAGATGGGGTTTTAGTCGGTAGGTTGCACTCTCGTGAAACAGCAGGAAGATTAGGAGAAGCAGCGACAGGAAATGCTCGTTGTTTGAGTTATCATTATCCGCCTCTAGTTCGGATGACTAATACTTGGATCGAGAGGGGAAATACTCCTGTTGATGATCTATTAAATAATATTACTGAAGGTGTTTATGCTCGCAATTGGTTAGGGGGAATGACTAACGGCGAGATGTTCACTTTTAGTGCAGGAGAAGCTTGGATGATTCGCAATGGAGTATTAGCTGAACCCGTACGAGATGTCACCTTATCAGGAAACGTCTTTAAAACTTTAGCTAATATTGAAGCGATCGGTGATGATTTTTATTGGGATGAATCTGGTGGTTGTGGTAAAGGCGGACAAAATGGTTTGCCCGTAGGTTGCGGAGGTCCTAGTTTAAGGATTAAAAATGTGGTAGTAGGTGGCGATATGGAGTAATTAGCAACAGAGGCTAATTTAATTAGTAATTTAATTATATTGTATGCTCAAGAAGCGATCGCCAAATTACAGCAACATCCTGAGATTAATTTAATTATTTGTGATGGAGAAATGCCTGTAATCAATGGTTTTGAGTTTCTGAGTACACTTCAAGTGTTGATCCGCCTCATCTCGTCGCTCTTTGCGAGGGACTTCTTACGGCGGAAAATTAAATTAACAATAATTGTGTGCCTATTTTCAATTTCAACTATTCATCATCAATCACTTCCTGATCAATCGCTAAAGCATCTTCCCAGACTTTAACCGTCGTATCAAAGCCACCACTAGCAAGATAGCGTCCATTAGGACTAAAAGCTAAAGATTTAACCCAGTTGCGATGTTCTTGAAGTCGCGTCAGTAGTTCTCCAGTTTCCAAATTCCAGAGAATAATTCCATCATTGCCTCCACTAGCGAGAACTGGCAGCATCGGATGTAAAGTAATCGCTCTTACTTCACCTGTATGTCCGACTAAAGTATTGACTAGCTGTCCTGATTCTAAATCCCAAATTTTAATGGTACGGTCGTAGCTAGCAGTAATTAAAGTTTTACCATCAGGGGTAAAAACTACCTCACTAATCAATTGATTGTGGGGCTTAAACTGAGAGGTAAATGTACCACTACGGAGATTCCAGAATTTAACGACACCATCGTTATTCCCACTGGCTACTAAGTAACCATTAGAATTAATGGCGATCGCATTAGTTACAGTGCCAATATCTGCAAGAGTATAGTAGGGATACTTGGGAAATGTCTCTAAATCCCACACTTTCATTCCATCTAATCCGCCACTGACTAAAGTTTTACCATCAGGAGTGATCGCCAAAGAGGTAATACTACTTTCATGATCTAAAATTGCCGACTCATACTCCCCTGATTGCCAATCCCAAATGTTGATTCCCGAATCTTCGCCACCACTGATTAAAGTTTCACCATAGGGGTCAATTGCTAGAGCCAAAATAGCACTTCTTTGGGCGCGTATCTCAGTCACCGACTTCCCTGTTGCTAAAGACCAGATTCTCATGCGAGCATCATTAGTGCTACCACCACTGATTAGCAAAGAACTATCAGGACTAAAAACTAAAGAATCTACTGCGCCTTGATGATCTTCAAGAATATAAGTTAGACGAATTCTGCGCCAAGATTGAACAGGGGTAAGAGTTGGCTCAGGAATGATTTCTTCAATAGTTTCATTTTCTTCGACATCAGGAAGCAACTCGCCAGGATTAGGAATTTCTTGGGCATTAATTTTCCCAGTAATGTTCAATCCTAAAACTAGCGCGATCGCTGCTATGAATTTTTTATCGAGTAACTCCATACACAACACCTTCTCAACTACTAATCCTTTCAATAATTTAACCATTAGATAGTTGAATTATGTGTATGTCAATAAAAACCCCCTAGAGCAATCTAGGGGTTTGAGAATTTATTTTATATTTAAGGGTTTTTTATCTTTAGGGTCTTTATCTAGGCTGACCCCATTCAACAATAAGTCTATGATCTCAAATTTTTTGGTGATCCTACAAATTTATAATCTTTTCTTTATATTTAGTTCTGTGAATAAAAGTTAAGGTTTAAAAAAATTTATTTATCTGTAGCCAAAGATACCCCAAGTTTTTGTGAAAACCAGACTTCAAAGTTACGAATTGGATAAGAACGAGCAGCAATTGCCGGATCGACCATTGGCTCAACTAAAATAGTAAACATACCCAAACGGTTGCCTGCCAAGACATCGGTAAATAAGCGATCGCCAACCATTGCCACTTCTTGGACAGGTAAATTCATCTCAGTAGCAGCTTGTTTTAATTTACGGCGAGAAGGCTTTTTCGCTCCTGTAATAAAAGGAAGATTGAGGGACTTGGCAATATTCCCAATTCGAGTTTGACTTAAGTTATTACTTACCAGCCAAATACTAGTGGTTTGTCTAGTGGTTTCGACCCAACGTTGTAAATCCACCGAAACTTCTTTTTGCTTCATCGGTACTAGAGTTTCATCCACATCAAGGACTAAACCTCTAATAAAGTTTTGGTTTAAGATATCGGGGGTAAGATTGATTATCGTATCACCCAAGATTAAATCTGGTTGTAATAATAGTCTTTTTGACATAATTTGAAGTTAGTTGTTTCCTTACTTAATTTTTTGGCTTGAATTACTTGCAGACTTCCACCAGCATAGAGACTTTTGTTTAATAGCTCAAAACCTTGATTAGTTAGTAGTGTTGCTAGATCGGTTTTTAACAATTGCCAAGCAGTTTCGGTTTCAAATAATTCCATAAAAATAGTAACAGGAAGCCAATAAAGAGGGTTAGTTGGAGGATGAAAATCGACTAAAGCGAAAATTCCGCCAGGTTTTAACACCCGCTGCACCTCTGATAAAATTTGGAGCAATTCTTCTGGTGTCATTTCGTGTAAAGCTGAACTAGTATGCACCAAATCAAATTTGCTACTAGCTAAAGGCATTTTTTGGGCTAATCCTGCCACATAATGAGCTTGAGGAACTTTTTTTTCGGCTCTAGCTAAAGCCACAGGCGAAATATCTAAACCCGTAACGTGATCGCTATATTGCACTAAAAACCGCGTAGTTTGACCAGCACCACAACACAAATCTAACACCGCTGTATCTTTGGTAAGGGATAAGTTCTCTAGTGCTAACTGTCGAAATCGCTTTTCTCCGCCAACGCTTAAGGCTGCTAAACGCGAGATGCCATCATATAACCATTGATATTGATAACTCAAAGTTCTAAGAAATGTTGCCAAGTGTTTATCTCCTTAGTTAAGTTCTGTATATTCTGACAATGAAAAACTCATTGAAAGATATATTGTTAAAATTAGTAAAGAAACTAAACAATAAATACTAAGTTATAAAAATTATGGGGCGAGTTGGGGTTTTATTACTAAATCTAGGTGGACCAGATAGCATTGAAGATGTCCGTCCATTTTTATATAATTTATTTTCCGATCCAGAAATTATCCGTCTGCCAGTTAAAGCCTTACAAAAACCTTTAGCTTGGTTAATTTCGAGCCTCAGAGCCAAAAAATCTCAGGAAAACTATTTAGAAATCGGTGGTGGTTCTCCTTTAAGACACATTACCGAAGCTCAAGCAGAAGCCTTAAAAGTTAAATTAGCCGAACAAGGACAAGAGGCTAATATTTATATCGGTATGCGTTATTGGCATCCTTTTACCGAAGAGGCGATCGCCAGAATTAAGCGAGATGGAATCGATCACTTAGTCATTCTACCTTTATATCCGCAATTTTCAATTAGTACCAGTGGTTCGAGTTTTCGTGTCCTTGAAGATATGTGGAAAACTGACATGACTTTACAGGATATCAAATATACTTTGATTCCTTCTTGGTACAATAATCCTCAATATTTGGCAGCAATGGCAGATCTGATTGCTCAAGAGTTAGACAGATTTGAACATCCTGAAACCGCTCATGTGTTCTTCAGCGCCCACGGTGTTCCGATGAGCTATGTTGAAGAAGCAGGAGACCCCTATCAACAAGAAATTGAAGCCTGTACCCGTCTAATTATGGAAACTTTAGGACGGAGTAATCAATACACCTTAGCTTATCAAAGTCGTGTTGGTCCTGTAGAATGGTTGCAACCTTACACAGAAAATGCGCTACAAGAATTAGCAGCCCAAGGGGTTGAAAATTTGGTAGTAGTTCCCATTAGTTTTGTTTCTGAACATATTGAAACTCTACAAGAAATTGACATCGAATATCGCGAAATTGCCGAAGAATCAGGCATCGAAAATTTCTATCGTGTTCCCGCTTTAAATACTCACCCTGGGTTTATTGATTCTTTGGCAACATTAGTTGTGCAATCTCTAGATTCCCCTCCTTGCACCTTTGGGGAAGTAATTCATCCTAAAGAAAATATGAAGATGTATCCTCAAGAAAGATGGCAATGGGGAATGACTACCGCAGCAGAAGTTTGGAATGGTCGTTTAGCCATGTTAGGCTTTATCGCTTTAATTTTAGAGATTATTAGTGGCAATGGTCCATTGCATTTGGTGGGATTATTATAAAATTCAACAAAAAATCTTTTTTCTCTTGGCGTTTTTTTACCCCTCTTTGATGCAGGGCTATTTCCTTCTAGGTAGCCAGAGAATAAATTCTCTGTCTAAGATTATT
>DAXETX010000158.1:0-5211 GCA_051155735.1 Xenococcaceae cyanobacterium
GGTAAAGCCATCTTTGATGCTCCTCAATTACAGCAAGCCAGTCATATCCTAGAAACAGCAGGTAAAACCGTTGTCTGGGTGAGTTTAGCAGAAAAAACTATCGGGATTATTGCCGTTGCAGATACAGTCAAACTAGAAGCAGTTCAGGCGATCGCCCTTTTAAAACAACTGGGAATTGAAACCACAGCCATGCTGACAGGAGACAATCAACGTACCGCCCAAAGCGTAGCACAAACCCTCAATCTTGATCGCGTTGATGCTCAACTATTACCAGAAGACAAACTAACAGTCATCGGACACTTACAGCACAAGTACCAAAATGTGGCAATGGTAGGAGATGGCATTAATGACGCTCCTGCTTTAGCTGCTGCTACTGTGGGGATAGCGATGGGGGTTACTGGTACGGATGTTGCTTTAGAAAGCGCAGATGTTATATTAATGTCCGATAATTTAACTAAATTGTCTCAGGCAATTCAACTAGGTCGTCGTGCTAATCGCATTATCAAACAAAATATTATCTTTGCCCTTTCGTTTATCTGTTTGCTTTTAATAGCTAATGTATTCGGCAGTATTAATTTACCCTTGGGCGTAATTGGTCATGAAGGTTCGACCTTATTGGTAACTTTAAATGGTTTGCGTCTCTTAAAATAAAGTCGATTTCCATCTTCAAAGCGTTCAAAGAGTCAGTCAGATGTCAGTAGGCGATCAATCTAATCTGAGTAGTTGATTTCCATAAGATTAAGCTCTGGGCGATCGAGTCTCGCTCCAAGATCAACCCAACCATGTTTTAGATAATAACTTATTGCTCTAGTATTACTTGGACTAACACTGAGTTGAGCTTTGGTAACATCATGATTCCCAAAAAAGTTTTTTGCGTAATTTTGCATCTCTTGACCTATATTACTTCCTCTAAATTCTGAAACTATATAGAAAAGATTTACGTAACCAATTAAAGGACTTTTACGCAGCCCCATTTCCATCTGACCGACTATTTTGTTATTTTGCCAGAGGTGAACACAACTACCTGGTAATTCATCGCTCCGTTTGCGTAGCCACTCAAGATACTCCGAGCCATCTTTCCCATATTCCGTATCGAAAGAATCAGACGAGCCAAAACTGCATATAAAAGCATCTCGTCTAAACTGGACGCAGATTTTTGCCGATGCTTTAAGATTAATAGGAATAAATTTGACGGAATACATGACCATAAGCGACTTTTTGTGATTCTTCTAAGAAAATATATGTCAAAACTAATTGCAATTGGTGGAGGAGGTTTCTTAGTGAAACCTGAAAATCAGCTATTAGACCGATATTGTTTGGAGTGTACTGGTAAAACCACTCCCAAAGTTTGTTTTATTCCTACTGCTAGTGGTGACTCTAAAGATTTTCTTGCAAGTTTAGCCGACAGATCGCAGTTTGCAGTCGAACTCTCAAAATTAGAGAATAGATGAACAAGTTAGTGGGAATACACAAGAGTCATGAAAAACTTTAATGCACTTAATTTCGATTCGCAATCTTCGTCGTGATGTTGCAAAATATCCAGATGCTATATCATCTATCAATAATTGGTATGCAACGGTAAAAAAGTCGCAATGGAAAAATCTAGAAGATGTGCGCCAAATTTATCGAGATGCAGAAGCAGTAGGTAACTTTACTGTGTTTAACATCAAAGGTAACAAATACCGTTTAATTGTTGGTATTGACTATGAAAACCAGACTGTTTATTACAAATATTTTTTGACTCATTCTGAATACGATAAGGATAAATGGAAAAATGACTTTTACTTTTGACAAGACTGCTTACTCCAATTTATTAAGTCAATATACCCCTCAAGTAATTGAAACAGAGTCAGAATACGAGCGCGCTTTAGCCATAGCAGAGAAGTTAACCTTTGCAAAAAATCGTACTCCAGAAGAGAAAGCCTTGCATAAATTAGTTGTAACTTTAATTGAGGCTTACGAAGCAGAAAATTATCCCATGGAAGAGTCTGCACCTTCGGAAATTTTGCAACATTTAATGGAATCTAGTGGTACTCGTCAAGCTGACTTGGTAGAAGTAATTGGATCGAGTGGAGTGGTTTCTGAAGTGGTTAATGGTAAGCGATCTATTAGCAAAGCACAGGCTAAAGCACTGGGGGAATATTTTAAGGTTTCGTCGAGTTTGTTTATTTAGCGATCGCTCTTACCTAATAAATAAACTTGAATCTACATGATAAAAAATATATATTAAGTCAGATTAAATCTATTTTTTCTTTGCTAAATTTACTAATTTTTCCAAATCAAATATTTTCAGAGGTTTTTTATCAATTACACTCATAAAGTTTTGATAAATAAAAATTTCGCTTTCTCTGGCAACAATTAATCTTTCATAATTATCGAAATCAGCCCAGAGACAAATTTTTGACTTATCATTTAGTGAGTGTTTAACTTTGTTTTGAGTATTTTTAATTTCGTAACTGTGTAGATCGTATGCACCTATGGTTTGTCCATCTTTTGATTTGAGATAGGAACTATATTTATTTTTATAAGTGGGCTGGTAACAGTGATAAAGCGACAACTGCCAAGAAAGCAAAGCTGAAAAATGTTTCTAGTAATGCCACCTGTTGAATTTTAGCTGTACAATACCAATCTTTTTGCCACAAAATTAGGATGAACTTTACCAAAGCTATGCCAAATGCTGAAGCTGTAATTGGTGATAGCCATCCAGTAAGATAAAGCGCGATCGCAATAGCTGTAGCAATGCCATGAAAGATAATACCTGGAATAATCGAAGCAGTTTTTGTTTTGCGTAATTTAACAGTAAAAATAGCACTGGAGAAGAATAGGGTGTTTATTATCCAAAGAGCGATTTCTACTTGAGAAATAGTACCAAGGGTTACTGTATAAGCTAAGGGTGCGGACAGACAAACCGCAGCAAAGGTTATTAGTTCATTAAGTCGCGATTTTTGTTGACGCTGCCACACTGAAACCACGTCAAAAATTAAGGATGCGATCGCACTACTGTAAATTAATAACAGAGGAAAGATATTAGGATTGTGCCACACTAGCCAGAAAGCGATCGCTCCTGCTATCCCACCATAAAGACTTGTCCAAAGTAATAATCTTGGTTTCCAAGTTTTACGTTGTTTTATCTGCCACACTAAGGGATGTTCTGCTTGAAAGCCACAGAATCCACATATAAGAGCGAGAGTTGTCCCCCAAGTCCAATGCTGTGCAGCAGCAGCCCCCGTGAGGAATGAGACTATTAGCATCACATAAACTCCATGTTCTGGAGAAACTGTCGGACGATACCACTGTTGGGATTTGGGGGAATGGGAATTAGTTGCGATTGATGTCATCAGTTAATCTCTCCTTAGTTTGCTCCATTCTTGATGTGTTTGCGATTTAACCATCCTGCTAGCAAAGCCAGTGCAAACATTCCTAACAGGGCAAAGCCTAAGAGCCACTTTCCTCCAGTAAAAATGCCTGCACCTAAAGCAACAATGGGAGGGGTAGAAATTGCGATACCCAAGATCAAAGCTGGAAGAAACTTACGCCATTGTATTTGAGTCAGCCCAACGGCATAACAAACAAAATCAAATAATCCAGTCATCAAAAATCCGATAACTAAAAAAGGATTATTTTCTAAATAGCTGGAGGCAAAAGAATCAACTTTACCCATAAATCGCTGACCGACTAGACGCTTTACAATCCCACGACCATAGCGTTTGGCAATGTAAAAATTTCCCGAACAGGCAACAAAATCGGCGATCACAATTAGAGTAACTCCTTGCCAAAAACCGAATAAAGTTCCTGCTAATACTGAGTAAGCGGTACTGGGAATTGCGGGAATCACAATGCTAACCGACCGCAGCAATAACAAGGCAAAAGGCGCCCAGATTCCTAATCGATCAACATTGGTACGGATTTGTTCGATACCGACTTGCTTAACTATAGCGATCGCTACAACTAGAACTATTCCCAGACCAAACAAGCCTAAAATATCTACCCATCTCCTACGCGGGAGTGAGGATTTTGTTTCACGATTCATTCTCTCGGTATTGGGTGGATAGTAGAGTTCGTCCTGGAGAATCCAGCCTGTTTCTTGTTGCAAGTAAGCATGGGTGCTGAGTCCTCGCTGCTTGGCTGATACCGCAACGGTTTGATAATCAAGCCCTAGGAGTTCACAAAGTTCGCGCTGACGAATTCCAGTTCCGCTCTGCATAGATTGAGGATCGAGTTTGCTGAGATATTACTACCATGATAATTAAGAATCGATCCTAGATTCTAAACGCGAGTTGTGGTTTGAGAATTCTGTTTTTGGCGATCGCTTGCGATTTTTTGAGGTCTGCGAGATAGTTTGAGTAAGAAAATTGTTCCTGTCATCGCTACTACGCCACCAATAATCCAACCGAGAGAAGAACCTGGATGTTGAGGGAAAGTTGCAATTTGATAGAACATAGTAGCTACCCAATAACCCAAGCCTGTAGTCCAGCCAGCAACTAACAGCGTCCAACCTAAATTAGTCTCACGGTAAACTGCACCTGTGGCAGCAACACAAGGAAAGTACATTAACACGAATAATAGATAGGCAAACGCTGCTGTGGGGCTGTTGAATCTTTGTGCCATCTGCCCAAAAGTACCCACTGCGACTTCTTGTGCTTCAGCAACAACTTCTTGATCTTGGACATCACCGATATTTAAGCCTACGGGGTCGAGTAACTGATTGCCCAAATCGGCTAAATTTGCAGGGATACTAACAAAAGCTTCCCTAATACCTGCCCAAAAATCAAAACCTTCTGCTTGGGCTACTTCCCCTGACTCTTCTACCGCTAGCTGTCCGTAAAGGGAATCGAGCGAACCGACCATTGCTTCTTTAGCAAATACTCCTGTAAAAATCCCGACAGTAGCGGGCCAGTTTTCTTGAGTAACACCCATTGGCGCAAATACTGGCGTTACTGCTTGACTGGTAGCGGATAAAATCGAATCTTTACTATCTTGTGTGCCAAAAGAACCATCTGTACCGACGGAGTTTAATAAGCTTAAGACCATGACCATCAAAACAATTACTTTACCTGCTCTAAGTAAAAATCCTCTCAGTCGATCCCAAGCGCGGATCGCGATTCCTTTGGGTTTAGGAATATGATAGGGCGGTAACTCCATGACAAAGGGGGAAGCTTCTCCTTGCATGATGGTATTTTTCATGACCAATCCTGTAAAGATGGCAGCAGC
>DAXETX010000159.1:0-17279 GCA_051155735.1 Xenococcaceae cyanobacterium
CCACTGGTTTTTAGCCAAAAATCCACATTTTGTATCCTATTTAATTTTGATTGACTGTAAGTAATTGTGAGTCAAACAATCGCTTTAACCATCCTTTGAGATATTGACGATTTGCTGCTTGTTGTTCTGTGTCTGTTGTCGCTAAAGGATAGGGTGCTAAACCTTTGATCGCTGCTGTGGTAACGCAAAACATCGATTTTTGAAAACTTTCACAAATTTGAATCCGCAAGTCTCCCTCACCTCGAATCCCTTGACGATAAATATCCATCAGATAATCGGGAATAAAATGGCGCATATCTTGCATCAGCAGTGTCGGCGGAATGCCCGCTCCACCAATAGGCAGCGGATCGGCGTATAATGCACCATAGCCAAAACTACTTTGTTCATAAGGAATTTGATAGGCTTGGGCATTGTAAGAAATCGTCCCAGGGAAAGGTGTACCACGAAAAAAGACCGCCTCAACATATGGTACTGCAGTATCAGACAAAAAAGTTAAACCCAGACTTTTCGGTAATATCTCATAGGTTTTGCCCCGAACTGTCACTTGATAAGTAATCGGTCGCGCAGCATCTTTGACTAAGCCCTCAAGGATATGTTGCACCACATCAGGAATTGACCGAATCTCCCCTCGGTCATAGCGATCGCTCAAATCGAGAAAAATATCGCTCATCACGCGCCAAAACTGACCTAAGCCACTATAGTAAGACATTTGACGCAGATGTTCTGGCAGAAAGTCGGGGAACAGTTTGTGTAATCCCAACATCAAAGGATTATATTTAAACTTAGCTTGAATCACGGTTTCGGCGATCGCAGCAAATTCAGGAGTATCAAGATAAGCATCTAAACCGCCTCCACCATGCCAAAACATGGCTTTCATACAATATTCTGCATACTCATAATTAATCCTGTCATGCCAGAGAAACTTGAAAAATTTTCTGGGATTAATTTCACCGTTAAAGTATTTCCAGAAAGGAAACAACCGTAAAAATTGCGTATTGGCAATATAACAAAGATTTACCGAGTAAGCATCTAAAACTACACCATAACTTTTCAGAATTCCCACTACTTCTATCAGGTTTTGGGGTGTATCTGGCAGTAACGCTGCTCCCGATTCGAGTTTTTTGGTATATTCGGCAATTACTTGCGCTCTTGTCGTTTGATTGGCATTGATAACCATTTTGTTCTTGGTGATTAGTGGTTAGTGGTTATTTACTTGTTAGTTGCTACTTGCTAATTAATAAGGAGATGGTTTGTATTTCGCTCCAATGAACTACCCAACTTGGTTGAATGCCAAAAGCGACAATCAAAAATAGTAAAGCAAATGCAGGCGCGTGTTCTACCCATTTAACGCTGGGGAGATGGGCTAAATTTTCGCTCAAGCGACCAAAGAAAACTTTATTAATTACCAAGAGAAAGTAAACTGCCGTTAACCCAGTTCCTACCAGGCATAAAAGGGTTGAAATCGGAAAAATTGGGAAACTACCCCGAAATACTAAAAATTCTGAGATAAAGCCGACCATTCCAGGTAATCCCGAACTTGCCATTACGCCCAAAATCATCAAGCCACCAGTTACAGGTAAGCCTCTTTCAGGATTTAGTAACCCTCTAAGACTATCAACATCTCTTGTCCCAGTTTTTTTATCGACTATTCCGACTAGCAAGAACAGTAAAGCGGAAATTAAACCATGACTGACCATTTGAAATACGGAGGCGGTAATGCTGAGGCGAGTTGCAGCAGAAGTCCCTAAGAGAATATAAGCCATGTGCGCAATCGAAGAGTATGCCACTACTTTCTTCATATCTTTTTGAGCGATCGCACAAGAAGCCCCATATAAAGCACTGATTCCTGCTAAAATTGCCATCCCAGGGGCAAGATATATCCAAGCTTCTAAAAATAAACCGACAGCAAACCGTAACAAGCCATAAGTTCCTAACTTAAGTAACACTCCTGCTAATAAAACCGAAATTGGGGTTGAAGCTTCGACGTGAGCATCAGGTAACCAAGTATGAAAAGGGAAAATCGGAATTTTGATAAATAATCCGACTAATAAAGGAGCTAACAGTAATAGCTGACTATTTAAAGTTAAATCATGAGAGCGCAAAGGTTCGTAGGCAAAACTAGCTGCACCAGTTAGCCAAACAATTCCTAAGAAAGAGGCTAGAACTAAAATTCCTGATACTGCGGTGTACAGCAAAAATTTCATTGCTGCATAACCCCTTCTGTTACCACCCCAAATAGCGATTAAAAAATATAAAGGGATAATCTCTAATTCGTAAAAGAGGAAAAATAATAGTAAATCTTTGGCTAAAAATGCCCCTGCTGCACCACAACTTAAGAGCAATAGCATCGCATAGTAAAAGCGAGGTCGGGGGATGGATTTATCAGTAATAATAATTGCAATTAGCGTTAGCAGGCTGTTGAGACACACCAGCGGAAACGACAGTCCATCGATACCGAGACTGTAATCTAATCCCAGCCACTCTAACCAAGGAATATACTCGGAAAATTGAAAACCAATTACCTTAGTATCAAATTGCCATCCTAAATAAATGTTAATCACTAAAACACTGATGGCGATAAATAGGGCGAATTTGCGACTTATTTTCCCTGATTTTTCGGGAAAAAAGCCAATTGCGATCGCTCCTAGTAGTGGCAGTAAAATTAAGGCACTAAGCATTGATGATTAATTGTGTATTATAAAAGCGGGTTTATTGAATTAAAGAAGACCAGTAGTTAGTCATTACTGACCATTGACCATTAAGTAATGACCACAGCAAGACAGTAATGCCTAAGAAAATAGTCAAAATATAAAATTGTGATTTACCCGTAGCGTTATACTTTAGGGCATTACCACTAAAAATAGTGATCAAACTCACCAGATTGACTAATCCATCCACAATGTAGCGGTCGATCCAAGAAGTAACTTTAGCCAAGAAAGAGACTCCAGCAACTACAGTTACCTGATACAAACTATCAATATAAAAATCATAAGCCAATAAATCTTGGAAAAATCTTACCAAGACTCGGCTTGAGCGCGCCCAAGTTCTGCGACGAGGAATCGTCCCACCGATAGTACAACCTAAAATTCCTGAAGCTACCAACAAAGGCATCGACCACTGCGTAACTTGGGGATTAGCCATCGTCAAAGGCGCGTTGGGGCTTAACCAAAAACTCCAGCGGATGGGTGCTAAGGGTGCAAGTAAAGTAATTATGGTTAACGACACCATTGGTAACGCCATCTGCCAATTTACTTCTGCAGCCCGACGGGTTTTCATTTGCGGTTCTCCGAGAAAAATTACCCGAAATAAGCGTGTGAGATTAATTGCCGATAAAGTATTCACTGACAGTACTACTCCTAGCAACCACCAGTCTGTCTGCCAAGAACCATTAAACCACCGCTGAAAAGTCCAAAATATTCCCATCGGAGTTAAAGCTAATAAACCAGCACTACCGACAACAAAAGCGATCGCTGTAGCTGGCATTCTCGACCACAAACCCCCCATCTCGGTTACGTTTTGATTACTAGTCGTTAAAATTACCGCCCCAGCACTCATAAATAATAAAGCTTTGGCAATAGCGTGAACCAACAGCAGTAAAAATGCGATATCAACTTGTCCTAATCCTACAGCAATAAAGACCAAGCCCAGATAAGCACTCGTAGAATGAGATAAAGCTCGTTTAATGTCAATTTGGGCGATCGCCATTAACGAAGTGCCAATTACTGTCACCGTACCTAAAATAATCAAAGCATCGGCAGCGACAGGGGATAAAGTAAAGACTGGTTGTAATTTAATCAAGACATAAGCCCCAGCAGACACCACAATCGAATTGCGCAAAATTCCTGCGGGATTTGGTCCTTCCATTGCTTCATCTAACCAGAGATTGAGGGGAAATTGGGCGCATTTACCCGTAGGTCCAGCAATCAAAGATAAACCAACTAATGCTGCCACTGAAGGCTCTAAAGAGCAAGTATTTGCCCAACTTTCGAGGTCAGAAAAGTTTAAATCTGCCCCATAAGAAGATATTGCCACTATTCCCATCAGCAAGACAATATCCCCCACCCGCTTCGTCAAAAAAGCATCTCTAGCAGCAGTTACGACCAAAGGCTGAGCATACCAAAATCCAACCAGCAAATAAGTCGATAAAGTCAACAACTCTAATAAACCGTAACTCAGCAACAAAGAATCACTCAAAGCAATTCCTGCTAATGCTGCTTCAAAAAAGCCCATCAGTCCAAAAAAGCGGGCTAAAGACCAATCCTTCTCCATATAGCCTAGGGCATAAATTTGTGCTAACAGACTAATACCCGTTACCAACTCTAATGCACCTAAGCTAACTGGTGATAACTCAACGGCTAAAGTTAAATCTAAGTCGGCGACTTGCAACCAATGAAATACTAATTTTTGGGTGGGACTTGTCCAAATCTGAGAAAAAGCGATCGTGCCATGAGCAAAAGCGACAAAAGTCATTAAGATATTTAAATAAGCTGCTGGCCTTGGTCCTGTACGACGCACGATGCCTAAAGACCAAGGTAAAGTCAGAATCGCCCCCAGAAAACCATAAAAAGGGGCAATCCAAATAGTTTTAATTAGGAACTCCGCCATCAAAATGTCCTAGAAATTACAATGTCATATTTTTCATCTTGGCAGCTATGAGCGACTGCTTTCACATTTCATTAATGCTTAGATATAATTGGTTAATTTTATCAGGTTATCAAACTTCAGCCGGATAACTTGCAGTAACACTAGCTACCAAAAATTAGCCCAAAGATTTTATAGGTATAAATTCTTATTAACAATCAAATAAAAAAATATAATCATAATTTATATTGTCAAAGGGTACATCGTTATCTATCCTTAATAATTAAGGAAAGCTAAATTAGCCATTCCCGTCAAATCATAAGTCAACTGTTAAAGTCCCTAGGGAAATTACCCGACTTAAGACAATGATTGGTTCGCTCAATTTAGGTTTGCGATTTTGGCTTGAATAAGAAGGAATTAAGCATTATGCCCATTGCAGTAGGAATGATTGAAACTCTAGGGTTTCCCGCGGTAGTAGAAGCTGCTGATGCTATGGTAAAAGCAGCCCGCGTTACCCTAGTGGGTTATGAAAAAATTGGCACAGGTCGCGTCACGGTAATCGTGCGAGGAGATGTATCAGAAGTCCAAGCTTCTGTATCTGCTGGTATTGAAGCAGCTAACAGAGTGAATGGTGGTGAAGTACTTTCGACGCATATTATCGCTCGTCCTCACGAAAACCTGGAATACGTTTTACCAATCCGCTACACCGAAGAAGTAGAGCAATTCCGAGCCTATTAACCCCTTGAAAATCAACTAACCAGAACAATATTACAAATTAAGGAGCAGAATCCATGTCTATTGCAGTAGGAATGGTAGAAACCTTGGGCTTTCCCGCAGTAGTCGAAGCTGCTGATGCCATGGTAAAGGCAGCCCGCGTTACCCTAGTAGGTTATGAAAAAATTGGCACAGGTCGCGTCACGGTAATTGTGCGGGGCGACGTATCCGAAGTCCAAGCCTCAGTTGCTGCTGGGATCGAAAACGTTGGTCGGGTTAACGGTGGTGAAGTACTTTCGACTCATATTATCGCCCGTCCTCACGAAAACCTAGAATACGTTTTACCAATCCGCTATACCGAAGAGGTAGAACAGTTCCGAACCTATTAACATCGCTTAAAAAACTCGCAACAAGTCAATAAAATATATTAAGGAGTAGAATTCATGTCTATCGCAGTAGGAATGGTAGAAACCTTGGGCTTTCCCGCAGTAGTTGAAGCTGCTGATGCTATGGTAAAAGCAGCCCGCGTTACCCTAGTAGGTTATGAAAAAATTGGCACAGGTCGCGTCACGGTAATTGTCCGAGGTGACGTATCCGAAGTCCAAGCTTCTGTATCTGCTGGGATCGATAATGTCGGTCGAGTTAATGGGGGCAGAGTTTTATCCCACCATATTATTGCTCGCCCGCATGAAAACCTCGAATATGTCTTACCGATTCGTTATACCGAAGCAGTAGAACAATTCCGTGAAAGCGTTAATCCTCAACCCTTAAGAAGACCATAATTACGGACACAAGGCTAGATGCAAATTGCCAAAGTTCGTGGCACGGTAGTCAGTACGCAGAAAGCTCCTAGTATGACAGGAGTCAAACTGCTGTTAGTGCAATTTATCGACGAATCTGGGCAGCTATTACCAAAATATGAGGTTGCAGCCGATATTGTGGGTGCAGGGATCAATGAATGGGTTTTGGTAAGTCGGGGAGGTGCTGCTCGTATTGAAAGCCATTACGCAGAACGCCCCTTAGATGCCACGATTGTGGGAATTATTGATACAGTTTCCGTCGATAATCGCTCTTTTTACAGCAAAAGGGAAGCAGAACGTTTTTCTTAGCAACAACGCTAACCATATTCGCTAGTAGCAAAACAGTTTATTTCTCAAAAAAATAGCTGTGAGCTTCATTAATTTTAGGAGAAATTTCAATCATGGCAGTCCGCACTAAAGCGGCTCCCCCAACTCCTTGGTCGAGCGATCTAGCAGAACCACAAATCGACAGTAGCGCCTATGTTCACTCATTTTCCAGATTAATTGGAGATGTGCGAGTTGGTGCTAATGTATTTATCGCTCCTGGTAGCTCGATTAGAGCCGATGAAGGAACACCATTTTATATTGGAGAAAGTACCAATATCCAAGATGGTGTAGTGATTCATGGCTTAGAACAGGGGAGAGTCAGAGGGGATGACGGTAAAAACTATTCGGTCTGGATCGGCAAAAATACTTGTATTACCCACATGGCATTGATTCACGGTCCAGCTTATGTGGGAGATGACTGTTTTATCGGGTTTCGTTCTACAGTATTTAATGCCAAAGTAGGCGACGGTTGTATCGTGATGATGCACGCTTTGATTCAAGACGTAGAAATTCCCCCTGGTAAATATGTCTCATCAGGAGCAATCATTACTAATCAGCAACAAGCCAATCGCTTACCCGATATCCAAGACAGCGATCGCGCTTTTGCTCACCATGTAGTTGAGATCAATGAAGCCCTCTTAGCAGGATATCAATGTGCCGAAGACAAGGCTTGTCTGAATCCCATCCAGAGTGATGCTACCGATTCTCAGCCGAATTCTCAACAGAACGCTAAAAATAATCGCTATATAAATTCAGTAGGAAAGATGAGTTTAAGTACTGATATCAGAACCCAGTTGCAATCACTGTTGGCTCAAGGTTGCACCATTACTACTGAACACGCTAACAAGCGTCGTTTCAAAACCAAGTCTTGGTTAACTGGTGGTGCGATCGCTGGTAGAACCGAAAGTCAAATCCTGACTCAACTAGAAAATATTCTCCAAGAACATCAAGGAGAATACGTCAAACTAGTAGGAGTCGATCCGCAAGCTAAACGCCGAGTTGCCGAAATTATCGTACAACGTCCTGAAGATGCTGTAAGTAAGGGCAGATTCACTGCCTCTAGCACTAGTAATTATCGTAATAGTAACGGGAATGGCTTTGCTAGCAGTAATGGCAATAGCTTGAATGGAGATATTTCAGGACAAATTAAAGCTTTGCTAGCTCAAGGTTGCAACATTGGTATTGAACGGGCGAGTCAGCGTCGGTTTAAAACTAAATCTTGGCTTACTGCTGGACAAGTTAGTGGTAGCCTCAATCAAGTAATGAGTCAGGTTACAACCATTGCTAACCAATATCCTCAAGATTATATTCGCCTCATTGGTGTTGACCCAAACCATAAAACCAGAGTGGCTCAAATTATTGTGCAACGTCCTGGAACAGGAATGAATGTAAGTTCAAGCAATGGCTCTAGTTCGGGAAGAAGTAGTCACTCTAGTAGTAGTTACCACAGTAACGGTGGCAGCAACAGCAGCTTAAGTGCTGAAGCCATACAAGAAGTTCGTTCTTTACTGGCTGCTGGCTACAAAATCGGTACAGAACACGCCAGCAAACGCCGTTTCAGAACCAAATCTTGGCAAAGTTGTTCGCCAATCGAGAGTACTCGTGTCAGTGATGTCATCTCAGCTTTAGAAGCTTGTTTGGCAGAACATACAGGGGAATACGTGCGTCTGATTGGCATCGACTCGGCTGCAAAACGTCGGGTTTCAGAAACCATCATTCAACGTCCTGGAGATCAACCCCAAAGAGCTAAAATTTCAACCACAGCAGCTTCTAGTTATAGCAATGGTAATGGGAATGGTAATGGTCGCACTCACGGCTATAGTAATGAATTTAGCAATAAACATCTAAGTGATGAAGCCTTACAAGAAGTTCGTTCTTTGCTTGCTGCTGGCTACAAAATCGGCACAGAACACGCTAACAAGCGTCGTTTTAAAACCAAATCTTGGCAAAGTTGTTCGCCGATTGATAGCCGTCATGAACTAGATGTGGTTGCTGCTTTAGAAGTTTGTCTTGTAGAACACGCTGATGAGTATGTGCGTCTGATCGGAATCGATCCTGATGCGAAACGCCGTGTCTCTGAAACGATTATTCAGCGTCCCTAAGCTAAGCGCGGATTAAAACAGTAGTTAGTAGTTAGCAGGTTACTCCGTAAAGCACGTTCTTTAATTAAGAAGAATTTCATAAGGTTACACTGCTGATTACTGATTACTGATTATTGATTACTGTCAAAATGTATTTACCACCGCTGCAACCTGTAGTTAATTCCAAAATTCTTATTAGTGGCGATGTTGAAATTCATCCCACCGCCTCTGTCGCCCCAGGAGTTATTCTGCAAGCTGCGCCTCAGAGTCGGATTGTAATTGGTGCTGATGTTTGTTTGGGAATGGGAGTGATTCTTAATGCTTATGGTGGTGTGATTAATGTCAAAAATGGCGTGACATTGGGTTCGGGAGTTTTAATCATTGGTAATAGCACTATTGGGAGTAATGCTTGTATTGGAACGGCAACAACAATTTTTAATGCTTCTGTAGAATCGATGAAAGTTATTACTCCAGGTTCAATAATTGGTGATACCTCCCGCTATGTAACGACTAATGAAAATGAAGTCGGAGTAGCTTCTACCAACAATCAATCCTCAAGCAAGCTCTCAGAAGCCAATGATCTTAAGCAAACTTTGAAGCAAGATGCTCAAACGACAAATGGTTTTGAGCCAGAAAAACAGCTTCAACACCAAAATTCTTCGACAACTGAATCTCAATCCGAGGCTATGGCGAATAACTCTTTATCTGACAATTCAGCCGATCCTTGGAGTGAAGAAAAAATCGCAGATTCTGCAATCGAAACTGTGTCAGCGGTTGAACTAGAAGCGGTAGAAAACAAAATCGAAACTGTCAAAGGAACTGCCATCGGCAAAGTGTATATCGATCAATTATTAGTCACTCTTTTTCCTCATAAAAATTCCTTGAATAATGCCTCTAATACAGAATAAATTGACTAAGCTAAAAATATGATCATTGAGATTTCTTTGCTCGTAATGATTATTAATTTTTAAGCTCAATAAAAATTGCCTAAAAGTTGTAAAAGCTTTTTAACTGAATTTAAAGCCCTAAGCAACTTTTAAAACACTGTATCTCGTCATTAATCGATTGCGAGCTAATGGTTTCAGTCTGCGTTGCTCTATTTTTTTAGAGTAGATATACTTATTTGCTATTTAAACAAATAACTCAGAAAAAATCTATTTTCGGTTTAAGATTTTAAGTAAAAATATTAATATTTCTTAACCAAATTTAGTTGCCGATCTTAAAGCATTAGCTAAACTAATCAATCATAAAAATAATTGCAATCAAATTCCCAAAAAAATCTTGACAAAACTTATTTTTAACTCTAAAAATTATGTTAAGATTAAAACTTGAAAGATGCAAGATTAGCTACCTAAAATTTATTCTTGGGTAAAGTAATCTCTTACAGATTTTTCTGTTCCGTGGGATAGAGTCCTTTATATATTTAGACTCTAAAAAAAAATTAAATATACTAAATATCTTGTTTATGGAGGAATTAGCCTAAAAATGGTACAAACCAAATCATCCGCAGGGTTTGACGCAGGAGTAAAGGACTATCGCCTTACCTATTACACTCCTGATTACACTCCCAAAGACACTGACTTACTCGCTTGTTTCCGCATGACTCCCCAGCCTGGAGTTCCTCCTGAAGAAGCTGGTGCTGCGGTTGCTGCTGAATCTTCTACTGGTACTTGGACGACAGTATGGACAGACAACCTAACTGACTTAGACCGTTACAAAGGTCGCTGCTACGATGTAGAGCCTGTACCTGGTGAAGACAACCAATATTTCTGTTTTGTGGCTTATCCTTTAGACCTTTTTGAAGAAGGTTCGGTCACTAACGTCTTGACTTCTTTGGTAGGTAACGTTTTTGGATTTAAAGCCTTACGTGCTTTACGTTTAGAAGATATTCGTTTCCCTGTTGCTTTAATCAAAACCTTCCCTGGACCGCCTCACGGTATTACAGTAGAGCGTGACAAACTCAATAAGTATGGTCGTCCTTTACTCGGTTGTACCATTAAGCCCAAGTTAGGTTTATCGGCGAAAAACTACGGTCGTGCTGTATATGAATGTCTTCGTGGTGGTTTAGACTTCACCAAAGACGACGAAAACATTAACTCTCAGCCCTTCATGCGTTGGCGCGATCGCTTTTTATTCGTGCAAGAAGCGATTGAAAAAGCCCAAGCGGAAACCAATGAAGTTAAAGGTCACTACCTTAACGTTACTGCGGGTACTTGTGAAGAAATGCTCAAGCGGGCTGAATTCGCGAAAGAGATCGGCACACCAATTATCATGCACGACTTTTTAACTGGTGGTTTTACTGCTAACACCACTTTATCTAAGTACTGTCGTGACAACGGTTTATTACTCCACATTCACCGTGCGATGCACGCGGTAATCGACCGTCAAAGAAACCACGGTATTCACTTCCGCGTCTTAGCAAAATGCTTACGTCTCTCTGGTGGTGACCACTTACACTCTGGTACTGTAGTTGGTAAGTTAGAGGGTGAGCGCGGTATCACTATGGGCTTCGTCGATTTAATGCGAGAAGACTATGTTGAAGAAGATCGCTCTCGCGGTATTTTCTTCACTCAAGACTACGCTTCTATGGGTGGAGTATTCCCTGTAGCTTCTGGTGGTATCCACGTATGGCATATGCCAGCCTTAGTAGAAATCTTTGGTGATGATTCCTGCTTACAGTTTGGTGGTGGTACACTCGGACACCCTTGGGGTAATGCTCCTGGTGCAACTGCAAACCGTGTCGCTTTAGAAGCTTGTGTTCAAGCTCGTAACGAAGGACGTAACCTAGCTCGTGAAGGTAACGATGTTATCCGCGAAGCTTGTCGTTGGTCACCTGAATTGGCTGCTGCTTGTGAACTTTGGAAAGAAATTACTTTCGAGTTTGAAGCAATGGATACTCTCTAAATACAGTAAACAGTTATCAGTAAACAGCAGAATTAAACAGCAACAATCAAATAACAAGCTTTTGATTAAATAGCGTCAATTCTCAACAACTGAAACCTGATAACTGATAACCGAACAAGATGCAACCAAAAGACATTGCACGAGATACAGCGAAGGTTGTACAAAACTATCTCACCTATCAAGCGGTAAAGCTGATTATCGAACAACTGACAGAAACCAATCCTGCAGAAGCTATTTGGTTGAGGCAATACTCTTCTGGCAAGCTTCAGGATGGAGAAAAGTATATCGAGGCGCTAATGTCCGAACTTCAAGGTAAGCCATTGGTGATGAGGATTTTAGCGGTTCGCGATCATCTGGCAGAGCAAGTTTTGGAATATTTACCAGAGCTAGTTAGTACTTCTATTAAACAAGTAAACTTGGAGCATCGTCGTCATCTTTTGGAGCGTCTTACCCAATCTTCTACTCAAGTCGATAACTTCGATGCTGAGTTAGATCCAAACGAATCTTCTGAGGAAAATAATTAAAGAATAAGCCAATGAAAACACTACCTAAAGAGCCTCGTTACGAAACCCTTTCTTATTTACCCCCTCTAACAGACCAACAAATCGCCAAACAGATTGATTATATGTTGGAGCAAGGTTATATTCCTGGTGTTGAATTTGAAAAAGACCCTACTCCTGACTTACACCACTGGACTTTGTGGAAGCTGCCTTTATTTAATTGTCGCTCTTCACAAGAAGTACTAGCAGAAGTTCGTGAATGTCGTTCTGAATATTCTGACTGTTACATTCGGGTTGTTGGTTTTGACAATATCAGACAATGCCAAACTGTAAGCTTTATTGTTTATAAGCCTGGTGCTAGTCGTTACTAGAACTTACATTTAAGCTAATTGATCATCAACAAAAAGTCCTCTTAATTCAAGAGGACTTTTTAAGTATTAAATAAATAGAATTTTTTTGATAAACCTAATCTAATTAATTCCGCTTAGGTACTTAAGAAGTCATAACATATTGATCAAAATACGGATTTTGTCTAAAAATTTGTAAATTTTATCTTTTTGTTTTTTGCCAAAAGTTTTATAGTGATATAAAAAACCTGATTTCTTGATTACACATTTTTCTTGTATAGGTAGCCAGCATCTGTGTTTAGAATAATGAGGTCTATTCAGTTTTTCTTGCATCTTTTTATAGTTTTTATGTCTCCCATGAATTATTTTTACAGATTGGTTTAATGTAAAAAAGAAAGGAGTTCTAGCATTTCAAGCATGAGAAAGAACATAAATTTTAGCTTCTGATTGCAATAAAGATTCTACAAATGAAGTTTGATCGTTTTCTTTATTAACAGTTTTTTGAGTTATTTTAGTTTGATATATATCAAGCCAGTTTTTAAAAAGAGTTTCAGTTCGTTGATTTTTCTGAAAGATAATAACCCCTGTATTATACAAATCAGATGCTTCTAACTTTTTCTGGGAATTGGGGATCATAGCACGATTTACATCTGTCGGATCTGGTGCAATTGCTAAATCAAAAAAATCCAACAGTTTAAATAGATTTATACAACTTTCACATACATAGGTATCAGTATCTAAAAATAAAGTTTTATCGTAAGGAGATGAAAAATAAATATGTTCTACTTTGTAAAGTAGCCCTTCTTTATGATTGTTAATAGTAGTTGGTTTAATGAGGATGTTGTCAAATACTAAATTATTTTCGATTGTTTGATCAGTAACTAAAGTTATGTGGGCGTTGCTGTCTATTTTTCTTAGACTTTGAGCCGAACAAATAGCTTCTTTTAAGAACTTTTCTCCAACTGCGACATACAAGTAACCTTCGATCATTTAACTTCTCGATCTATATATAAGATAGTTTTTTATTGGATGTAAGCCAAAACTCGGTTCTAATTAATTTCGTGAGCAGTGTTTTTGTAACAATTTTTGGCTACAAAATGTAGTATCAATTTACGGTAGCGGATAGATTTTGTGAAAATAATTAAATATTGGTAAATATAAATTTAAAAATAAAAAGTGAAAATATTGATTATGTAATAAATTGTGTATAATTATTTATTGATTTTTTAATCATTTAATTTTCCTTTTCTTGTTGATAGCCTAAATATACTGCTTCGAGAAAACAATCTGCGGTAGTGTCTTGAGGTAAATTTTCTAACTCGATAATATTTTTAACTTGTGTCGCTAATTTACGAGCTAGTTCCCGTCTAGCTTGAGCCATCATTTGAGTTCTGTTTTGGAGATAGCTCCGTAAGATGGCAAAGTTTTCAGGAGACAATCTTGAGATATCAGTTTCTATTCTGAGTTGTAGAGCTAACTGCTTGGCTGCTTCGGTAGGCTTAAAAGTGAGATTATCAGTGGTAAACTCTTCTTGGATCACAAGTGTACCAGCAACCAAATCACCGATTCTTTTTTCTTGTTTGCTTAAAGCAATAAAAAAAACGCCAATAAATAATAAATCATCTACTGGTCTTAATAAGGCTCTTAAGCTAGACTTTCCTAAAGTAGTAGGCTTACCATCATCAGCAATTACTCTAATTTTGGCTTTTTTTTTACCAATAGTTTGTCCTTGCCAAATAGTTTCAAAAAAGATAAAGTAACCAACATAAATACTAAAAAAAATTAAAGCTTCAATTGCCCAAAGCCATTGTAATAATTCTTGTTGATTATCTGAAATTAGAAAGTTGTCTGAGGCTGCGATTTGATAGCTAAGAAATATCGCAATAACTAAAGATATAACCAAAACAGTGCCTAAGACTAAGTAATCAATTGCTAGGGCATAAGCACGGTTGCCAATTCCTGCTAAAGTAAATTCTAATTCTACGCTTTCGGGAGTTTGAAGATTAATTCGGTTAAAAAAACGCATTAGTAGCGATCAATTTAGTTATTGTGATTAAGTTATTAATAATTGTGTCCTATATTATCTAAAATTGCTACAATGCAACTTATTCAAAATTAGCTAAGGGTGGCGATGCTGTGATTTATTCAATTTGCTTGTCTTGGCTAGCAGTAGTTTTAATTTTATGACAGTCACATCTTTTAAAGAAACTAGTTTAGGTTGGCGCATCGAGTTGTTTAGACAAAGGTTACAAGAGTGGTGGGAGTTACAACTATCACGGATAGAAATTAATACGCCTGAATTATCTGGGTTAGACTCGGATTTAATCCAATTAGCAATTAAAGTTATTTTATGGTCGTTTATTGCTACGATCGCGGTTTGGTTGACTTGGCAAATCTGGTTATTATTACATCCTCTAATTAGATATTGGCAAAGACAGCAGCGACAAAGACAATCAAGCTCTAAAAATCCTCTCGAACCACAATTATCGCCTCAAAACTGGTTAAGTGAAGCACAACGATATTATCAACAACAAAACTATCATCAAGGGATTGTTTGTCTTTATCAAGGAATTTTACAATATTTAAGCGATCGCGAAATAATTACTCGATTGGCTAGTCGTACTGATGCAGAATATCTTAATTTAATTCAACAACGACAATTAGGTCAATTTTTGTCTTATCAATTACTTTTTTTAACTCACGAACAATTATGTTTTAGTAATTTACCTGCTTCTGCTTCTCTATTTAAGAAGTGTCAGGAAGCTTATCAAATAATTATGCAAAAAAACTAATTAATAGGTATGAAAATTAGTAGATATAAATGGTGGATATTAGGAGTAGTATTAATTACTGTAATTGTCTTGTTAACTGTGGTTGCTGCACCAAGTAGTAATCAATTATTGGCTGGTTCTACTTTCAATCAGAATCCTAATGGTTATGGTGCATGGTATCAATATATGAGGGAGCAGAAAATACCAATTGAAAGATGGCAAAAACCTTTTTCTGAGTTAGAATCCTCCCAAAATAATCTTAGTTATTTAAAAATTTTACCACCTCTAATTAGAGGGGATAATACTTTATCTACCGCCGAGTCTAATTGGATCGAACGAGGTAATACTATGGTGATTTTAGGAATAGAAGCTCCTGCTACAACTGCACCTTTTACTACTATCCAGTCTTATGACAACTTAAAAATTAAAATTGCTACTACTCGTAGAGAAGAATTAAATCGTAATTCATTGTTGCAAGATGAATATGGCACAATAGTTTGGCAAAAAAACATTGGTGAAGGAAAACTAATTTATGCAGTTACACCTTATATTGCTGCTAATGCTTATCAAAGTTTTCCTGGCAACTATCAGTTTTTAGCTGAGTTAGTTAATCAAAATTCTTTGATTTTAGTTGATGAATATCTTCATGGATTTAGAGATTATCAAGAAATAATTGAATCAGAAAGACAACAAACTTTATTAGATTATTTTTCGCAAACTATATGGTTTCCGATTTTAGTTCAAATAATAATTATTATGGTAATTGCGATCGCCTTTTTATCAAGGCGTTTTGGACAACCAAATTTAATCTCTGAAATTCAGATAGATAATAGTCAAGTTTACATTCAAGCTTTAGCAGCAGTCTTGGAAAAAGCTGAATGCAACGATTTTGTGATCGAGACAATTACTAGAGACGAAAAGTTACAATTACAGCAAACTTTGGGTTTAGGAAAAGGTAAGATTACTGACGAAATATTAATCAGTGCGTGGCAACAAGCGACGAAAAAAGACGCTACTCAACTCAAAAATTTGTTACAAGTTTCTCATCGAAAATCTCATTTAAATGAGGCAAGTTTGGGCAATTGGTTACAACAATGGCAAAAATACCATTAATTTTCGTAGATTGATCTGAGATAATAAATGTCAACAGATCAACACAGATTTATCTTTAATTACACCCAGCTACTTATCTGAATAGTGATGCAAGGTGCTGTATAGAATTACCACTAGAAACAATAGCTACTTATATACAGGATTAGGGGAACGAACTAAGTTTAAAGGTAGCTGAATTGGATTTTGCCTTGCTTCTTTGGTTACAGAAATACCAAAAAATTCTAGTCCATCTAATAAAGCCTCTGTTACTATTGGTTCTTGAGGCTGAGATAACATCAAATGATAATATTCTGCTAGTCTAATCGCATATTCTCTTGGTACTGTGTTGGTTACTACCAAAATATTTAATTGTCGAATTGCAATTAAACGTTTAAGAGGTTCAGTAGCGGTTAAATCTTGCGATAATTGCTCGAATCTAGTTTCATGTTTTTGAGTTTGATTGCTCCACAAATACCAACCTAATAAGAATAAAGTAACTATAGTTGCCAAGCCTTGTAAAATTAAACCTGTTGCTAACCACTGATTTTCGGCATCAGCCCAAATAGAAACAACCAGATAAGTAGTAAAAGCACCCATACCGCCACTACTGATGGCTAGAGTTAGTTTACGATTGTAGTTAGTTAATAATCTTTGCCAAATCCGCCGATATTTATGCCAGTTATGAGTTTGTACTGTATAGACTAGCCACATCAGTCCTATTCCCACAACTGTAGCTAGTAGTAATTTCCAGTTCCAGTACCACCAAAAAACTCCGATTCCTGCGATTGATAAACTTTTGGTGATCTTAGGCGAGAATTTTTGAGCTAATAATGCTGCAATATTCCAGTTTTTTGTCTTAGCTTCAGCCAGCAATAATAATCGGAATTTTTCCCATTGGGATGCTCTCTTAGACACAAAAGTTATTTTCGGTAAAGTTACGGACAGTGTAAAATTTTAACATAATTAAAATCGAATTTTATCAGTACTTTTAATTGTTAATTTAATGACAAAATAATTGGGGCAATTGAATAATTGCCCCAATTAAAATTAAACTCTAGAGTTGGTTACGCTAACATTTCTACTGATAAGCGTTTAAAGGTTAATCGTTCATCCTCGACATCGACAAAAATGGTGTCTCCTTCGTGGAAGTCGCCCCGTAAAA
>DAXETX010000160.1:0-12603 GCA_051155735.1 Xenococcaceae cyanobacterium
ATTATATTTAGCCAATGGGGGATCATGAACACGCTATTTGAAACCGCACCCCTGAGTTTAAATCAATGGCTGATCTGTCTGTTGCCAATGCTACCGATGATTCCTTTAGCATTTTTGGCGCACTTTCTCGATCCAACTCAAGTTATCGCCATTCCCCATAGAAACCATGAGTCTGAATGAAATACTTTATTTTCATTGAATGTTTATCAGATATTTTATTTGGTTGATCAAGATCGAGCAATTATTTTTTGGTTGAATCTTTACCCATCAAAATATCCCAGGCAACTTGAGCCGCTTCTTGAAGGCGATCGCCTAAAGCCGTAATTTCATCAACTGTTTTTTGCCAATTTTCTTGCGCATCTCTTTGAATCATTTCGACTGAATGTTCGATGCGTTTGGGGTCGAGTAGTTGATTTGAAGCGATCGCTTCTTTAGCACTACGAACCGCATTTAAATAAGCATCTTGAGTTAGAGTTTGAGCATTTTCAATTTCAGACTGCGCTCGTTTTCTAATTGCTTCGACTAAGGCTTTAGTTTCTGCTTTGATTTGATCGCTTTCTCCTGCCATTTCCTGTTCTACTAAAGCATTGGTTTCAGGGCTTACAGGAACGATAGTGGTTTCTTTCGGGTCGGAATTAGGATTGTTTTCAGTCATGGTTTGTTCTTCTAATGGAGTAAGCAAGTATGTAATTTATCAAAATAATGCGGCGTAAAACCCCTTCCTCAACACGGCGATTGGATATGCTTTCTAGCCGAAAGCATCCCTCGCCGTCAAAAACGAGTGTTTGTCTTCGTCCAGAATACTTCGGTTTTAGGGAGGGGATATAAGTCGCCAATAACTAAACCTATTTTAGCTTGTTTAAATAAACTTTACACAAGCAGTAAGTATATGTAAGCTAAAATAAGTTATATGTTAATCCTTGTTCGATAGTAGGATCAAACAGCCAAAAACTGTTGAATTACTTCTTGACTTAGCTCCTCTGTCTTGCCAGAAGCTACAATGCCTCCCTTTTGCATCGCATAGTATTTATCTGCTTGACGCACAAAATGTAAATGTTGCTCGACCAACAATACAGAAATTCCTGTAGCTTGAATAATTCTTTTAACTGCTGCTTCAATTTCTAAAACAATCGAAGGTTGAATCCCCTCTGTCGGTTCATCTAAAACTAAAAGACGGGGTTTACCCATCAAAGCGCGGGCGATCGCCAGTTGTTGTTGTTGTCCACCACTTAAATCGCCACCCATCCGCGAAAGCATCGTTTTTAGCACAGGAAATAAATCAAAAATTTCTTCAGGGATCGCTTCGTTACCTTTTCTGCCTTGAGGACGAGCCTCTAAACCTAGTAAGAGGTTATCTTTTACCGAAACGCGAGGAATAATATCTCTTCCTTGAGGAACGTAGCCAATACCCATTTTGGCTCGGCGATCTGGAGTTAGTTTGGTGATGGATTGATCGGCAAAAAATATTTCTCCTGTACGCGGTTTTAACAATCCCATAATGGTTTTGAGTAAAGTGGTTTTTCCGACACCATTGCGCCCAATTAAACACACCATTTGCCCTACAGGAATACTCAAATCGACATTGCGTAAAATATGACTTTCGCCGTAATAAACATTAAGGTCAGAAACCCGTAACATTAAATCTGTTGCTATTAGTTGCTGGTTCACTTTTAATAGTTAATGATCAGTTGAGACTTTTTTAGAAATTAAACTTTAAACAAATGATTCCTCTTCGGGAGATTGTCCTAAATAAACTTCAATAACACGAGGATCGTTTTGAATTTCTTCCATTGTTCCTTCACACAATACCGAACCTTGATGTAATACTGTGACTCGATCATTAGCAATTTGTCTGACAAATTCCATGTCATGTTCAATGGCAATAATTGAATGACTCGCTGCTAAAGAAAGAAGTAATGCCCCAACATTTTCGGTTTCTTCATCAGTTAAACCTGCTGCTGGTTCATCGACTAATAATAAGTCAGGAGATTGCGCCACTAGCATGCCGATTTCTAAGCGTTGTTTTTCACCGTGGGAAAGCAGTGCTGCTGGTAAATTAGCTTTAGCTTCTAGTCCTACAGTTTCTAATAATCCTGCTACGGTTCTAATTTCTTCCGACCGAGGACGACCCAACAAAGTAGAAACCACATTTTTATGATGATTGCAAACCAAATCTAAATTTTCTTTTACTGTTAAATTAAGATAAACTCTTGGTGTCTGAAATTTGCGCCCGATGCCCATTCGAGCTATTTTATATTCAGGAATTTTTTTAAGATTTTTGCCTTTAAATAATACTCTACCTTTACTAGGTTGCACTTTTCCTGTTATAACATCTAAGAAAGTAGTTTTTCCCGCACCATTAGGACCAATAATTACCCTCAACTCACCCGATTGCATCCTAAAATTTAAATTATTCAGAGCTTTAAATCCATCAAAACTTACTGTCAAATTTTCAATTTCTAAAATTCTGCTCATAACTAATTATTTTATTGATTCTTTTTTGTGCCAATTTCTTGCTTTTCTTGTGTAACTTCAGGATTGTCTTCAAGACTAGGATAAGTAATAATTGGTTGTCGTAATCCTAAACGATAACTAAGTTTATTCCAAGCAAAATCTAGCCACCAACCTACAATGCCATTGGGTAAAACAGTAACGACAATTAAGAATAATGCGCCTTGAAAAAATAACCAAACTTCAGGAAAACTTTCACTTAAAAATGTCTGAGCCAATCTGACTAATAAAGTGCCAATTATTGCCCCAACCAAAGTAGCTCTACCTCCTACTGCTACCCAAATAACCATTTCAATCGAAAAGGCAACTTCCATAAATTTAGGAGTAATAATTCCTGTTTGAACTGTATATAATGCTCCTGAAATACCTGCGATCGCTCCTGAAATTGCAAAGACCAAAACTTTATATCCTGTTGGGTCATATCCTGAAAATCTTACCCTAGTTTCATCATCACGAATTGCCACTAATAAACGACCAAAACGTCCACTAGTTAGCCACCGACAAAAATAATAAATTCCAACTAAAGTAATTACTGTAATGATATAAAAAGTTTCTTGGGCAGCACTAGAACCTGCTAGCATACCAAAGATAGTTTCTGTATCAGTTTTTAACCCATTTGTGCCATTAATTAATTTTTGCTGACCATTAAAAAAATTGAAAAATACTAATAGGGCAGCTTGAGTTAATATCGAAAAATAGACCCCTTTAATGCGATTACGAAAAACTAAATAACCCAACAGTCCTGCGATAATACCAGGAATTACTACTAAAGCGATAATTGTTACAGGAAAAGAATAAAAAGGATACCAAAACCAAGGTAATTCTCTAACTCCATAAAGAGTAAAAAATTCTGGTAATTGTCCTTCAGGTAACTGTAAATTCAAATGCATGGCGATCGCATAACCGCCTAAAGCAAAGAAGATACCGTGACCTAAACTCAATAATCCTGTATAACCCCAAATCAAATCTAGTCCTAAAGCGACAATTGCCAAAGCTAAAATTCTTCCGATCAGGCGTAATCTAAACCCAGGTAAAACCAAAGGTAAAATAACAGCCAAAATAATTACTAAAGCTGCAACAATTACTGCTTCAATTAATCTTTGACGTTGTTTTTGTCTATTTGCGATCGCTTTTGGCACATTCATCACTAAAATAATTAATAACTGCTAAAAATTTATGAGTTCAACAAGAGCAATTAACTCTAGCCCCTAACTCTTTACAACTCAGCATTTCTGCCTTTTTGGGGAAATAATCCCGCAGGTTTTATTTGTAAAAAAGCAATAATTAACGCAAATACCATTACTTTTGCCATGCTACTAGTAGCAAAAAATAGCAAAAAATCGACCACAGGTTTAAAGGCTTCTGTAGAAGCAAAAATCAAAGCCAAAGTACCCGAACCAATTAAGTAATTCACAATGCCGATCCCCAAACCAGCTAAAATCGTTCCCAACAAGTTTCCGACACCACCAACAACTACCACCATAAACGTATCGACGATGTAGTTTTGACCAGTATTAGGTCCTACTGAACCCAGCAAACTTACGGCACAGCCAGCAACCCCTGCCAAACCCGAACCAATCGCAAAAGTTAAAGCATCTATTTTAGCTGTGGGAATTCCCAAACAGGAACTCATCTCACGATTTTGAGTCACAGCCCTAATTCTTAAACCCCAAGCAGAACGATTCAGAAACCAATAAATAGCGACTAAACAGATAATAGTCAAGACAATAATAAACAAACGCGCATAGGGCATCTGAAAGCCTAAAACTCTTATCCCACCTCGTAACCAACCAGGGGCAGTCACATCCACATTTCTGGCACTAAACCAAGCTTTAGTTAGTGCGGGTATTTGACGCAGCAAAAACCCTAGGGCTATAGCAATAGCAGCAGACAACGGTAACAATATAGCAATTACCCAATTTCTAATTCTCTCCCAATCAGGACGGCGACTTAAAAAAGTCATTCCCCCAAAAAACAACAAGCAAAATATTCCTAAACCAATTACTAATAGCCAGTTAACACTACGAACAAATTGACGTAAGATTAAACTGACACCCCAGGTAGCTAGTAAAGTTTCTAGAGGTCGCCCGTATAAAAAACGAATTACGCCTTTCTCTAAAATTAACCCGACTATCGCAGCCACAATAAAAGCAACAGGAATAGAAACTAAAATATACAAACTAAACCATGGTTCTCCCCAAGGCTTAAACACATTTTGTACCACATAGGTGGTATATGCCCCTAGCATCATTAACTCGCCGTGGGCTAAATTAATGACTCCCATCAGTCCAAATACAATTGCTAAACCCAAAGCAGCAAGCAGTAGTACCGAACCAATACTGATTCCGTTAAACAATCCTTCTACTAATACAGACACGATTGATTTTAATTAAAACTTAACAATAAATAGCAATTACAGAAAAAAATACGAGAGAAGGTGGGTGATTGCCCACCTTACTTATTCAGCAATACCCGATTTTAAAATCGTCTAAACGGCATCTGTTTTATATTTTCCGCCCTTGTTGGGATCGGTCCAGTCGCAAGCATAACCTTTAGTTTCAGGTACATATTGATTCCAAGGAATTGGATCTACAGGACCATCAGTAGCATAAACAATTTCAAATAAACCATCATCTCTAACTTGACCAATTCTTACAGTTTTAGAAATATGATGGTTGGGGAACATTTTAACTTTTCCTTCAGGCGCATCAAACTCTTGTCCGATAGCTGCTTTCCGTACCGCTTCAATGTCGGTAGTTCCTGCTGCTTCTACAGCTTGCTTCCATAAATACACCATGATGTAAGCAGCTTCCATCGGATCATTAGTTACTCTATCTTCACCATATTTGTTTTTAAAAGCTGCAACAAATTGGTCGTTCTGGGGACTTTCGACAGTTTGAAAATAGTTCCAAGCTGCATAATGATCTTTAAGATATTCAGTCCCAATTTGACGTACTTCTTCTTCAGCAATACTGACAGACATTACAGGATATTGATCGGGATTTAATCCTGCACCTTGCATCTGTTTAAAGAAAGCAACATTACTATCCCCATTAAGACTGTTAAAAATTACTCCACCATTAGGTAAAGCAGCTTTGATTTTCGTGATAATCGGCGTAACTTCGGTATCTCCTAGGGGTAAATAATCTTCTCCGACAGTGTTACCGCCTTTGGCTTTGAGTTGCTCTTTAATAATAGTATTAGCCGTACGAGGAAAGACATAATCAGAACCAACTAAGAAAAAGTCTTTACCCTTATTTTCTAACAACCAATCTACAGCAGGTTCAATTTGTTGATTAGGAGCAGCACCAGTATAAAAAATATTATTAGAGCATTCTTGCCCTTCGTATTGTACAGGATACCAAAGCATATGCTGCTTGGATTCAAATACAGGTAACACAGCTTTACGACTAGCCGAAGTCCAACAGCCAAAAACAGTGGCAACTTGGTCTTTGTCAATCAGTTTAGCTGCTTTTTCGGCAAAAGTCGGCCAATCCGAAGCTCCGTCTTCTTTAATCGGAATAATTTGCTGACCTAAGACACCGCCAGCAGCATTAATTTCATCAATCGCAAGCATCTCAGCATCGACAACAGTAGTTTCGCTGATTGCCATCGTGCCACTTAGAGAATGAAGAATTCCCACTTTGATGCCATCGCCACTACCAGTACTCACTGGCGTTGCAGTAGAGTCAGTAGCAGTATCAGTAGTTGAAGCAGTATCATCACTAGCACAAGCCTTTAATAAGGCACTAGTTGCCAGTCCAGCCGAACCATATACTAAAAATTTCCGTCTTCCTAATTTTGACATGCTCTCTTTAATAGTCTCTAAATAGTATTACTACATCTAACGGTGAGTATAATATGTTGTTGAATGTTAATTGAAATTCTTGGACAATAATTGTAGTCTAAGTTACAAAAAAACTGAGACTGCTACGAATAAAAATAAATTCAATTCTAGATTTTAAGGCATTTTTGCCGAACAAATGCCCTAAAAATAAAGTTTACTATTAAGGAGACAAATTTTTACTACGACGATAATTTAACCAAATTGACAGTGACACCACCAAAATCACGGTAACTAGAGCCAATATACCAGCCTGAGTCACCCAAAGTACAATTTGCTTTAGAGAAACTATTTGTCCGAGAAAAAAAGCCAAGCTGACGATAGTCAATGCCCACAAAGCAGCACCGCCAAAATTATAAAGCAAAAATTGTTTATAAGGCATTTGAGTGATCCCCGCTAAAGGTCCGGCAAAAATGCGTAGCAAAGTAATAAAACGACCAATAAATACGGCTTTTGCTGCATTTTTACCATATTTTTCTCTGGCTAACTCTAACTTCTCCTCTGGCAGTCGAAATAATTGGGCAACTCGAACTAAAACTTTCCAGCCACCAATTCTACCAATCCAATAACCAAAATTATCGCCAATTACGGCGCCAGCGATCGCGCTCCCTAAAACTCCCCAATAATCTAACTCACCGCTTCCTGCTAAAAAGCCACCAACAATAGTAATCGTCTCTCCTGGCAGGGGAATTCCTGTGTTTTCTAAAGCAATACCCACAAATACCGCCCAATAACCGTATTGTTGAGCTATTTCTTGCGCCCGATCTATAGACAGTAACTCAATAGACATTAATAACTGTAAAGAATTTTGAACTGAAAGCGATCGCTGTTACAAAGGTTTACTTGCTTATTCATCTTGACGTAAATTAGATTGAAGTGTCAATCTATCATCAATTCAGCAAACTGCGATCGCAGAGTCAAATCACGGTGAATCTTAATCTTGAACTTAAAGGACAAGGCTACCCGATTCTTTGCTTACATGGTCATCCTGGGTCGAGTCGCACTATGTCAGTCTTTACCGATTATCTTTGTCAAAAATATCGCACTCTGACTCCCGATCTTAGAGGCTACGGTCAAAGTCGTCCTCAAGGCAATTTTACAATGACAACTCATTTAGATGAGCTTCAAAGTTTACTTGATCGACATCAAATTGAACACTGTTTATTACTAGGATGGTCTTTGGGTGGCATTCTAGCCTTAGAACTGGCTTTAGCCAACCCTCAAAGATTTACTGGCTTAATTCTGGTTGCTGCTGCGGCGCGCCCTCGTAGTAGCCATCCAAAAGTAACTTTGTCAGATTTAGCTTATACAGGACTAGCTGGCATGATTAATTATGTTAATCCTGGATGGTCATGGAATATTAACTATTTAGGTAAGCGATCGCTATTTCGTTATCTGCTATCGCAGCATACGCCTCAAGCTTATAACTATTTGGCAAAAGAGGGTGTCCCTGCTTACTGGCAAACTTCTAGGGCTGCCCATCGCGCTTTAGCTGAAGCTATTAGCAGTGGTTATAGCTGTTTAGCTACTTTACCGAAAATAACTGTTCCCTGTTTAATTCTCGCTGGAGAAAGCGATCGCCATATCACAGCAGCAGCCAGTGCTGAAACAGCCCAAATGCTCTCTCACAGTGAATTTATCTGTTATCCTAATACGGCACATCTTTTCCCTTGGGAAATACCAAATAAGGTTAGACAAGATATCTCTCTATGGCTGGAGCGTACTTTTAACGCTTCTCTCACCGATTAAGTAGATAATAATGACTAACCTACGAGGTTTATCCTAATTATTGAAAGTTCCTGCTTTGGGAAACTCTTTTACGATTGAGAACTAAAAGCAGGAACAGCCTTAAAATCCACGGGTTCTTCAACTTCTTCGCTAAATACGGTTAATTCACTAGGCTTACAACGCTTAATTTCCACATCGATGCTGGCACAACCTTCGCTCTTTAAATCTTCTATATAACCTGCTTTAGCATCTTTGGCTGCGGTTAAACTTAAAAATGGTCCAAAATAGTAGGTACAAGGAGGTTGATTCGTATCGATTTTTACCCAGTAAGCCAAGCCAAGAGAGTTTAAAAGATTGATTAAAATTTCTTTCATGGTGAATTAATGCCTGATTTTATGTAGGATACGGTGAATTTATCGGTTAATTGCTAATTTTTGTAACATTTAATTACAAATTATTTCTATATCTTATTTTATGCCAGTCTATTTTCAATTTTGAAAAATTCTCAAAAATCACTTAACTGTGCTGTTTCCACTTTTGACGGCAAATCTCATAAATTGCGATCGCCGATGCCACAGAAGCATTTAAGCTAGGTGTCTGACCTAAAAGTGGAATAGACACTAATTCGTCACAACAACGTTCGGTTAAGTGGCTTAAACCCTTGTCTTCAGAGCCTATAACTAATCCTATCGCACCATTAAAACTTATTGTGTGTAGCAGTTTACTACTTTCCGCTGTAGTGCCATAAATCCAAAAACCCGAATCTTTCAAGGTAGCCAGAGCCTGGCTTAAATTAACCACTCTAGCAATTGGTAAGTTTTCTAAAGCTCCTGCTGCTACTTTAACGACTGTCGAGTTAATGCCAACGGCGCGCCGTTGGGGAATAACGATTCCTTGAAGTCCCATTGCCTCAGCTGTCCGAATGATCGCTCCTAAATTATGGGGATCTTCAATGCCATCAGCAATCACAATTACGGGAGAATCGGTTTGCGCTTGAGCATTACTGATTAAGTCTTCTAGTTGCCAATAGGGATAGGGAGCAACTTGAGCGACGATCCCTTGATGGTTTCCATAGCTAGTTAAGCTATCTAAGCGTTGGGGATCGGTTTTGTCAATTACTGCGCCTTTAGCCTTGGCTTCTTGTAACAAATTATTAAATCGGTGATCGCTGTTGAGTTTAGCTGTAACCCAAATGCGATTGATTTGGCGATCGCTTTTTAGAACCGCCAAAACTGGATGTTTGCCATAAACTAAATCGGGTTTTTGATTGTCTAAAGCCGAATCATCTAATGTTACATCCCCAGGGAAATGAGTTTTTTGGGTAACGGGTAATTGTGGCGCAGTTTCCGTTGGTTGAGGGGTTTGTTTAATCGGTAAATTTTTCCTCCCGATTACTTTCGGAAAATTTTTTTTTGCCATTGATCCTGCAATTTTAAGAGTTGTCGAGAAAATCTATTTTAGTTAATAAGTTTTGTAACCGCGGTCGATCTGTCAGATACAAATAGCCAATTAAAGTTTCTAAGCTACTAGCTTGTTGATAAATAGCGTTGGGTAAGCGACGGGGTTTACTCAACGCAGCATTACGTCCGCGACGGACTATAGTTAATTCTGCCTCATTAAGTTCAGGCAGCAAAATTTGTAAATAATTAGCTTGGCTTTCAGCCCGAACGTGAGCAACTACTTGACGATGATAGTCAGCAATGCGTTTGGGTGGCACTAAAAGACAATGTCGGACATACAATTCATATACCGCATCACCAATATACGCCAAACTCACTGGCGACAACCTTTCGATCTCACAAAAGTCGTCAGTAGCGCTCTTTGAAGTGAGTGCTTCAATATTTGTCCAAGCTGAAGCTCTGATATCAGTCAAAGTTTTTTAACGTTAAATTTAAAAGAGCGACCTCGCGACAACAATAGGCACGAGGCAAAGCGCAAGTTTGACGTTATTGCTTCAAGTTTTCTAGTGCTTTTTCCACTGAAGGCTGAAGCGACAGAAACTTTTCTAGACGGACTAGTTTAACTGTTTGAGTCACCCTCGGATTGGTGACAATTTGCAGACTACCGTCTTCAGTCTGAGCTTTTTTGACAAGCTGAACTAAAGCCCCTAGACCAGAACTATCAATAAAATCAATTTGGGACAAAACTAAAATGATGTTTTTTGGTCCATCATCGATATATTTACCCAAAACTTTACGAAATGTTGGTTCAGAAAAGGCATCTAGTAGTCCAGTAAGGCGAAATATTTGGTAAGTTTCCCTGACTTCGCGAGTGCCTCTTAAGCTAACAGTCAGGTTTAGCTGTTCGGGAATGGTTTCCTCCTCAACTCTAGCTTAAATCAGCCAGCAGTACTCTGTCGTTTGATAACCGCGAGGGATGCTCAAGAGATTTAAGAGCATACCCAAGCAAGACTTGCCCCTGGTTTGGAAACCTCTACGGGCTTCCACAGCGAGATCGCGGTGTTGACAAAATCTAGGCTGACTGTTGGTCAATAGTTGAGTATAGCCCATTTTTTTCAAGATTGTTCGATTTAGTGAGTAATTTTAAACAACAAAAAGCCCCACTCATGATGACGTGGAGCAGGGCAATTGGAGCAAGAGGAATTAAATAAAACTCAAAAATAAGAACAAAAAATACTTAGGTTTGATTTATATATAAATATTAGTCCTAGACAATTGGGGGTACATTCGTATATATACTGAAGTTTAGGGATTTTGCTAAATTGAAATCGTTGTTTATACTGAATTTGTCATGGGTTTTAAATTTAATCAGGTTTCGGCGATCGCTAATGTTTTTCTTCAGTTCTTTACTAAAATTCCCAAAATTTAAAATACCGACAATTTTGGTCTGGACTATTTTAGGGCTTTGCTTAACTTTCCTAATCAAAGTTTCAGGCTTGGCGCAGCAGACTGTTACTATCTCAGTATTGATGCAAGCAGGAGAGGCTCAACAATGGCAGCCCTTAGTCCGAGAATTTGAGCAAGAACATCCCAAAATTAACCTGCAAGTAATTGAAGCTCCCAATGAAACCAATCAAGTAGAGGATTTGTACACCGCTTCTTTCTTATTGGGCAATTCTCCTTATGACTTAGTTTATATGGATATTATCTGGACGCCCAAATTTGCAGCAGCAGGGTGGCTGAAAGATTTGTCAGAATACTTTTCAGCAGCAGAGTTAGGGCAGTTCCTTCCAGGAGATGTGCAAGGGGGAATGTACCAAGGTAAACTATATCGCGCTCCTTTTCGCTCCGCTGCGGGTATGCTCTACTATCGCCACGATTTGTTAGCCCAAGCTGGCTATGAACCACCCAATACCTTTGACGAGTTAATTGCCATTTCTCAAGATTTACAACAAAAAGACTTAGCGGAATGGGGTTATATATGGCAAGGTAAGCAGTATGAAGGTTTATCTGCCATGTTTGTCGAGATACTCAAGGGTAGCGGGGCTTTTTGGGTCGATCCTCAAACCTTAGAAGTAGGACTAGACCAGCCAGAAGCGATCGCAGCAGTAGAATTTTTGCGCGATACCTTAACAACTCAAATCAGTCCTCCTGGCGTTACGACTTATGCTGAAGAAGAAAGCCGTCGGTTATTTGAAAATGGTAAAAGCGTCTTTTTGCGTAATTGGCCCTATGTTTACGGTCTAGCTGCTGATTCTCCTATTGCTGGTAAATTTAGCATCAAACCGATGGTACATCAAGCAAATCACTCTAGTGGAGCTTGTCAAGGAGGCTGGGGTCTAGGAATATCTGCAACTACTAAGCATCCTGAAGCAGCTTGGGAAGTAGTGCAGTTTATAATCCGAGAAGCAAGTCAAAAAAAATACGTTTTAGATACTGGTTATGTCCCCAGTAGAAAAGCTCTGTTTAACGATCCTGAAATAGTAGCGAAATATCCTCATTATCCTGAGTTATTAACTGTGCTTAGCAACGCTGCCCTACGTCCTCCTATTTCCCAATATGCTCAAACTTCCGATATTTTGCAAAGATATCTTACTGCTGCTGTCACTGATACGATGAGTCCTGAACAAGCAATGCAGCAAGCAGCAGCAGAAACCCGTCGTCTTTTAGCGGTAAATAATTAGTGATGAATAATCAGCGAACTGGTTGGGCTTTATTATTGCCAGCTTTGTTATTACTTTTTTTAGTGTTTTTATATCCGATTGTGCGAGCCTTTGGCTTGAGTTTATTTACCGAAAATTTGGGAACTCAATTAGAACCAGTATTTTCTGGCTTTGCTAACTATCAAAGAATGTTAGGAGATGGCAGATTTTGGCAAAGCATGAGTAATACAGCGATTTTTACCGTAGTTAGTGTTACTTTAGAATTAGTTTTCGGTTTGGCGATCGCTGTAGTTCTGAATCAATCTTTTTTCGGTAGAGGTATTGTTAGAACCATTGCGATTATTCCCTGGGCATTACCAACCGCGATTATGGGCTTAGCTTGGGCTTGGATCTTTAATGACCGCTTTGGTGTGGCTAACGATATTTTACAGCGATTGGGCTTGATTGAAACTGGCAT
>DAXETX010000161.1:0-4527 GCA_051155735.1 Xenococcaceae cyanobacterium
GTAGCAGCAGGCTATCCTAGAGCCTTAAATAAAACGATCTCTGACCCCTGCTTTGAAGTTAGATACTTAGAAAAATACCGTGATGGCAGAGTGCGCGCCATTGATAATATCTATGAAGCAGGAATGACCCACTGTTACATCGAACAGCTAGAAAGCCTAGAAGTTAAAGCGAATCTGGTAACACCGATTCTCAATGAAGGAAAACTTTTTGGCTTACTCGTAGCACATCAGTGCGCTCAACCCCGTCATTGGCAAGACTACGAAATTCGCTGGGTGACTCAAATTGCTACCCAAGTCGGTTTTGCTTTAGATAATGCCAAGCTCTTAAACAGGCTCAAAACTGAAGGTATTCCGACTAAACTCCTCAATAACTTTACTTTAGGCATTCGCGACTCTCTCAACCCAAAAGAACTGCTTAAAATCGCGGTCGAACAAGCCCGTAAACTCCTAAAATGCGACAGAGCCATCGTCTATCAGTTCGATGCTAATTGGTACGGCACAATAATCGCTGAATCAGTAGCTCTGGGTTATCCTAGAGCTTTAAACTCACAAATTCAAGACCCTTGCTTTGCTAGAGACTATGCGGAAAAATATCGTCAAGGTCGAGTTAAAGCGATCGCCGATATTCAGCAAGCTAATCTAACCCAATGTCACCGAGAACAGCTAGAAGCCTTTGGGGTCAAAGCCAGTATCATTGCGCCAATCTTGCAAGACAATCAATTATGGGGTTTATTGATTGGACATCAGTGCGCCCAACCCCGTCCCTGGGAACAAGGAGAAATCACTATTTGGTCACAACTAGCTCTACAAGTAGGTTTAGCCCTAGAACGAGTCAGATTGCAAACAGAATTGTCTCAAGCCCGCAATAGTTCCGATAATCAGCTTAAACCACAACAATCAACACCGCGATTGGATATGCCGACTGACCGTCGGCATCCCTCGCGGTCAACACCCCAGGTATCAGAACTCTTAGCGGAAACCCAAGCTGCACTACAAAATCTCCAAGCTAAAATCAATCATCAATCCACAGCTACAGGTGATTTTCTCAATCAACTAAAAAACATCAGTTCTCAGAATATGGCGATCGCTAATAATCCAGTAAACTCGCCACCACCATGGAACAAAAGCAATGTTGATGCTCCCAACCGCGAATTATCCAGCGAAGGAGTCAGAGAAGTTCAAAAAGCGATCGCAGAAGCTACTACCAAAGTAGCAATGCTCAATCAATCTCACCAAAATCTTTACCAGATGGTCAACCTAATCAATGAGATGAAAGCAAACATCGACTCCACATTAACCAAACAGAACCCACCAACCCAAATATCAATGGGAGAAATTATTGAAGCTGAGGAAGTTTAGTGGTTAGGTTAGTGGTTTTACTTCTTACTTCTTACTTCTTACTTCTTCTCCCTAATCCAAAGCAATAAAACCCGTATCTTTAATCAACTTTTGACCTTGAGGTGTCAATAAAAAATTAGCATAAGCGCGACCAATAGGCGATCGCTTGTCACTCGTTCCCCGCCTTCCGCGGTCAGAGTTTTCGAGAAATACGACATAAAGATAATGAGTCAAAGGGTACTGTGCAGTACGCAATGCTTCGAGATTCAATTGATTACGTCGCTGAGGACATTCGGAAGTAGAAACTAGAGGCGGTTGGTAAGGAGTAACTAAGTTATCTTGCTGAAGACCTAGGGATAAAGTTTTAACTGTACATTGAGGCACAATGGTCGGTACAGAACCATAGTAAATGCCTCCAGGCTCATTCGCTAGTTGACGCAAAGCTTGGGTAGTTGTTGCCACAAATTCGACATTAGAACCAAACTCTTGGTTTTGCAAAATTCGCTCTGTAAAAAACTCCACCATTCCGCCAGTGCTAGAAGGACGAGAATAAGCTGTAATTGCTAAGTCTGCCCCACCTAACTCCCGCCAGTTAGTAATTTGCCCTGTATAAATTGCTTGGAGTTGCTCTAAGGTTAAACCAGGAATCTCAAGTTGCGGGTGAACTGCTACAGCAATACCATCAACAGCCACGGGAATTTGTTGAAGATTGAAGCCTTTTTGTTTAGCCAACTCATAAGCTTCGGGGCGTAAAGGATGAGAAGACTGCACAAAATCTAGTTGACCTGCTAGCAACATCTGAATCCCAGGGCTAGAGCCTGGAGGTGCTTGAGACGATTGGACATAGCGTAGTTGTAACTCAGGTCGCTCTGATTGAATCACCGAATCTACTGCCAAACGCAACGGCGCCCAAGCGGTGCTACCACCATAGGAAAAGACCCCAGTTGTCACATTGGGAACACGAGCAAAAGTATCGGGGAGATTTTCACGAAGAGAAGTTGTTATCTGGGACTGCTGCCAGAGTTGCCAAACGCCTCTACCAATTAATCCGATTGACCAAGCCAAAGCCACAAAAGCTACTACAGCGATACCTAGTAAAGTGCCTTGGTTTTGCCCTCGATCATCAGGTTTTTCCATAAAAGCGATAAGTTAATTAATTTGATTTATTTCCTCAATTTATATTAAGCTAAGTTCAATCTAAATTAAGTAATTTTACGTAAATAATAATTCAGATACCCTTAGCCTTGAATCCAAAATTCCGTAGGATAGTTTAACAGTTTTGCTTAAAACCAATGCTTAACTATAAAGCTCTTTAGTAGCCAGATCGATGACTCAAGCTTTTGATTTAAAACTCAGTAAGGATCGTAATTTAGCAGAATTTTTAAAAGTTACCGTTGAAACAACACGCCAAACTTTAAAATGTGATCGCGTTATTATTTATGATGCTAGCAATTTACCCGAAGCAGTAGTCATCGCTGAATCGGTTGCGCCTCAGTATGCTACTACCCTGGGTACAACTATTAAAGACCCATTTGTGGCGGGTGACTATCTGGAAATGTACTGCTATGGGTTGCCCCTAATTGTCGATGATCTTAACGCAGCCGAAGTCTATCCTGATGAATTAACCGACTTAAATAAGCTAAAAATTAAGAGTTTGGCGATCGCACCGATGACAGTAGAAAATCACTTAATCGCTTTGTTGGTAGCTCATCGGTGTGACCAATTGCAACCTTGGCATCCTGAAACTCTAAACATTCTCACCGAAAAAGCTAATACAGCGACTCTGGCACTGTTAAACATTGCTAACGCAGAAGCGTCACCCAATGCTCAATCAACTCAGCAGCCTCTAGAAACCCCGCCAAATTCTGCCCCAACAATGGAACGTCGGGCAACCAGCCAAGTTAATGGTAAGCTTGTACTTAACACCTCAAGTAGTATCTGGCAAGAAGAGCAAAATAATTTATTTTCTGAGGTTGTAGCTAATATAGCTGAAACTCAAGGACAAAAAGCCATCCTTGACACTACAGTCCGAGAAGTCCGAGAACTACTTAAATGCGATCGCGTTGTCGTATATAGTTTAAACGCGGAAAACTATGGCGTAGTAATAGCTGAATCAGTAGCTATTGGCTGGACTCAAGCTTTGGGAAGAACCATAGACGACCCTTGTTTTGCCGTTAGATATATCGAGAAATATCGCCAGGGAAGGGTTAGAGCTTGGAATGATGTTTATGGCGAAGATATTACCCCTTGTTACCAAGAACAGTTAGAAGCCTTAGAAGTTAAAGCCAAAGTAGTCGCACCGATTATTCAAGAAGGTCAATTATTTGGTTTGTTAATCGCCCATCAGTGTGCTGACACTCGCAGTTGGCAAGAATTAGAAATCAATTGGATCACTCAAATTGCTAATCAAGTAGGTACTATGCTCGACAATATCAAAAACTCTGCCCTCAAAGCTCAACAAAATCCCAAACAACTACCTGAAAGCGAACCTCAGTGGAATCAGCATTTTACTGATGCGATTCAATACATTCGTCAAGCTTTGAATCAAGAAGATATCTTAAAAGCCAGCGTTAAAGAAGTCAGGCGAGTTTTAGAATGCGATCGCGTAGTAATATATAGCCTGAACCAAGATGACCGCGGTACGATTGTCGCTGAATCGGTTGCCCCTGGCGGTAAAAGAATTTTGGGCAGAGTAATTAACGACCCTTGTTTTGCAGCTAAGTATCTTGATCAGTATCAGAATGGGCGAGTGCGGGCTTGGAGCAATATTTACGAGTCGGGCTTAACTCAGTGTTATATCGAACAACTAGAGGAGATAGAGGTTAAGGCGAATTTAGTTGCACCAATTATCAATGAAGGAAAAATCTTTGGCTTACTCGTAGCCCATCAATGTTCGGAGTTTCGGCAATGGCAACAACCTGAAATTCAATGGGTAAGTCAAATCGCGACTCAGATAGGTTTCGCCCTTGATAACGCCAAACTTTTAACCAATGCCAAGCAACTACAAGCTGAACTAGAAAACGAAGTTAAACTGACAGGATATTTTAGCGATGCGATTCGCTACATTCGGGAATCTCTGCACAGAGAAGATATCCTTGAAATCAGCGTTGAAGAAGTACGCAGGGTTTTAGAATGCGATCGCGTGGTAGTGTATAGTCTGAATCAAGAGTTACGCTATGGTACAGTCAT
>DAXETX010000162.1:0-2345 GCA_051155735.1 Xenococcaceae cyanobacterium
TGTCTGGCGTGGTTTTGTTTATCGTCAATGTCAAATTGTCAAACCTGGATTATTAGCAATTTTTACTTCTGGACTATTTTTTACGCTACATCACATTATTGCCTTATTTTTTTATTTACAAAATTCTTTATTGGCGACCTTAAGTTCTATAGGAGTATTGATTGCGGGTATAATTTGGTCTGCCTGTTATCAAAAATCAGGTTTTTGGACTTGTTATATAAGCCATATTTTAGCCGATTTAGCTATTGGACTAGTAGGCTGGCATTTATTATTTGTGTAATCCTAATTTTTCTAATAAATACTTAATTCTCGACTCACTTCGATAAAGACATCTCTTTGTAACCAAGGATAAGTACCTACCCAAAGATTGACACTCGGAATATAAGCATCCGTAACTTTGTCAATAGTTGCTAAATCCAGACGATTTGATAATACTAATAACTCTGCGGTTTGACCGACTCTTAAGGATTTATGAATGCGTTGTAAAGGTGCTTGAATTGTGATTTCAAAGCCAGTTGCATCTCCTAGTACCAGATTAATCCGCCTTTCACGATTTTCTAAAACTACTAGTTCTCCTCGTTGATTAACTCTTTCTTCTTCACCAATCAACTCTTCTGTGACAAAGATATCTAAAATCTTGCCACGCCAAAAACCACTATATTTAAAGCGACGCGCTTGACGATTTTTGACACTAGCCCAATATACAGGACTCCATAACCAATAAAGCCCTGCGACAACGGCAATCATGAGGACTAATCCCCGCGCCGATTCTCCTAAAGCTAAACCCAAGATTAAAATCCCGATCACCGCTACTACCGAAATAAGGAGGCGATTGAGCAAGTCTTGCCATTTTCCCCAATAATAAGCATATTGCGCCCCTGTAGCGATGGGCGAAATAAGTTGCTCAAACTTAGCGCGAGTTAGAGGCTCTAACATAAAAATGCAATATCGTCTATTTTAAAGTATTTTTTCTAGACCATAAACTAAAGAAGTAAGTTGAGTCACCTTCCGAATTGCTAAAAGTACTCCAGGCATATAACAAGAGCGATCGCTGGTATCATGACGGAGAGTATAAATTTGACCAGGTGCGCCAAAAATCACTTCTTGATGGGCAATTAAACCAGGTAATCTAACGCTGTGAATCCGGATATTTTCTGAGGCTAAACTACCTCTAGCACCAGGAAGATGTTCGGTTTCCGCAACTAATTGCGGATTATAGGTTTTTCCCATCTCTGCTAACATTTGAGCCGTTTTGATTGCTGTCCCACTTGGTGCATCGGCTTTTTGATTATGATGTAATTCAATAATTTCGACATGGTCAAAATATTCTGAGGCGCGAATTGCTGCTTGCTGTAGTAAGACCATTCCAATGGAAAAATTGGGAATAATCAGCGTTCCTGTACTGGCTTTATCGGCAAATTCTGCTAAATCTTTAATTTGGGCTTCACTTAAACCTGTTGTTCCTACTACGGGACGTATGCCATAGGCGATCGCCGAGCGTACATTATCATAAATAGTATCAGGGTGGGTAAAATCTACCATCACGCCTTGAACTTTCTCTTGAGTAGCTATGACCAAGACACTCTGTAAATCATTAATTATCGGTACTTCTACCGCGCCACAACCAGCTACTTCACCCACATCCTGACCTAAATACTGAGGATTTTTATCAACAGCCCCTACTAAAATCAGATCCTCAGCAGCAGTAACCGCTTTCACTACTTCTCGACCCATTTTTCCCGCAGCACCATTAACCACAACTGGAATAGGAGAGCGATCTGTCATATCTGCACCATATCTTTAAAAGTCCTCAGATGAATTCTAGACCAAATTGCCCGTTAAAAATCTGCAACTTCCAAAATCCTCGATAATTAATTTTAGAAAAACTTGCTCGAATAACTTACTCTACTTTATAGTTTATCTTTCTAAAGAGTCACGAAGTCACTACTATCAATCACCGTTACATTAGAATCAATCCCAGACAACACCGCCAAAGTATTATTACTACTAGTTTCTTTAATTAAAGTAGCAGTACCAGCACTATTATTAATAATACTCAAATCACTAAAACTTAAACCATCAGCTAAACCCATCACATCTACCCCATCAGTGAAATCTTGAAGCACAATGCGATCGCCAGTAGCCACAGCTTGAATCACAAAAGTATCCGCACCACCATTTCCTGATAACATATCAACACCTGTGCCACCAGTAAGAGTATCATTACCATCTCCACCATTGAGGCGATCATTGCCATTCCCTCCATTAGCTACATCGTTACCATTGCCACCATTGAGGGTGTCTCTACCGTTACCACCGTTGAGGCGATCATTGCCCTTATTACC
>DAXETX010000163.1:0-4192 GCA_051155735.1 Xenococcaceae cyanobacterium
TTCGTCAATATATCCCCACAGGAATCGGAATTTATACAGGAGATCCTTGGACAAGAAAATCTTTAACAGAAATTGCTGAACAAATATCAGTAGTAAAAAAATTTAATTACGGCTATGCTTTGTTTTGTTGGGAATATTTATTTACTCCTTTACACCCTAGCTCACAGCAAGAAAGAGCCACAATCTTAAAAGCAAGTAGGGAGTTTGGAGAAGCAGTCGCCAGTAACAACTAATAACAATTTAGCTAATTTAAACTCTTTCGGGATAATTAGTAATAATGCCATCAATATTAAGTTGCTTCATCAGAGCAATATCTTTAGGACGATTAACTGTATATGACCAAACTTTTAAATTTTGTTGATGAATCGAATTTACTAATTCATAGTTGATAAATTTGGAGCTATTAATAATTACAACTACCTTGAGTTTATGAGCTATTTGTAAATAGTCTAAAGGAATTCGATAAAGCAATAGTCCCAAATTAATTTGCGAATCGAGAGCTTGTACTTGTTGTAATTCGTCATAATTAAAAGAAGAAATTAAAAAATCATCATAGGACCAACCATAATTAAGGTAGCGATGAATCAACTCAACAACTAAAGCTGCCGTTTGTTTGCCTTTAAGTTCAATGTTAATACCTACCTGGCGATTGACTAGATCGAAAACTTCTTCTAAAATCGGAATTTGTTGACCTTTTCCCGCATCTAAAGCCCGAAGATCAGAAAAACTTTTTTTTGCGATCGCCCCTATCCCATTGGTAGTTCTAGTTACACTTGGGTCATGAATTACTAATAGTTGATCGCCAACGCGATGCACATCAATTTCGATGAGATCGACTCCTAAAGTTATCGCTTTTTTGATAGATAATAAAGTATTTTCTGGTTCATGTCCCATCGCCCCTCGATGTCCGATACACAAGAGTTTTTGTGAGTTGAGCCAAGACATAAGATTGCTCTCGAAGGTTTTGCTGTTTTCGACTTTATCGTACAATCAGTAACATCTCAATTGACTGCGAGGGATGCCGACGGTCAGTCGGCATATCCAATCGCAGTGTTGACTAAATAGAGCGATCGCTTTAAAATCAATCTTAACTTATATATAGTGTTATTAAATTAAGTAGAATTCAGTTTGATTGCTGAGAGTGAAGCGCCGCTAGAAAACCTCAAAAATGAACTGAAAGTAATAGTATATAGTTTATTTAATATTATGGCAGACTCCATTATGTATCAAGAGGACGCTTATATCGTCCTCGAAGCCGATCATCCCGAACAGTTTTTAACCCCACCAGAGTTACAAGCCAAACTCAAATCCTATTTGTTAAACCCACAAACCGAGATTCCTAGAGAGTTGAATCAATTTGACTCGGCAGACGCACAAGCTAAACATCTAATGGAAAACTATTTTGAATTGGATATTGGTGCAGATAAATTTTTGCAATGGTATGTAGTGCGATTAGAAAAGTAGCAAATTTTTTTCTAATTTATTTTGAGATGATCAATGACTAAAATTCCCGATCAAAGATGGCGTATTGCAAAATCAGCCCCAGAAAAAGTAACTCAAATTAGTCTTAGTACGGGGTTATTGCCGTTAGTTAGTCAAGTATTAGTCAACAGGGGGATTAATACTCCAGATTTAGCCCAGATTCATCTCGATCCAGAGTTGCAAAAACTTCCTGCGCCTTTAGAGGAGTTTGCCGATCTTGCTACTAGTGTAGAACTCTTAACAGAAGCGATCGCCTTAGAAGATAAAATTGCTATCTGTGGGGATTATGATGCCGATGGGATGACTAGTACTGCATTACTGATAAGAGCCTTAAGACATCTCGGTGCAGATGTCGATTATGCAATCCCTAGTCGCATGAAAGATGGTTATGGGATTAATCAGCGCATCGTCGAAGAGTTTGCAGCGACAGGCGTAGGGTTAATTCTCACAGTAGATAACGGGATTGCTGCTTACGAACCGATTTTACACGCAGTAGAGCTAGGATTAAGTGTGATTATTACCGATCATCACGATCTTCCTCCCCAATTACCACCAGCAGATGCGATTCTCAATCCGAAGTTATTACCCCCTCAGTCCCCTTATCGCGGTTTAGCAGGAGTAGGAGTTGCTTATATTTTGGCGATCGCCACAGCCCAAAGTTTAGGTAAAATTAGCGGTTTAACTAATCAAATTTTAGAGCTATTTACCCTAGGAACGATCGCTGATCTCGCCCCTCTAGTCGGAGTAAACCGCCGTTGGTTAAAGAAAGGGTTGCGTCAATTACCCCACTCCCAGCTAGCAGGAATTAAGGCTTTAATGCAAGTTGCAGGAGTAAAATTAGAATCAATCCCTCAAAACAGTGAAATTAATTCTGCTATTGTTGAGACAGAAAAACAACTACAACCTGATGATATTGGGTTTAAATTAGGACCAAGAATTAATGCGATTGGCAGAATTGGCGATCCGCAATTAGTAATAGAATTATTAACGACAGATGACCCTGGAATTGCTCTAGAACGAGCGATGCAATGCGAACAAATTAATAGTAAAAGACAGCAACTTTGCGAGCAAATTCAACAAGAAGCAGTTGTAATAATCGAAACGAAACCAATCCCTTGGCAACAATTAAGAGTCTTAGTAGTAGTTGCTGAAAATTGGCATCATGGCGTAATTGGGATTGTTGCTTCTCGTTTAGTAGAACGCTATGGTGTACCTGTTTTTATTGGTACTTATGAAGACACAGCCCAAAAAACAATTAGAGGTTCGACTAGAGGTATTGAAGAATTTAATATTTTTGCAGCTTTAGAATATTGTCACGATTTATTAGAAAAATATGGCGGACACAAAGCAGCAGGAGGCTTTAGTTTTAAAGCCACAAATTTAGCCAATTTAGTCCAAAAACTTAGTGAGTTTGCTCATCAATGTTTAGCCAAAAAACATCTCAAACCTTTGGTTAAAATAGATGCCCAAGCCAAACTAGCAGAAATTAACCTCAAGCTTTATCAACAAATAGATAATTTACAACCTTGGGGAATTGGTAATGATTTTCCAATATTTTGGACACCCAATATTCAGGTAAAAGAACAAAAAATAGTTGGTAAAAACCATCTAAAACTAATTCTAGAAGACCCCGATTCAGCAATAACTAAAAAAGCGATCGCCTGGCGTTGGGGCGAATATTTTCCTTTACCTAAAACTCTTGATATTGCTTATAAACTCAAAGAAAATACTTGGAATGGCAACACTAATATTGAGCTAGAAATTGTCGGTATTAGACATACTCAAACTGAGACAAATCGAGTTTTAAACTATCATCAAACCCAAGTAAACAAAACTCTTAAAAAAGCTCGTTTTGACTATCAAGGCAGACTCTATACTTGTGTTTTACAAGAATCTCCTAATGAATTAAGAATTCGCAACCAACAAGGCAAAGTTTTAGCGATTAGTAAAGGCGATCGCTTTGGCTTATTAGGAACAACGAGAAATAATGCTAAACAGGTTAATGTAACTCAACCTTATTACTTCCAATTAATTAAAGCTGCTTTAACAGCATTAGCAAATAAATAACATAATCAAGGCTATTTCGTTCTGACTTTAGTTCACCAAGAAATGAATTTCTAGGCTTACAGCAGTTTTCAGATGAGTTGATCCTATCAGATAAATCTAGAACTCACATCTTGCACCAGTACAAATAAACTTAATAATTTGAGGGAAATAATCAAATTCTGCTCCTTTTCCCCCTCAACCTTTACCCTTTTCCCTAATATCATACTAAATCCGATTGATAAAAGTCGCGATAGAAAATTCTTTAAGTCCCCCAGAAATGCCCCAATGTTGGCGAGCGACCCCGCCAAGCTTCCTTGCTCAACATTGGGGGTAGGTTGGGGGACTTTTAATTGTTCTCCCCCCAAAGTTGGGGGGCTGGGGGGGCAAAACAAAGAACTTGAATCCAAAAAAGTAACTTTTCAGATGTCCTCTAACAACTAACTACTAGCCACGAACAAAAAGCTGGTTAACCATGAGGCAATTAATTAGAATGACTATATAAAGCAGAATCTAGGTCTTATATTTCCCCACGGATGTCTTCTATCACACCATCTCTCAAGACAATTTCTACATTGAGTTTTTTAACCAAATTATCTCCTTTTTCAACACGGAAAAAGCTTTCCATTTGGGCTTGAACTACCTCTTTATCCAATTCTAAGAGTTG
>DAXETX010000164.1:0-11255 GCA_051155735.1 Xenococcaceae cyanobacterium
CCAGACTACCAGGAGAATTGATTTGTTTTGGTGCTATTGCTGCTCCCGATGCTACAGTTGATGTCAGATTAGGAAGAGAGAGAATTGCTTTACTCCCAGAAAGTGCGTCAGTGGAGTTACCGCCTAATTCAGCGGTGTTAACCGCCGAAAACCAACCGACAACTATTACGGCTAGGGGACAGTATCAAGGATGTACTAGTTTCTCGGCAATTGGCAACCTTGGTAAACCAATATTTGAAGTGAGTTTAGCAGGAGAAAGGTTGACGCAAGTGGGTACAGGCGAAATTGAGATCTTAGCGCCTAATAACTTAGCAGTGGTTGAGGTGATCGCTGATGCTGGAGTTGCCAGAACTGGGGCTGCTACTGATTATTCTCGTTTAACTCCTTTACCCAAAGGTACTAGAGCGATGGTTACAGGAAAAGAAGCAGAATGGTTGCGGTTAGATTATGGCGGATGGATTAAAGCCTCAGAAACCCAACCGATTCCTTCTAGTATGCCACCGCGATCGCTGATTCGGAGTATTACTTCTCGACAACTAGCTGACAGCACAGAAATTATTTTTCCGTTACAAGTCCCTGTTCCGATTAGCATCCAACAAGAAGATAGTGCAATTACTCTGATACTGCATAACACTACAGCCCAGACTGATACGATTAAGCTCAATGACGATCCTCTAATTAAAAGATTAGATTGGCAACAGCTAACGCCAACCCAAATAGCTTATACTTTTCAGCTAAAAACCGACCAGCAATGGGGTTATGATGTGCGCTATGAAGGAACTAGTTTGATTTTGTCGCTGCGTCATCCTCCCCAATTAGGGATCGAGAAAAATCAGCCGCTAGCAGGGATCGAAATTTTACTCGACCCTGGACATGGAGGAGCGGAATTGGGTGCAAAAGGTGCTACAGGCTATCCTGAAAAAGCGATTAATTTAGTAATTTCCCAATTGCTCGCCCAAAAATTAACGGATTTAGGTGCGACAGTTTATTTAACCAGAGAAACAGATCGAGATGTTTCTTTACCAGATAGAGTTAAAGACATTCAAGAACAAAAACCCGATCTGGCTTTATCGCTTCATTACAATGCTTTACCTGATAGTGGTGATGCCGAAAATACTCAAGGGATTAGCACTTTTTGGTATCATCCCCAAGCACATGATCTAGCAATATTTTTGCACAATTATTTAACTACAAAACTTGATCGCCCTTCTTATGGCGTATTTTGGAATAACTTGGCTCTAACTCGCCCCCATACTGCACCAACTGTACTTTTAGAGTTAGGGTTTATGATCAATCCTTGGGAGTTAGAATGGATTACCGATAGTCAAGAACAAGAACGACTCAGTAGCGCGATCGCTGAAGCAATTACAGCTTGGTTTTTCGCTTTTTAAAACCAATCTAATTCTGTAGCTTTAGAGTGACTAGTTTTGACTTTTAAGCCAAAATTATTGGCAATTTTACGCTCAGGAGAATTTGATTTTGCTTGAGTTTTTTGAGGATAATTATGACTAAGATTATTAGTTAATAGCTGTTTTAATTGTAAGGCGCGATCGCGAGTAATTGTAATATCTTGTCTAACTTTATTGACCAATATTTCTGTTAACCGTTCTCCGACTTGAAAAGGAGCAGCGACCTCATGGGGGTTTCTTGTCGATAATTCGCCAAAAGATTGATTTTTGTAACACTTACTTTGAACAACTAAAGTATTGGCAATATTAATCGATTGATTGAGAAAAGGATTGTCTAAACACTGTTGTTCTTTTTTGTTTCCTAAACACAAAGAAATAGACTGAGGACAAATCGCAGCAGTTGCCCAAAGTTGACGATTTGTTTCTGGTTGATGTTGCCATAAAAAGACTTGATCGGGATTTTTTTCTTGATAATTAAGTTCTTTTAGTAAGTCAATTGAAAAGTTTTTTAATAAACTCTGAGGCGAAAATTCATAAGTTTTATATTCTGTTTTTAAAGATTGATGACTATTTTTATCAAAATCTTTAACTTGCCAAATTTGTTTAACATAGTTATATAAACCTTGGAAAGCTTGCAAAGATTGAGGATTATAAGGTGGTAAATCGGTTAAATATTTTTTATTGACTAATTTAGTAACATAACCAACAAAAATATAAAGCGATCTATCTCGATCGTCTTTAGTTAAGCTAAAATCTTTAGCTGCTAACAAATCTCTCACCATACAAGTTACACCAACGACACAGTGAGATTGATTTTTAAATAAAGACCAGCGAGGATTTAAAGCTAACTTTTTCGGTTGTTGAATAGTCGCTAAAATATAGGGCATAGCCCAATCAATTTCTAGCTGAGCAAAATCTTCAGGAAGCGCAATTAAGCGAAAATCTAAATGATAGCTGCGTCCATAAACAATGCCAGCCCATTCTTCTTTAGACACCTGCCATCACCTCATCGCCACTAAGAAATAAAGATACTTGTTGTAATTCTTTGGCTAAGAGTTGCATATTTTCTTCTACTGTCGAAATTTGCCGATCAATTACTTGTAGTTTATGAGAGTCTTGCTGAATTTCTTGACTCTTTAACCATCTAAACAAAGTAGAATTATTTTTGAGCTTGGTTAAATTTTGGGCTGTGCGATCGCGTTCAGATTTGAGTTGAATGCCATAAGCTCTAAGTTGAGCATAAATGGCAAACACGATGGGAAGATGGGTATTTACAGGAACGATATCGCCATTATCGGGGTCGTCGCACAATTCTTTACCCAAACTTACTGGACAAATCATCACTAACCAACCCGAATCAGGAGTGAATAGAGCTTGAAATAGCTTTTTGATATCTTCGATTACTTCTGGCTTATCGCGATGATGACATAAATCGTATTTAGTAATAATAATCGCAATGGGAAAAGGATGTTCTGGGGTCGGTTTTTGCTGATTACTGATATATTGCTGAATAAATTGATTCATGCGATCGCTTTTGATTTCTCGAACCGTATTAGGCGTAATTTTGCTAGTGAGATGTTCTCCTGAAACGCACAAAAATAAACATCCTGTTTGAGTTAAATAATTAGTTAATTCTTGAACATCTTGTTGACTAAGGCGATCGCTTAAGGCTAATCCGCGATAGTCAATCCACTCGATACTTTGAATCGGACGAAAGCCATAACTAAAATCAAATCCATAATGCTCTATAATGCCAGCATTAGGTAAGGGCCAGCGGTCTTCTCCCTTAAGAGCGATCAATTGTTCCCATCTTTCAATCAGGTCTAAACCCATATCCAAATCTCTAGCAGAAAGGGTAAATCCTTGCACTCCCGTCTGCATTACCGCATACATTCCTAACAAGTAACTGGTTTTACCGGCGCCAGTAGTTCCGAGAATGGTCGTCTTAATTGCTTCTAGTTGCAGCATAAATAATTAGTTAATTTAAAATACCCTTAAAACCAATTTTGCTGGGAAGATTGCTCCTGAATCTCGCTCTGAGGAAAATTCGGCGTAAAAGCACCCCAAGGATCGGAAAAAGCTTGATAAAATCGTTGATTGTTGGGATTTTTGCCCATTCTAGAACCATCTAAACGTAATAAATGGAGAAATTCTGTGACTGACTGTACCCTTTTGGCTGTATCCAGCATCATGGCTTTCATTACTGCTTGATCGATATGGGGGCTAATTTCTGGCACGAGCTTTCGTAGCGACGGTAATTCCACTCCTGCTGCTCTTTCGACCGCTGATGTCGGAACTTTTCCTGTTAGCAGATGGTAAAGAGTTGCGCCCAAAGCATAAATATCAGTAAACGTACCATAAGGTAAAGCTTGACCGTACTGTTCTAATGGTGCATAACCAGGAGTTAACATGACAGTCAGTCGGTCGTTAGTTTGATTTTTAAACTCTTTGGCTGCACCAAAATCAATAAGCACAATTCTGCCATCTTCTGCCATCATAATATTGTCTGGCTTAATATCACGATGCAGAAATTGCGTTTGATGTAAAATACTCAAAGCTTGTCCAACTTTCTCAATATAAGCTAGAGCTTCTTGGGGTTTGAGTCTGCCTCCGCGTAATTTGAGTAATTTAGCTAAAGTTCGACCCCGCAAATATTCCATTACCATGTAGGCAGTGTTATTTTCTTCAAAATAGTAAAAGACTTTGACAATACCTGGATGATTAAATTTTCCTAAATTTTGTCCCTCCTGCAAAAATTTTTGTTTGGCACTGGTATAGTTAGAGGTATTCCATCTTCCCGCAGAAATTACCGTCGTTCCTTCGCGCCAGCAGCCTTCAGGAAAAAACTCTTTTAAAGCAACAGGACGATTTAGTTTAGTATCGAGACATTGATAAGTGATACCAAATCCTCCTTGACCAAGCAATCTGGTAATTTGATACTCTCCATCTGCCAACGATATACCTGAATTGAGAACTCCAGCTACTCTTGTAGAAGGAATCATACAATACACTCCTCAATACTTTTTGAGTCTAATCAACGATCGCAGACTATCCTGCCGTCAGACAGCAGAGTAATCTGTAACCAACACAATTATTAATTTGAGTATCCTTGAGCCAATAAATTGATATTACCGCGAAATGCGATCACTACAGACTCTGTCGTATTTTAGTGCGCTATCAATTGTGGATCAAATATTCCTAAAAGACTTAACGGTAGTCTTTTTATCTAAGGGAGCTTCCCTGGCAGACAGAGGACAAAAATTTAGATTTCTCACTCTATTAATCAACCTCCGGCATTCTGCCCTCTGCCTCCTGCCTTGCCCGAAGGACGGTCATTTTGCTTTTTGCTGCGTTCTAGAGATTGGGACTTAAATTTTTTGGTAGGCTGGGGTGGTGACGTAGAATCATCTCCCGAAGGTAATTCAAAGATCGGAATGGTGAAATGAAACTTACTACCTCGATCTTTTCCTGGAGATTCTGCCCAAATTTTGCCACCCCAGCCATTGACAATTTGACGGCAAATTGCCAAACCCAAACCTGTACCTCCTGCGCTACGGCGTAATGCGCCTTCTTCTTGATAGAAGCGGTCAAAAACTGTTTCTAAACGCTTGGGTTCAATGCCTCTTCCTGTATCAGAAATCGTAACTTCCAATTTGTTAGAGCGGTTAGCTTTAACTTTGATCGAGATTTGACCCTCAGTCTTAGTAAATTTACAGGCATTATCTAGGAGTTTTGCCAACACTTCTACTAGCCATTCCCCATCCGCTTGTACTAAAGGTAGTTCTGGTGGCACTAAATTGGCGATTTGAGGCATCTGAGCGGAGCTAATTTTGGCTTTAACATTACTAACAGCTAAATCAATACATTCTGTAATCGATAAAGGTTCAATATTCCACTCGACCCGACCACTTTCAAGACGGGATAGAGTCAAAAAGTCCTGCACTAAATTCCGCATTCTCTCCGCATCAGCCAAAGCAGTATTGAGCATTACTTGACGCAATTCAGGTGACATATCGGGTTCTGTTGCCAAACTTTCTAAGCATACCTGAATCGTCGATAAGGGGGTACGGAGTTCGTGTCCTGTAATGGCTACTAAGTTAGAACGGGTACGGTCTAAAGCTTCTAGCTGTTCGTTAAGCTCTTCTAAATTAGCATAGGATTCCGCTTGAATTAGAGCTACTCCTACTTGAGTGGCGATCGCATCTACTAAGGCGACATCATCGGGTTTCCAGTTAATCGGCTGCGCCTCACAATGGTGTAGTTCCATCATGCCCAATAAATGGTCTTGATAGAGAATTGGCACTAGTAACCACGAAGAAATCTGACAACTGGTCACTATATTCTGTAAATATTCGCCGATGTCTGCTGCTAAAGCTGGGGAATTTAATCGGGGATCGTCTTTAGTATCATCGATTTTGAGAGTTTCGTGTAACTCTACGGCTTCCTCAAAGAGGGGATTATTTTTGAGTCGCCAGATTTGTCCTTTGACCGATCTAATCCCAGGAATCGTAAATTCATGATTAATCGTTGCTGTAGCATCTGTTTCGTTACAACGATAGACAAGACAACGACAGACCCCCAAGCCTTCGCCTAATTTTTGCACGGCAACTTGTAAAATTTCAGCAGTATTTAGCGATCGCCTAATGGCATTAGTAACCGAGTTGAGTAGTTGCTCTTTTTGTTGTTTAGTTGCTAAAGATTTATTGGCTTTAAGTAGTTTATATTGTCCTGCTTGTAGATAGCTAACTAATCTTTGAACGAAGGGATCGGGATTAGTCAGAGGCGAATTAGCGGTTTGAGACTGACTTTTTGAGCTTTTTTTGGGAGGTAATAAATATTTTTGTTTAGCTTGCTTAATTTTACTGGCTAATTCAGGTCTGTATTCTAAAATACGCTCTAATAAGATTTCTGCTGCTTTATAACTAACTTTCGGGTCAAAAGTCCAAATTCCTTCAAAACGGCGGTTAGCATCCATTGCGGAAGTCGCTTTTTTGTGAGGAGCAGTAGCAGGTTTTTCGCCACAAATCAGACAACAAGCATATTGTTTGCTAATAACTACTAAATGCCATTCTTGCGCTAAAGAATCACTAGGTTCAAAAGCCACAGTTTCATAAACACCAGAGCTATTAGTAAAATCTGTTTCTGGTGCTGCTAAAACATACACTTGATCGCTTTTATTGCCAATACGACCATAGCGATGAGCTTCTTGACGATAAAAACGCTCTCTCTGAAAACTAGCAATGACCAAAGGTACATCAGAATCTGCTAATAAGCGATCTTCCATCGCATGGGACAGAGCAGTTAAAGAAGATTTAAAATACATTTGCGGTCGCCAGTCTGGAAAAAACTCTAGGAGTCTGTTTACCACAGATTTAGGAATGCTCATCTGGATTTTTTTCGGGAATTTACTGTCACAGCAGCAATCGAGATTAATCTTTATATGAACATCCTACAAAAAAGCGTCTCCTTTACTTCAATCAAAAATGATCGTTTTATTGAATTCTCCTGGAGTTAATCGGCGATTAGCTCCTGATTTAGCTAACTTATAGGATTTCTCTCCCTTATATGACCCCGCAAACTTTCTGGTTAGAAAACTTAAAATTTGCCGATCGCTACAATAATTGGATACTGTCCCAAATTTTGCCTGCTTTGGGCGATCGCGTTCTCGAAGTAGGTTGCGGTAATGGCAACTTTACTGAGTTATTAGCTCCCCATTGTTCCGAGCTTACAGCAATTGATTTAAATTCAGAATATATTGCTTTGGCACGTCAGAGACTTAAAGCTCAACCCCAAGTTAAATTTAGGGTTGGGGATATTACCAACCTAGCATGGCAATCTGAGTTTGATACTGTTGTCATGTTGGATGTTTTGGAACACATCCCCAAAGATTTAGATTTATTAATTAGTCTCTATCAGGCTCTAGCTAGAGGCGGAAGGTTAGCGATCAAAGTTCCTGCTCTATCTTGGTTGTATGGCTCTTTAGATCGGGCGATCGCCCATCAAAGACGTTATAATCGCTCCAATTTAACTCAAGCGATCGCTCAAGCTGGCTTTACTGACTGTCAAACTTGGTATTTTAATGGGGCGGGAATTCCTGGCTGGTGGCTTAATAGTAAAGTTTTGCGAAGAACCACACCCCCTACAGGACAAGTAGATTTATTTAATAACTTAGTTCCTTTACTCAAAGCGGTAGAAGACAGGATTAAACCGCCTATCGGCTTGTCGGTTTTTGCCCTAGGAATCAAAGCTTAAGCCATAACCATTCCGCCATCAACATTAAAAACTTGTCCTGTGATGTAAGCTGCTGCGGGATCGGCTGCTAAAAATCGAATCATTCCTGCAATTTCAGCGGGTTTCCCGTAGCGACCGAGAGGAATAAACTTCAGAATCTCGTCAGCTTTTAAAGCTTGAGTCATATCGGTTTCGATGAATCCTGGTGCAACTGCATTAACTGTGACGCCACGAGAAGCCAACTCTTTAGCGACAGTTTTAGTAAAGCCAATGACACCAGCCTTAGCAGCACTATAATTAGCTTGACCGGGATTACCCATTTGTCCTGCTACCGAAGCAAGATTAATAATTCTACCACTACGTTGCTTTAACATAGTTTTGGTGACGGCTTTGGTACAAAGAAACACCCCAGTAAGATTGAGATTAATTACAGCTTGCCACTGCTCCAGTTTCATGCGCATCAAAAGAGTATCTTGGGTAATTCCTGCATTGTTGACCAGCACATCAATACTGTTGTATTTTGCCAAAGTCTCTTTGATTAAGTTATCTACCGCTGCTGCTTGAGAAACATCTGCTTGTAGGGCGATCGCCTCTCCTCCAGCAGCGACAATTGTTGCAACTACTGCTTCGGCTGCATCACTAGAGCGAGTATAATTTACCACTACCTTTGCGCCAACTGTTGCTAAAGCTAAAGCGGTAGCTTTGCCAATTCCTCTTGATGCACCAGTAACAATTGCTGTCTTACCTTGGAGATGTTGTAAATTTACTGGCAATATTTCCATTTTTGCTCTCTCTACTGTAATAAATGCTGAATAATTGTAAGCTTCTGGTGTCGCGAGAAGCAATAAACTGTCGTACTAAATCCGTTTAATAAAAACTATTATCGATTACTCAAAGTCCTTGCCCCCTCCAACCTCCCCCAAGCTTGGGGGAGACAAATCGTTCCCTCCCCAAAATTGGGGAGGGGTAGGGAGGGGCGGGGGAAACACCTTTCAAGTGTATGATTTTAAGATTTAAGTGTTTTAGTTGACTCGGAGACGGAGAGACACGGAGACACGGGGACATTTTTAACAAAATTTATCTAAAAACACAAAATTTCTAACCTTTTCATACAATTTTTGTATCTTGATCGTTTAATTATAAAAAACATACCCTTGTGAGCGGGGGAAACACGGGGGCATCAAAAGTGTACTTGGGAAATCGGATTTAGTATCAGGTATTTAATTCACTGGTTAAGAGAACAAAAGATTCAGGTAATTAGTAGTTTTCAATCTAAACTAACTTGAGCGCAGTTAACTGTGCTTCAGCTTTATTTAGAGATTCGTACCATTCTCGTTCAGGATCGCTATCAGCAACGATTCCTGCTCCTACTTGTCCATAAACAGTATTTTTTGCCTCAGAAGTGGTGTAAAGTAGAGTACGGATTAAAATATTTAAGTCCAAATTGCCTCGCCAGTCGAGATAACCACAAGCACCATAAAAGAGATTGCGTTTAACTGGTTCTAACTCTTCGATAATTTCTAGACACCGCACTTTCGGACAACCAGTAATTGTTCCGCCTGGAAACATGGCTTGAATTAAATCGATCGCCTTGAATTCTGGTTTGAGAGTTCCTCGGATATTACTTACTAGATGCATGACATGGCTGTAACGTTCGATGACTAATAGTTCATCTACTGCTACTGAACCCCATTGACAGACTTTGCCTAAATCGTTGCGTTCTAAATCAACTAACATAATATGTTCCGCTCTCTCTTTGGTATTTGCGAGTAATTCTGTTGCTAGTTTTCGGTCTTGTTGTCGGTTAGTGCCTCGGCGTCTCGTTCCTGCAATAGGACGAGTTTGAGCTATATTGTCTTGTAAACTCACTAATCTTTCTGGTGAACAACTAATCATCGCTCCCCAGGGCGATCGCCAGTAAGCAGCAAAGGGCGAGGGATTAATTTGGTGCAGCATTTTATAGATTGACCAACTATCAGCAGTAGTAGTGGTGTGAAATCTTAAAGAGAGATTGGCTTGAAAAATATCCCCTGCTTGAATGTATTTTTGGGCTTTTCTAACGGCTGCTTCGTAGTCGGCTTGAGGGGTAAGATAGGTAATAGGAGTAGGTAGCGACACAGAAGACACCGAAGCCAAAGGATTATGATCGAGCCGAGATTGGAGAATATCTAATTGTAAGGGCGAAGTTGCTGCTAACCACAAGATTTGTTGATGATGATCTAGTACCGCAAAAGTTTCTGGTTGATACCAATAGGCGACAGGAAAAGGTAGGGGATCGGGATTGATTTGCCCTAAAGTTTCGATTTCCCAAGCTAGATCGTAACTCAGCCAACCCAACCAACCACCAGTAAAGGGAAGATGTGTAGTTTCAGGATGAGCCGTAGTTGGATTAAACCGCAGCGATCGCAAAAAAGTAAAGACTGTTCCTAATGGTGGCGTCCATAATTGCAATTTTCCCTTAACTTGACGAGGCGCACCACCACAAATCGAATAGCGAGAGAGATGGGAGTAGTCGGTAGGAGTGGGAAACGGACTTTCTAGTAAAGTGGCAATAGTCTCTTGACTGTATAATCTCTCAAAAATCTCCGTACCTGTACGCTTATTTAAAGGAAGCGATCGCCAATACCAAGGAGCAGGAGCATTGATTGAAGACATACAACAGCCAGTTACAGAAAGTTCTGTCTATTTATTCTCCCAGATAATCTATCTTTTTGGCGATACCTGATTTTGGCACTAGTATGTATGATTTTAAAATACATAACTAGTTGCGATTTTTCACTTTAGATTTAAATATTATGTCTTCTACTGCTTTGATCACTGGCGCATCTCAAGGTATTGGTAAAGCTACCGCTTTGTTGTTTGCCAAAAATGGTTACAATCTGATTATTACGGCTCGCACTAAAGACAGACTCGAATCTACTGCTGAACAAATTAGGAGTTTGGGCAAACAAGTCTTAGCCATTACCACTGATACTGGCGATCGCTCTGCGATAGAAGCCTTAATTAATCTAGGTCTAGAACGGTTTTCTCAGATCGATGTTTTAATCAATAATGCGGGTATTTGCATGAGCGCACCCATGGTTGAAACCACCATTGAAGATTGGGAAAAAATTATCAATGTTAATCTGTGGGGCTATATTTACCCAATCAAAGCTTTATTACCGCATTTTCTAGAAAGAAAGCAGGGCAATATTATTAATATCGGTTCTTTTGGTGGTAAAGTACCCTTGCCCAACATGACAGCCTACTGTACTAGCAAACATGCCATTGTTGGTTTAACTGAGACTTTACGTTTAGAGTTAGAACCCCAAGGAATTCACGTTTCAGGAGTACATCCTAGTGTGACTAATACCGATTTTTTAGAACGAGCCATCTTTAAAAATAGCGATCCTCAAACCGAAGCTAAACAGCGTCAGGAAATGGCAAAAATGCTAGAAAGTCCCCTAGCTAGTTCTGCTGATGACGTAGCGCAAGCTATTTGGGATGCAGTTAAACACCCGCAAGCAGAAATTGTTGTTGGTTCAGCTAAAATTCCTACTTTCTTACATCGTTTATTTCCCAGTATCACTCAGGGAATGTTGCAATTAACAGCTAAATAAGGTGTTGTTAGTGGTT
>DAXETX010000165.1:0-22022 GCA_051155735.1 Xenococcaceae cyanobacterium
GATCAAAGAATTAAAGGTTATCAAGCAGGGTGTGATATTTATTTACCCAAACCTTTTGAAATGGATGAACTAGGAGCAGTAATTCGGAATTTGTTGGAGCGATCGCAGATGATTCATTCAGAAATGCGATTTTCACCGTTATCTAGTAATTTAACCGCTTCCACTGTCGAGCCGAAAAATCAGCCGTTTATAGAAGACGTGGTAGAGTCTTTAGAATTAACGCCTAGGGAACAAGAGGTTTTAATCTTATTAGCTAAAGGTCATTCTAATATTGATATTGGCAATCAGTTGCATTTGTCCCATCGCACTATTGAAAAGCACGTAAGTCGTTTGTTACGAAAAACTGATACTAACAACCGTGCGGAATTAATTAGTTTTTCTTGGGAACATCATTTGGTAGAGTAAGATAATTATTTTAGAAACCAATAGTTACTCTGATTGCGTCGTTGGCAAATTAACAGGAGCGCATTTCGAGCTATAACACTGATGCAGAACAATTTTTACTACGACTTAGACCTGACTAAAAAAATTAGCTTTGGTTTTAACAGTAAGTATCGGTCGCAGTTGCAACATTTTAGTAAAGACAATCTGTTACCAGCTTTAGAAGCTTATTTTTGGTTAATCGAAGAAGGAGCAGTTAAAACCTACACTTGGAATAAAGAGGGAATAATAACCACAATGGGATATTGGGGGGCTACAGATGTAGTAGGACAACCTTTGTCCTGTATCTCACCCTATGAAATCAAATGTTTGACTGAAGTTAGTGCTGTTTCGATTAAGCTTCAAGATAGCGAGAGTCTATCAGCAGCAATTTATCGTCATATTCAACAAACCGAAGAATTACTGCATATTATCCGTTCTGACCGAGCTTATGACAAACTAAAGCGATTTTTTATTTGGTTAAGCGATAAATTCGGTCAACCAGTGCCACAGGGTAAGTTAATTGATTTACCTTTGACTCATCAAGAATTAGCCGAAGCAATTAGTACTACCAGAGTTAGTATCACCAAACTGATCAATCAATTAGAAACCGAAAAATTTATTGTGCGTCAGCGTCGTAGTTATATTGTTGTGCCAAACTAACAATTTAATCGAGATTTTGGGAAAACTAAAGCGTAAGTAAAATTACTCGCTTTAAAACTGATTATGGGTAATTTTTCCCCTAAGCAACCGCGAAACAAAGTAAGTTCTAATTTCCCTCATAAATCATTTCTCGATTTGCGCGCACCTCATCGGTTGCAACTACTCCATTTGTCCCCCAAACAAAGGAAAATTATTCCTTTAGTTTTATTGGGAGATCTGATAGCTATGGCGATCGCCATATATTTTACGCTCTATCTAAATCAATTTTATTCGCCAATTCCTGCGGAATTTATTTGGTGGACATGGTGGGGAATTCCGAGTTTGTTTTGGGTACTAGTTACTTTAATTTTGGTATTGTTTGCTTACGGGGGTTTGTATGATGTGAATCGACAAAACTATCTTCGTGGTGGTCAACTAATTAGTAGTGTCTATTTACTGTTTCTCGTACTAAGTTATTTCCACGATCCCAAAATCGATTTACCGCGATCGCTCTTTTTTACAGCTTGGTTTAGTAGCGTTTTTACTGTCACCAGCTTGAGAATTTTAAGTTCTTTGTGGTGGCGACAATCTTCTATCGGACAACAATTGATCGCAGTTTTTTTAATTGCACCAGGAGCGAAACTACCAAAACTCGCTAGAGTATTAGAGACTAGAGGTTCTTATCAAGTAGTTGGTGCTGCCTTAGCCAATTGCGCCCATACTCCGACTACTCTCCAAACAATTATCGATTCTGGGGCAACAGAAGTGCTAGCGGAAGATTTACCCCAAACTAAATTAGCTTCTATTTTATATTGGCAACTGCGTCGTCATGGTATTAGTTTACGCCTCATTCCTTCTAGTGTTGAAGTATTACACCGTCGGGGAGTCTCAGAAATTTGTGCTGGTATTCCGACTTTAAGAGTCGAAACTCCTTTGCTAGTAGGATGGGATTATCGTCTTAAAAGATGGCTCGATATTATAGGTGCTTTTGTCGGCATTATTGTTTTAGCACCAGTATTTGTAAGTGTTGCGATCGCTATTAAATATACTTCTGCTGGTGCAGTCTTTTTTCGGCAAGAAAGAGTCGGTTTACACGGCAAAGCTTTTAAAATGTGGAAATTCCGCACGATGATTACTAATGCAGCCAGAATGCAAGCCGATCTAGAAGCCCAAAATCAAACTGCGGATGGAGTTATGTTTAAAATTAAACAAGATCCTCGCATCACTTCTATCGGTCACTTTTTACGACGAACTAGTTTAGATGAATTGCCCCAATTATTTAATGTGTTATTGGGTCAAATGAGTTTAGTTGGTCCACGTCCTTTACCCATTAGAGATGTAGCCAGAATGGAATCTTGGCATCAGATTCGTCATCAAGTATTACCAGGCATTACTGGTTTATGGCAAATTTCAGGTAGGTCTGATATCGATGATTTTAATGATGCTGCGCGTCTTGACCTCTACTACATAGATAATTGGTCACTTAACTTGGATATCGATATTTTAATTGAAACTTTGAGAATATTGGTATTAAGTAAAGGTGCATATTAAATCAGTTATCAGTAATCAATTATCAATTATCAGTTCAATTAATCGTAGATTGAGCGTTAACTACGATTAATTGGAGGCTCTTGATCACCCTAAGTGATAGAATTCTCGGACTTTAACCCAAAAATTCGTGCTGTGTTGACTGTTGATACCATTTCTCCTTTAAAAGATGTTTAGCTTGCTGTAAATGATGCTTTTATCTCTATGATGCTGTCACCGCATATTGTTGTAAATCTTCTAAGGATACATATTCCAAAGCTTTGATATGGGTAGAAGCTAAAACGACAGGGGGCGCAAAACCATCGTCTAAAGCCTCTTTCCAGCGTGAGGCACATAAACACCAGCGATCGCCTGGTTTTAACCCTGGAAATTGCCATTCGGGGCGAGGTGTAGATAAATCATTGCCTTGAGCTTTAGTATAAGTTAAAAAAGCTTCGGTCACTTCCGCACAGACAACATGGCGTCCATAATCTTGTTCATTGGTGCGACAAAATCCATCGCGAAAAAAACCAGCTTTAATCTGGGTGCAACAAGCTTGTAGTGGCTCGCCAAGGACATTTTTGGGTGTTGTTTGAGTCATATCTGGAGCAAATTGTTAATTACAAGAACAATACATAGATTGGTGTTAGTAGTGGCAAAGGTTATTTACGCGAAAAAAGAGCAAAATAAATTATGAAGCCATGGGTTGTTTAGTTTAATTATCAAGTTTACCAAATGCCAGTTTTTCTGATTGGAAAAAAGTTGTCGAGAGGTGTCATAGTAGCCTTGCTGAGTGGAGTTTTGATGGGGTTGTGTCCAGCACCTTTTGGCTGGTGGCTGTTAGCTTGGATCGCTTTGATTCCCTTATGGCGATCGCTAATTGTCACTTCATCTGCTCAAAAAATCTTTTTACTGAGTTTAGCTTGGGGTTGTGGTTATCATGGTCTAGCTTTATTTTGGATCACGGGGGTTCATCCGATGACTTGGATGGGTGTACCTTGGTTAGCGAGTCTGGGTATCGCGCTTTTTTGTTGGCTATTTATTACCCTTTGGGGTGCTGCTTTAGTGGTGACGTGGGGAATTAGTTTTAAGTTGATTACCCAAAGAGTAAGATCTTCAAAAAATATTTTTGCTTCACTAGGGCGCGTCTTAATTGGTGTCGCTTTGTGGTGTGGCTTAGAAATGTTGTGGAGTCATACACCTTTGTGGTGGAGTTCTTTAGCTTATACTCAAAGCCCTGATAATTTATTGATTTTGCAACTTAGTAAAATATCTGGTTTTAATACGATTACTGCTGCAATTGTTTTAGTCAACGGCTTGACAGCAGAAGCTTTATTATTGAGTAAGTATTGTCAACAAACTTCGCGTCAAATCATCTTATTGAGTGTTCCTTTGGGATTAGCAATTAGTTTGCATCTTTTAGGATTTTATTTCTATCGATTACCAATTGCGACCAACAATCTTCAGCCTCTCAAAGTTGGAATTATTCAGGGCAATATTCCTAATGAAATTAAACTTTATCCTGAAGGGTTTCGTAGAGCGATCGCAGGCTACACTACAGGATATCAAAGATTAGCCCAACAACAAGTCGATGTAGTTCTCACCCCAGAAACCGCTTTACCTTTTTACTGGGGAGATATTACTGATAATAGCGAGTTTTATCAAACAGTATTGCAGTATCGAGTTCCTGCTTGGGTTGGAGCATTTGGCACTAAAGAGGGTAGCTATACCAATAGTTTATTTACTCTTACAGGCTCAGGAGAAACTTACAATCGCTACGATAAAACTATCCTCGTACCTCTCGGAGAATATATCCCTTTACAACCGATTTTTGGCAAAATTATCGATCGCCTCTCTCCTTTAGAAGCTAACTTAATGCCAGGAACGCCTAATCAAATATTTAAGACACCCTGGGGTCAAGCAATTGTCGGTATCTGCTATGAGTCGGCATATTCTCAGCATTTCCGTACTCAAGCCAAACAAGGAGGACAGTTTATCATTACTGCTTCTAATAATGCTCATTATAGTAACACGATGCCCGCTCAACATCATGCCCAAGATGTACTAAGGGCAGTGGAAAGCGATCGCTGGTCGGCTAGAGCCACTAATACGGGTTATTCTGCGATTGTCGATCCCCACGGTCGAACTATATGGCGATCGCAAATCAATCAGGCTCAAATCCACTCAGGTACTATTTATTTACGACAAACTGAGACTTTATATGTGCGTTGGGGCGACTGGCTAACTTTTACGTTATTGTTGCTCAGTTTAGGATTATATTTAGCCAATTTTCGACACGGCTAAATTAATTAATGCACCAATAAAACCGAACAATTGACATGATGGGAAACATAGTTACTCACACTACCTAAAAAGAATTCACTTAAACCTTTTCTGCCATGACTTCCGACAACCAATAGATCTGTCTGGTGACTTTTCGCAAATTCGACGATTGTTTGGTCTATTTGACCAACTTGTTGGGTAAACTCGGTAATGACTCCTGCTTGAGTAGCTTGATCGCTAAGCGATCGCAATAATTCTAAGCCAGTTGCTTCTAAATCTGTCCATCTTTCGCGATAAAATTCATCTCCAGCATCAGGATAATAAGCATTGCTAAAAGCTAGAGAAGCTGTATCTTGATATTCTGCTTGCAGTGGTGATAAAACATGAAGTAAATGCAAGTTAGCCTGAAAAGTCTTTGCCAAAGATAAAGCTTGTTCAAATGCTCGTTGACTGAGTTCACTGTTATCAATAGCAACTAAAATATTTTTATACATACTAGAACTCCTGGCTAACTAAATTTTTGGGAATTAATCTCCATATTTATTGTAAGAATGATCGAGAACGAGAATTAAAACTGTAATTTTTCTTGAATCGAGTTCGATCATCAAACTATCGAATAGTCTTGAGTAACAGTGAAGTTCCGAAATAGATTTACCAGTTCTAAATTTTGATGCTGTCGCCACTTTAAGCCAACAGTACGACATAAGTTAAGTCCCTCAAGGGAAAGATATTTAATTCCAGATAAATTATGCCATTCTGGCATGATACTGATTCCCAAACCTGCTTGAATAAGATGAATTACCCATTCTTCTTGATTGGCAAGATAAACAATGTGAGTGGAAACTCCAGCAGATTCATATATATCAGGATATTCTCGCCAAAATTCACAATTAATGCGTTTGATATAGGGTTGTCCATCTATTTCGGCGATGGAAATAGTATTCTTTTGCGCAAAAGGATGTTTTTCGGGAACAGCTAGTTTGAGTTGTTGTTGAAATATCTTTGAAGCTATTTCAGGATTTTCTCGCTCTTTTAATACTGTTAAGGCTAAATCGATTTCTCCTTTTTCTAACCAACAATCAATGTTATCCTTATGACTGTCTCGTAGTTCAATCGCAACATGAGGATATTGAGTACGAAATTTACTGATTAGATTACTAATACTACTGATGCGAAGAGTACAAACAACTCCTAGCTTGAGAATGGGACGAGCTTGAAAATCCCTGATTTGGTTTAAGGCGGAGCGGTATTGTTGTTGAATATTCTCTGCTTGTTCGACAAAAGATTGTCCCGCTGGGGTAAGTAACGCCCGTCTTCCTCCCCGTTCAAATAAAACCACACCTAATTTTTTTTCGAGTTTTTTAATCCCATTAGATAAAGATGGTTGCGAGACATTTAACCGTTCTGCTGCTAAAGAAAATCCCCCATATTTGGCGATCGCTAGAAAATACTCAATTTGATATAGATCCATAAGTAAATCAATAACTATAAATACTGACTATGACTTTCATAGTTAAAGTCATCTTGCTATCAATAGTGTTCTGTTTGAGGATAAAGAACAAGTAAAAACTGATTAAGCTGCTAAAACTGTCGATTCTTAGCAGCTAAAAGCTCATGTTTTCTTTTAAAGCTATTGGTCCAAAAAAGCAGTAATAATGGTCACAACTGAGCCTTTGTATGTTGATCGCTTTCAAGAAGATTCAACCCCAAAACGGTTGGTAGGAAATTGCCTACTGAGCAGTCATCAAGCAGGTTGGCAGAACATTGTCTTGGAATATTGGTGGCGAACAGCACAAGAAATACCCGTTTATTCAGCAAAACAACACGCGATCGCAATTTTCCTTGATAATAAAAGTAATACAGAGCGAAAAATAGATGGAGTTTTTCAACAAGAAAATCATCAAATTGGCGATATAATTCTCGTTCCTGCCAATATGGAGCATTGGGCGAGTTTTAAGCACAATGCAGAAGTCATAATTCTCTCTTTAGCATCCGAAGCACTTTCCTCTATTGCCTATGATGAAATCGATCCAGAACGCATCGAATTGATTCCCCAATTTGCTCGTTCCGACCCTATATTAGAACAAATTGGTCGCGCGCTTTTGCGAGAATTGCAATCTGATTATTATGGTTGCCAGCTTTATGCTGAAACTTTTGCTAGTTCTATGTTTGTTCATCTAATTCGCCGATATTCGACTCGTAAACCTCAAATTAGAAACTATCAAGCCGGATTGTCGCGCTACAGACTCAAAAAAGCGATGTACTTTATTCACGCTCATCTTGGTAGCAACCTGAAACTGAGTGATATCGCTAAAGAAATAAATATGAGCCAATATAATTTTTGTCGGCTGTTCAAAAAATCTACAGGAGTTACACCTTATAAATATATAATTCAGCAGCGGGTCGAAAAAGCCAAACAATTACTCAAAGACAATTTAGAGTTATCTATTGCGGATATTGCCCTAGAGTGCGGTTTTACTCATCAAAGCAACCTCAACAATCATTTCCGCAAGCTCACTAAAATGACTCCTAGTGCTTATCGCAAGCAATCCTAATTTTTGTAATTTAAAGCAAGATTTTGCTGTTTTTAGCAAGAATTTGCAATACAAATAACTTGTTATTTCATAGCATCTAAATCAAGCACTTTTATTTTGTAGGAGAAAAGGAATAACTGATTTCTGATTTTTGATGTCTGAAATCAAAAAATCAGTTTTTTTGTTCTAACTAACATCAGCATTTTGGGATAGGTTATCGACAGAATTATTTAAGTTCGAGGCATACATGTTATCAAAACATCTAGAACTAGAGCCAAAAGTTTGTTGGCAACAAGAACAAAGATTAGCTTATTTAGCAGACATTGGGGAAAAAATAGTAGAGATTGCTCATGAAGCTCGCAGTCCTTTAACGACGATATTGTTAGGGTTAAATCACTGTCAAAAATTGAATCTATCAGAGGCTGACAAAAAGCGCATTGCTTTGGCGCAGGAGGAAGCAGAACGCTTAAAACATTTGCTCGATAATCTCTTATCCGAATCCAAATCCCCTCCTCCAACTGGTGCTTTACTCCAAACTCGTTCTTTAGAATTAAATTTACTGATCAAAGATACTTTGACCTTGATCGATCAGTTTCCCAGGATGCAAAGCAAGAAAATTAATTTTGTATCTTATGTTCCAACGGTCTGGATTAAAGGCGATCGCAATAAGCTCAAACAAATCTTTATTAATCTAATTATTAATGCTTGCGAAGCGATTGAACCAGGAGAAGAAATTCTCTGGGAAATTGTCCCTTTAGCGTCAAAAGATCGAGTTGATATCCAGATACATAATGGGGGTCAGCCAATTTCTCCTCAGTTGATGCCTAATCTTGTTACACCGTGGGTAACGACTAAACCAGAAGGTACGGGATTAGGACTAGTAATAGCCAAGCAACTAGTTGAAGCTCATGGGGGCGAGTTAACGATCAATTCAAGTAACAATCGAGGAACAACCGTGAAAATTAATTTGCCCCTTTTGAAACTTGAAAATATTTTTGCTTCTTAACAGGAGAAAACAAGACTTCACTCACTTGTCAGTATCGGTTTGATCGTTTGATCGCAGAATATCGTTGACCCCTTGAAGAAGGTTTTTTGCTCGATAATTTTTCAGTTTTGAGTATTGATTGAATTTGTGCAACAAGATTTACCACTAAAATAAGGAGAAATTCTGATGATGACAACTTTAGCAGAGGGTAGTACAGTTCCACTGTTTATTAGTGACTTTGAAGGCGCAATGTTTTTTGATAGTCCCCAAGAAGGCGGTGGCATATTTGCTGCGGGACAAGAAGACCAGACAAATATTTTACTGTTTGAAGAGACTAATGATGTGGCAGTAGGAGGTGATGAAGTCGATGTCATTATGGCAGGAGCAGGGGATGATAATATCATGGGTGCAGAAGGGACAGACTTTATGTTTGGTGGCTTAGGCGATGATATCGTTCGTGGCGGTGCAGGAGATGATGTAGTTGTGGGCAATGAAGGCTCAGATGTGCTGATTAGTGGCACAGGTAGCGATATTTATGAGTTTTTTGCCGATCAATTCGTAGCAGGAGACATTGATGTGATTCTCGATTTTGAATTAGGTCAAGATGCGATCGTAGTGGTGGGTAGTACTGATGTTAGTTATGAGGCTGCTAGTGGCTTGCTCTCTGTGGATGGTTTGGAAGTAGCTGCTTTAGAAGCTGGCTTGGATGCAACTACCTTAATTAGAGAAAATTCCACGGTGATTTTTTAAAGAACACAGAAAGAATAACTAAAGTTTTAAATTTTTAATAACTCATGATAGTCAAATTTTCTCTATGAGTACAGCTATGAACTTTCGCTTATTCTTCACTCTTGTAGTATTGAATGTTTTTTTGCCCGTCTCTGCTTATGCAGAAGTTCGGGGACTAACTTCGATAACTCTTGATAATCCTCCCACAGAAGATTTGGTTGAAGCAGATTTTCAAACATTATTTGGTTCAGATCTCGATCTAATTCCTTTTCCTTCTGGCGATCCTACTCGTCCAGATATATTTCTGAGTCAACAGCTAATGACTGGTTTTACTACTGAAGTAAGTAGTGTTCCCTCGATCGCAGGACCAATTTCCGTAACAGAGGTAGTTACATTTCCTACTGGGGTCGAACCTCCTACTGGCGATGTCATCCGCAGCACCTGGGGTTTTTTGGGAGAAGAACCTTTAGGCGTGGAAGCATTACTCGGTACTAATGTGGGCGCAGCAATTGATAACGCTGGAGGGACAGAATCTGGCACTCCTGAACCCTTCAATGTTTTCTTTTCTAGTCAGGTAACAGGAGTACCTGGATCTGCTAATGATTTTTTTCTCATCGATCTGATTGGCGATGATGGAGTAGATTTAAGACCACTAGACAGTGCAGGCAATCTTATTGGGGACTTCTCTCTAAGACTGAAGAGTGGTTCGGGAGAAGGCTTGTTCAATAATCTTAATTTAGGAGATTTTGCCATTGTTGAGAACTTTGAGATTACGGTATCTTCTGAAAACTTAAGTAATTTAGGACTTGCCGAAGATGTGATCATCGATGATGTTCCTTTAGCTGGCATTGCTTTTGATATCGAGGATTTTATTGGAACTGGTGAGTTAACTAGTTTGGCTGGTTTGCAGATTACGCCACTCAATCTTGATGACAGTATTAGTAGTGCCGATGGCAGCATCGACATATTAGCAATAGGTCATAACAATCAAGCAACTGCATCTACTTCTGAACCTACTAATATCTTTGGGTTATTCGCCCTAGGGACTATAGGAGTATATGCAGCAAGGCGCAGAAAACTCAAGCTCTTAGTATTTAGACATCCCCATCGAGATGAAGTAACAGTCCAAAATTATCAATGCTAAATTCATAGCCAGCTAAGCTGTCACGCATTTAATTTGCTTGTTGTGGCTGAGATGGGGAGAGGGATTAACCGTTTTTTGCCTAATTAAATAATATGCAGTTCAAATGATTAAAAGCTTATTCTAATCTAGTTCTCAGAAAAGTTAGAGAATTTTTCAGATTAATCTCAGAACTTCGTGAGTTAATTATTATTGAGAATAGGTTTTTATTGAATAAAAAAAGGAGATATATTTTTCATGAATCAGCGAGTCAATTACTACAAAGGATCAAGTGCAGATTATTCGAGACCAGGACTGATTTCTCAAGAAATGCAACAAAAACTTATCCAATTAGCTGAGAAATTAATTAGTAAAAAAGAAGCTAAATTACCAGAAATCAATGCTGATTATACCCTAGACCAAATAGAACAAGAAAATAAAGAATGGTGGCCCAGTCATTGTGAAGCATTGAGACAAGGACGAGGCGATATTTTAACAGGAGAATATCGAGAAGACCTAATTTATCTCTGTCAAGATGGACCTTATCAAGGATTAGAACAACAACAAGAAAGAGAGCAACACTGGTGGGCGTTAATTGCTCAACCTGGTGTAACTATGTGTTGGCCCATTGTGATGTTTTCTGGGGAACATACTTTCTTTGAATGGAAATGTGTTGATGACGAAACTAACGAAACTATTGCTAAAGGAAGTGTTACTTGGGTGCGTCGCGGTCATCGAGGTGGTTGTTATCTCAAAACCGAACAGTTAACTTTCTATCGTGATGTTTTTGCTCCAGAAAAATTACTAAAACTAATTAAAACCGCCTAAAAGTTATGACGAAAAAGACAGCATTGAAAAATGCAGTTCTAGACGATCAAGAATTGCAAGCAGGATTAAATAATATTAATCCTAAATTTGGTGAATTGTGTACTCGCGTTGCTGGTGAAGTCTGGGGTTTACCTTTAATCGATCAGAAGACAAAAGCCTTTATCACTATTGCTATTGATGTGATTAATCAAGATCAAACTGGCGCAGGAAGTCCTTTTGCAGCCCATGTCAATATGGCACTAAAACAAGGAGCAACTAAAGATGAAATTGAAGAATTATTGCTGTTTATGTGTGTTTATGCTGGGTTTAATAAAGCAGCAGGATGTTTTGGAGTGCTGAATGAGATTTTTGCCGATAATTAATTAGGAGTTGCTTAACGATGTCATCTAAAATTCAAGGAAAAATCGGGGTTGTTATCGAAGAACATTTTGATGAAACCGAGTATCACCGATTTAATCAATTTTTTCCCGAACATGGCTATAAGGTGGAATATATTTCCAATCTATGGGGTCAACCTGAACTAATCTTTAAAGGAAACGACCACGAAGCAGAAGCTACTGTAACAATAGACTTTAAAGATGTCTCTCCCGCGGATTATCAAGGCATTATTCTCATCGGCGGATATGCAATGGATCGTTTACGCTATCAGGTAAATCCGCAACCAGGTAAACCCAGTAAATCTCCTGCTGTTGAGTTTTTACGTCAAGCAGTAAAAATGATGGATAATCACACTATAAAAATTGGTACTATTTGTCATAGTTTGTGGCTTTTTTGTGCGGATGTAGAATTGCTAAAAGGACGTAAAGTAACCTGCGCCCACAATATTATTTGTGATGTAGAAAATGCAGGAGGAATTATTATCTACGAAGAGAAAGAAACCGCAGCCACTTATATTGATGGAAGCCTGATTACGGGACGACACCCTGGGGTAGTTGAAGAATTTATGCAAGTTTTTTTAGAAGAGGTAAATAAGAACCAGCGAGAACTTATTTCTGCTGCTGAATCGTAGAATTTTAAATCGTCTTTGTCCTTTGTTTAACAAATTAGTGATGATTTGTGCTAGAAGTCTGCTAGCTACAGCAATTTTTCAATTGTGAAATTCCTCTTATCCAGCAACTATTAAAGTTTAATGAATAGTCAACCAGATCTCTTTTCACCCTTTCAATTGGGGTCTTTATCTCTACCTAATCGCATCGTTATGGCTCCTTTAACTCGGATGCGTGCAGGAGTTGGTAACGTCCCCCAACCGATGAATGCTCAATACTATGCCCAACGTGCTTCTGCTGCTCTAATTATTACGGAAGCCACACAAATTTCTCCTCAAGGAGTAGGATATCCTCACACTCCAGGTATCCACTCACCCGAACAGGTAAAAGGCTGGAAATTAATCACCCAGGCGGTTCATTCCTTAGAAGGACGTATTTTTCTGCAACTATGGCACGTCGGAAGAGTTTCCCATCCTTACTTACAAACCAATGGGGAACTTCCTGTCGCTCCAAGTGCGATCGCACCTGAAGGAATGGCTGTAACTTATGAGGGAGAAAAACCTTTTGTTATCCCCCGCGCTTTGGAAACAGAGGCGATTCCCGACATTGTGGCGCAATATCGTCAAGCAGCTAAAAATGCTCTGAAGGCAGGATTTGATGGGGTAGAAATTCACAGTGCTAATGGTTATCTACTAGATGAATTTTTACAGGATGGCTCTAACCAACGCAGCGATCGCTATGGTGGTTCAATTGCCAATCGCGCTCGCTTGTTAATGGAAGTTACCGAAGCTGTCACTGATATTTGGGGAGGCGAAAGAGTTGGGGTTCGGCTCTCTCCTTCTAGTACTTTTATGAGTATGCACGATTCTAATCCCCAGGCGTTATTTGGCTATGTCGGCAAAGAACTTAACCGTTTTGGCTTGGCATATCTTCATATAGTTGAACCCAGAATTAAAGGAGATACAAACGTCGAAGACGATTCCAGCGGATTGGGAGTAAAATTCTTTCGCCCTCTTTTCCAAGGAACTCTAATTACAGCAGGAGGCTACACCCGCGAGACAGGAAATGCGGTACTGGCTGACGGAGATGCTGATCTAGTAGCATATGGCAGATTGTTTATTGCCAATCCCGATCTACCCGAACGATTTAGACTAGAGACTTCTTTAAATTCCTATCATCGCGCCACATTTTATACTCAGGGACAACAAGGATATATTGACTACCCCACCCTTTCTGAAATTCGACAGCAACAATCTGTATCGTAACTGAAATTGGCTGTCAACCAATAGTCAAAAGCAAAAAGAACTTAGTGTGGGAGCAATAAAGACAGTGTTTATTTATCTCAGAAAGTTTCTCACACCTTTAACTGCTCAATTTAATTCTCGTTTATCCCGAAGGATTGTCTTTTGGGTGTTTATCGGAATTGTTGTGATCGAAGGTATTATTTTAGTTCCTTCCGTCAAACGGCGAGAACAAGAACTTCTCTCCCAACTCAAGGAGGTTTCTTCAGGTAAAGTTGCTTGGATTTTAATGACTTATCCCCAAATTGGCGATCGCGATCTCATAACTCAGTTGCAAGAACTACAACAAAGTAACTTCCTGATTCAAGGCGGAGCAGTTTATGACTCTTCTAAACAACTGATCGGAACTTTTGGCGAATTTCCCCAACGGACTTTTTCTCAGATAAATAATTCTGTCTCTAAACGTCATGGTTCTTTCTACGATGACATAGTTTGGTCAGGCACTCAGATGAAGACAAATTATACTGTTGTGATTCGTCATGATGCCTCTAGTATTCGAGGGGAATTAATCGCATACATCATCCGAATAGGTGGATTAGTTGTTATTATCTCCCTTTTTCTCACCATAACGGTTTGGATAGCCTTAGAACCGCTCGTAATTGCTCCTATTTTTCGTCTGCGACGGGATTTACTGGTTGCAGGAGAAAGTATTTATAATGACCAAACTCCACCCAAATTCTACTCTGCGACTATTCAACGCCAAGACGAATTGGGAGATGTGATTGCTGCTTTTAAGCAGATGTTCGCTCAAATTACAGAGGCAATACAGGCTCGTAAACAAGCAGAAGCAGCCCTAAAACAGAGTTTAGAGAGGGAAGCAGCCTATTCTCAAGCACTAGATCGCGAATTAGAAAAAGGTCGCTTGATGCAGCAGAATTTTCTGCCAACTCAAATATTACAAAAACCTGGCTGGGAAATTGCTGCTTTTATGTCTCCTGCTCGTCGTGTTGCTGGTGATTTCTATGATGTTTTTGAACTTCCCCAGAATAATATCGGTTTAGTTATTGGCGATGTTTGCGATAAAGGAGTTAGCGCAGCTTTGTTTATGGGATTATTTCGCAGTTTGATCCGCATATTTTCTGGTCAAACCTATCTAGAAGAAGTAAAATGCCTTAACCATAAAAACTCTTCTTTGATCGAGAAAGATGAGATTAATTCCATTCACTTTAAGGTTCTCAAAGCCGTTAAACTCACCAATAGTTATATCGTTCAAAATCACGGTGACATAGGAATGTTTGCTACCCTATTTTTTGGAGTATTAAACCTAGAAACTGGCAGACTTACCTATATTAATGGAGGACACGAACCTTTACTAATGATCGATGCTTATGGAGACATCAAAGAATCTCTTAAAGCCACTGGAACTCCTGTCGGAATTCTCCCTAATCCTAAATTTCAAATGCAGCAAACTATATTTAATTCAGGGGACATTTTATTAGGTTATACCGACGGCATTACTGAAGCTCGTGATAATAATCGGGATTTTTTTACTAGAAAACGTCTGTTGGAAATTGTTGCTCAACCCTTTACTTCTGCTCAAGAAATTCTAGAGACAATTAAATTAGAAGTATTAGCTCACATAGGAGAGTCTGAACAGTCTGATGATATTACTCTTTTAACTGTAAAAAGAATGTTCAAAAATAAGAGTTCATATTCTAACTTTTCAGATAAGAGAAAAGAATACTTAAACCTTCAATAATTAGGTAATTACTCAATTTTTAGGTTCATTAAATCTACAAAATAAAATGAAAAAAAAGCTGAAATCTTTATTTAACATTTATCTTGTTCTCTTTTTAATTGGTTTAATTGGAGTAGCAACTCCCCAGGTAATTTCTCAAATAAATTTAACTTTAAACCCAGTTTATGCTCAAACAAATCAACAAGCGGAACAATCTTTAGTTGTTATTGCTTATTTGCAAGTTAAACCAGAACATCGTCAAACCTTTTTAGATTTAGCAACAAACGTAGTCAAATTGACTAATGAAACTGAACCAGGAGCGAATAGTTATACTTTTTACGAAAGTCAAGATACTCCCAATTCATTTTTCTTTTTTGAAGATTGGCAAAACGAAGCAGCCTTTGAAGCACACCTTCAAAAACCTTATACAAAATCTTTGACCGAAAAGTATTCTGAAATCCTTGCTGAATCTGCCGATGTCAGAATTTATCGGATCGAAGACATCGAACAAAAGCAAGTTCCTTAATACTTAATTAATTCTGCAATCTCCAAAATACTTATGAACTCGATCGCCTTTACTTTTTCCGACTTAATTGCTGGATATGTCACTTACTTTGATCGCGATAATGATATCTTTGGGATCAAAACTTCAGATGGTCGGGACTTCCAAGCTATTTTAACTCCCATGACCTATGCCAAATTAATTCAAAACTTAGATGAACCTTATCCTGACGCAACAGGAACAATGCGATCGCTGCTTGTGCCTGGATGTTATCTATTTACCTACGGCATTTTCTACCCCGATAATTCCCAGTTTGAAGCCAAACAACTTATTTTTGTCGGTCGCCATCAAGAAGACTATCGGTTTGAAAAACCCAATTGGTGGAGCGATCAAATCTCTTCCCTTGCCAACTTTTACTTTAACTCGCAATTCGCTGACGGCAACATCGACTATCGTAACTATCGTACTAATTTAGCTCTATCGGGAGAGCGATCGCCCGACAATTTTAGTCAAGAAACCGATACCATTTCTCGCCTTACTTATGGCTTTGCTACTGCTTACCTGATGACAGGAGAAGACCGATTTCTCGAAGCAGCAGAAAAAGGTACGGAATACCTGCGGGAACATATGAGATTTCTCGACTTAGATGAAGGGATTGTCTATTGGTATCACGGAATCGACGTTCAAGGCACAAAAGAACAAAAAATATTCGCCTCGGAATTTGGCGATGATTATGATGCTATTCCCGCTTACGAACAAATCTATGCCTTAGCTGGTTCGATTCAAACCTACCGAATTACAGGCGATCTACGCATCATATCAGATGCAGAGTTAACGATTAAACTCTTTAAAAACTTCTTCCGCGACCAAAGCGAATATGGTGGCTACTTTTCCCATCTCGATCCTATTACTTTAGATCCTCGTAGTGCTGCTTTAGGACAAAATCAAGCTAGGAAGAATTGGAATTCTATTGGCGATCATGCTCCAGCTTATCTAATTAATCTCTGGCTGGCTACAGGCAAACAGGAATATGCTGAAATGTTGGAAGATACTTTCGATACTATTATCCAGCGTTTTCCCGATTATCAAAATAGTCCTTTTGTTCAAGAAAGATTTTATGAGGACTGGTCAAAAGACACTACCTGGGGATGGCAGCAAAATCGCGCTGTAGTGGGTCATAACCTCAAAATTGCCTGGAATTTGCTGCGGATGAATTCTTTAAAGCCGAAATCTGAATATACAGATCTTGCTACCAAGATCGCTAGTCTGATGCCTGATGTGGGTAGCGATCGCCAGCGTGGAGGTTGGTATGACGTAGTAGAAAGATGTCTCGGTGGAGGTGAAGAAAATCACCGCTTTGTGTGGCACGATCGCAAAGCTTGGTGGCAGCAAGAACAAGCAATTTTAGCCTATCTGATCTTAGCAGGTTGTTTGAATAATAATGAGTATCACCGCTTTGCCCGTGAAGCTGCTGCTTTTTACAATACTTGGTTTTTGGATATAGAAGATGGTGGGGTTTACTTTAATGTTCTCGCTAACGGTATTCCCTATTTAGCCAACGGTAATGAAAGGAGTAAAGGCAGTCATTCGATGAGTGGTTATCACTCTACCGAGTTATGTTACTTGGCTGCTGTTTATACCAATTTGTTGATTACCAAACAGCCAATGGACTTTTATTTTAAACCTCTTCCTAATGGATTTCCTGACAGAATTCTGAGAGTCTCCCCCGATATTCTCCCTCCTGACAGCATCAAGATCGGCAAATGTGAAATTGACGGCGAAAATTATCCTCATTTCGATGCCGAAAAACTCATAGTAAAGTTACCAAACACCAAAAACCGAGTCAAGGTCAAAGTTCAAATAGTTCCAACAACTTGAGAGATCGATGTTAGAAAACCATGAAAAATTAAATGCAATCAAACAAGAGGTATCTGCACAATTCGATTGGTGGATTGAAATTAGGACGGCAAATCCTGGCTGTATTTATTACTTTGGGGCTTTTTATCGCTTGACAGCAGCAACTTCAGCCCAATACGGCTTTATTCAAGACCTCAAAGCAGAAGAAGCCAAAATAGTTTCTGTGTCAATTAAACAATGTCAACCTCAGAAGTTGACTATTTGCGAACAGGAATTACCCTCAATTGCCATCGAGCCTCTAGAAAGAAAAATAGCTCAAAAACCTTTAATTTTCCCTAACCCATGATTGAATTGAAGATTAAAACAGTCGAAATCGTAACGGTGGTTGAGTTGGCAGGAGACATAGATGCTGCAACAACCCCACTAATTCAAGAACAAGTCTTTCCCATTGTTAAACCCGACAGCAAAATAATTCTCGATATGAGACAAGTTTCTTATCTGTCTAGTTCGGGTTTAAGAATGTTGCTCTTGCTATATCGTACTGCGATCGCTCAAAAAGTAAGTATTGTCTTGGTAGGACTGACAGAGGAGATTTGGGACACCATGTCTGTCACTGGCTTTCTCGACTTCTTTACCACCTGCGACACTATAGAGTCGGGATTGGCTTTATTGAGATAGGTATTACCGCCCCTGTTGTTTGTCTCTACTAGTAAACTGTCACGGTTACTTGATGCATTAGAAAAGTCCACAGATGAACACAGATAGTGAAATTCAGTATTTTTGCACTATCTTAGCTGAAACAGTTCACTATATAGCCTATTTTGCACAACTACTTTACTGAAATCTAATCCACTAAAAATGCTCAAGTCTTCTAATCCTACCATTGAAAGAATTGATATCTATCCTACCCATAACTACCAAAACTTTCAGTTACGTTGTGGAAAACCTTTTCCTTTTGGTGCTATTAGAGTGCCAGGGGGAATCAATTTTTCGATTTTTTCCTGTCATGCTACTGCTTGTACTTTAGTTTTATTCGCGAAAAACGCTCCTCAACCTTTAGGAGAAATTCCTTTCCCTAGAGAGTTTCGCATCGGTCATGTCTATTGCATGGTGGTTTTCGACCTAGATTATGAAAATATCGAATATGGCTACCGCATGGATGGAGTAAATAACTTTCACCAAGGACATTGGTTTGATCGCACTAAAATACTTGCGGACCCCCATGCTAAAACTATTGGGGGACGAGATGTTTGGGGTGTGACTCCCGACTGGAATAATATTTACCAACATCGATCGCGTATTGCTGTAGATGATTTTGACTGGACGAGCGATCGCGCCCTAGAAATTCCGCCAGAAGATTTGATTATCTATGAAATGCACGTTCGTAGTTTTACGCGCCATCCTAGTTCTGGAGTCAAGCATCCAGGGACTTTTGCTGGTATTCGCGAAAAAATTCCCTACTTGAAAGAGTTGGGGGTTAATGCGGTAGAACTCATGCCCATATTTGAGTTTGATGAGTTTGAAAATTCTCGACCTAATCCTGAAACTGGCGAAACTCTCTTAAACTACTGGGGCTATAGTACCGTTGGCTTTTTTGCTCCCAAAGCTGGTTATGCTGCTACGGGAAAACTGGGAATGCAGGTAGATGAATTTAAAAATTTAGTTAAAGAACTCCATAAAAACGGCATTGAAGTCATTTTAGATGTAGTCTTCAATCACACCGCCGAAGGTAATGAAAACGGTCCTTATATCTCCTTTCGGGGTATCGATAACAGAACCTATTATATGCTGACTCCAGAAGGATATTATTACAACTTTAGCGGTTGTGGCAATACTCTTAATTGCAATAATCCAATTGTCAGAAATTTAGTCCTCGACTGTTTGCGCTATTGGGCGAGTGAATATCATATCGACGGTTTTCGTTTCGATTTGGCTTCAATTTTAGGACGCGATCCTTGGGGTGCGCCGTTAACCAATCCTCCTCTGCTAGAAATATTGGCATTCGATCCGATTTTGGCAAAGTGCAAGCTAATTGCTGAAGCTTGGGATGCAGGAGGATTATATCAAGTGGGTTCTTTTCCTGCTTATGGACGTTGGGGAGAATGGAATGGCAAATATCGCGATTGTATCCGTCAATTTATCAAAGGTGATGGCAATATTGGGGAGATGGCACAGAGATTACAGGGTTCGCCCGATCTCTATGCTGCTTCAGGACGACCTCCTGCCACTTCAATTAATTTTATTACCGCCCACGATGGATTTACCCTAGCGGATTTAGTTTCTTATAACGATAAACACAACGAAGCCAACGGAGAATATAATCAAGACGGTACTAACGACAACTACAGTTGGAATTGTGGCGTTGAAGGACCGACGGAACACCAGGGAATTAATTGTTTGCGACAAAGACAAATCCGTAATGCGATCGCCCTTCTCATGGTGAGCCAAGGTATTCCGATGCTGTTAATGGGAGACGAAGTAGGACGGAGTAAAAATGGTAATAATAATACTTACTGCCACGACAACCCGTTGAATTGGTTAAATTGGGCTTTATTCCCGCAAAATTCTGCCTTATTTCGTTTCTCTAAATACTGTATTGCTTTCCGTAAAGCCCATCCAGTGCTGAGAAATCGCCAGCATTTCCAAAATCGCGATTATGTTGGCAGTGGCTATGCAGATATTACCTGGCACGGTACGCAAGCCTGGCAAGCTAATTGGTCTAATCAGATTCGTACCCTGGCTTTTATGCTATGTGGTAAACACGCCTTACAAGGAACAACAGAAGACAATTACATCTATGTAGCGATGAATATGCATTGGGAATCACACTGGTTTGAAATCCCTGGCTTACCTCTAGATATGCATTGGCACGTTTTTGCTAACACTGGCTGCAATCCTCCTCATGATTGTTATCAACCTGGTACAGAACCCCTATTAACCAATCAATCGGGTATTTTATTGGGCGATCGCTCAGTGGTAATCTTAGTCGGTAAATAACAAAACATATCCAGCAGGAATCACTAACTACTAACTACTAACTAACAAAAATCATGACATTCAAAGCCAACCTAGAAATTAATAATGCGATCGCCAAAATCATTCTAGCTGGCGAATTAGACGCTAATACCGCTCCTCTATTTAAAGAACAGGTAGAAGAAGCGCTAAAAGAAAATATTCAATGTCTGATTCTACAAATGCAAGACTTAGAATATATGGCAAGTGCGGGTTTACGAGTGTTGATTTTTGCCAAACAGAAATTAGGTGCAACAGTAGATATTTATTTAATCAAGCCTCAAGCAATGGTAAGAGAAACTATTGAAAATACTGGGTTTCATCACAGTGTAGCGATCGTTGATGAAGAGCAAGCGTAGTTTCAGCCTAAATCCTGATGATCCTTAAGTCCTTAACTGTCCCTGGAAAATTAGAATCCTTAAGTGCGATCGCCCAATTTGTCCTTAAAGCTGCCCATTTAGCTGGTTTAAATCAGAAAGCTACCTATAAATTGCGTTTAGCTGTGGATGAAATTGCCACTAACATCATTCAATATGGTTACGCAGAAGCAGGTTTGACAGGAGAAATAACTTGCTATGCAGAATCAAAACAGCATTGTTTGATGATTACCCTCGAAGATAGCGGATTAGCTTACAATTCTCCAAAACATAATCAACCCATTAGCTTACAACAACCTTTGGGTCAAAGACCAATAGGAGGATTGGGCATATATTTGGCAATTCAGAGCGTCGATGATTTTCAATACGAAAGAATCGGCAATTGCAATCGCCATATTTTTAAGACTAAAATCGATCGCTAGTGCCGAGATTTAGGCAAAAGTCGAAAAACCATCGGGAGGGATGTCTTGTAAACGGGGGTTTCCTACTGCTTGGATGGCTTCTGTTAAATTTATGTCGCCAGTATAAATTGCTTTGCCAACTATCGCACCAGTTACACCCAAGGGTTCTAAAGCCAGAAGACTGAGTAAATCCGTCAAAGAACTAATCCCACCAGAAGCAATAACAGGAATAGCGACGGCTGTAGCCAATTCCCGCAAAGCTGATAGATTAGGACCTGACATTGTACCGTCTCGCTGAATATCGGTATAAATAATTGCAGCAGCACCCTGATGTGCCATGCGGTTCGCTAAGTCTGTAGCTAACACCTCTGAAGTTTCTAACCAACCTCTAGTTGCTACCTTACCATTACGAGCATCGATCCCAATAACAATTTGTTGCGGAAATTCGACACACCACTCTGTAATTAATTCTGGTTGTTCTACTGCAACTGTCCCGATAATCGCTCTTTGAACTCCTAGATCGAAGAGTTGCACGAGACTAGAGCGATCGCGTAATCCTCCTCCTACTTGTACGGGAATGGCGATCGCTTGTACGATAGCTTCAATAGCTGCCAAATTACGAGTTTTTCCCGCTTTTGCTCCGTCTAAATCCACGACATGAAGTCTAGTTGCTCCTTGCTCTTCCCAGCTTCGAGCTACTGCTATAGGGTTGGGATCAAAGACTTGAGATTGGGCATAATCTCCTTGATAAAGACGCACACACTTACCGTCTAGCAAGTCGATTGCAGGGATTACTTCCATAACTATTGCCTAATAAAACTCTGGTCTAGTTTAGTACAT
>DAXETX010000166.1:0-4377 GCA_051155735.1 Xenococcaceae cyanobacterium
AGCAAAGTTTAGAGAGATATGACGGATCAAGATAAGCAAATATTTAGCTTAAAGAGATTTATGATCAGACAATATTTAACTATGATGTCAACTTTAATTCCCTCTCTCCTTCGCACAGAGATCAAAAAGTTTCTCCAGTTAGCAGTTCCTCTAGCTAGCGCACAAGTGGCTCAATCTCTGACAGGGTTTTTCGACACAATAATGATGGGAAGACTAGGTGCAGCAACTCTGGCTGCTGGTGGTTTGGCTTCTTTGACTTTCTTTGCCATCCTTAATATTGCTGCTGGGATAGTGATGGCAGTTAGCCCGTTAGTAGCTGAAGCTTATGGCGCGGGAAAAAAAACCAGAATTGAAAAGTTAGCCAGACAAGGATTCTGGTTAGTTTTATTGTTGTCAATACCGATTATGTTGGCGATCGCTCGTTTAGATGCCATTATGCTGCAACTCGGACAAGCTCAAACAACTGTTACCTTAGCAAACACTTATTTGGAGATCATTTTGTGGGGTTTCTTTCCTGCTTTAGGTTTTGCGATGCTGCGGGGTGTGGTATCTGGATTATCTCAGGCTCGTCCTGTAATGTTTATTGTAGTAATTGGGACAATATTTAATATTAGCGGTAACTATGTTTTAGGATTCGGTAAATTTGGCTTTCCGCGTCTGGAAATGGCAGGATTAGCAATAGCGAGTGTTTTGGCTCTTTGGGGGATGTTGATCGCTCTAGTAGTTTATCTTCTCAAACATCCGCAACTTAAAACCTATCGCATCTTCGCCCAGCTACATAAGATAAAACCCGCTATTATTTGGCAATTAAGCAAAATTGGCGGACCAATTGGCATATTTATCGCCTTAGAAGTAGGACTATTTACGATTGTCACCTATCTCATGGGTGCATTGGGAACAGAAGTGTTAGCAGCCCATCAAATTGTCTTTCAAACTATTTTAGTAATCTTTATGATTCCTCTAGGAATGTCTTATGCAACTACAGTAAGGGTGGGACAATGGCTCGGACAAAAAAATTTAGCAGGAATTAGACGTTCGGGATATCTAAGTATTGGCATCGGATTAGGATTTATTATTCTTGTCACGATCGCCATGCTATTGTTTCCTCAAGCAATAGTTGGCATCTATTTAGATCTCAACGATCCTGCTAACACTCAGGTAATCACTCTCGCTTTACCGATGCTAACCATTGCGACTCTCTCACAGATCCCAGATGTCATCCAAAAAATTGCTTATGGGGCGCTACAAGGACTGAAAGATACTCGTGTCCCTATGTTGTTGAGCCTTCCCGCTTTTTGGGGTGTCGGCTTGAGTTTGGGTTATATTCTCGGATTTCCTTTGGGTTGGGGTGGTACTGGTTTGTGGTTGGGACATTTGATCGGAATGGCGATCGCTGCTATGCTGTTTTTAATTCGGTTTCGCCAGCAGATTAACAGTTTCAATAAAATATAACTATTGAGAATCTCGAACTTTTTCAGAATAGTCTTTTGGTTTCAGATTGCGGGCTGTGTCGATTAAAATTTTTCTCAGATTAGCAGGTAAATAGGATAAAAAAAGACCAAAATAAATCCGAGAAGATTTACCCAGAGTAGTAGCAGATTGTTGTAATAATTTTCTCCCTTTTTGGGGTTCGCCTTTTTCAATCAATCGCATTCCTAAACCTTGTTGGGTGATGGCGAGTTTTTTTAACCTTAGTTGTTCGATTTGGGAGTCAGAAAACTGATAACTATCAATACAAAAAGTTTTCGCCGAGAGAAAATGAATGTCTTGTTTGAGACTAGTTTGTCCGCCATGAAACCGATATTCCATCAGTAATTCGGGGAGAAAATAGCCTTGATAACCAGCGATCGCTAGTCTCACTAATAAATCAAAATCTTCGCAACCATCAGCTTGAGGACGCATATAATCTACTGCTTTTAGACATTCATAACGAAATAGGGTAGAACCTACTTGTAAACTTTGATTAATAAAAGTTTCTCGAACCAAATTAGGGATTATTCCGAAGCGAAGCTTATCTTTACCCCATTTAGCCGAATTTTCCTTCGTTGCTGCTGTATCTCGCTGACTATCAGCGTTTATAATCCAGTGATCGGTGCAAACAAAATCTACTTCAGGATAGCTATCTAAAATTGCGACAGTTTTAGCTAAAAACTCTGGCGCGATCGCATCATCATCATCAAATTTGATAAAATAAACCCCTGTCGCAGCACTAAAACCCGAACGCATATTCTTACTCCGTCCCATATTTTGCGGATGTTGAATATAGCGAAGGCGATTATCTTGATATTGACGAACTACTGTTGCGGTATCATCAGTAGAAGCATCATCACAAATAATCAGTTCATAATCAGTATAGGTTTGATTGAGAACACTATTAATTGCATATTGAAGATAGTGCGAACGGTTATAGGTAGGAATACAAACACTGACTTTAACCATAAATAATTAGCAATCAACAATTAATTAATAATGTCTTGTACCATCAGGCATAATTGCTCCTTGGAGCATAGTACTTTTAAAAATAGCTTCTTGAATATTAGCATTTTGCAAATTAGCACCCCGCAGATCGGCTTTGGTTAAATTAGCACCCCGCAGATTCGCTTCACTCAAATTGGCTTGTTTCAAATCAGTATGACTTAAATTAGCACCTCTTAAAATCGCTTTGGTCAGATTAATCTTTCTTAAGTTACTATGACTAAGATTTGCCCAACTCAAATTACTGGCAAGTAAGGTTGCTTCTGCTAAATTAGCAGCAAATAAATAAGCTTTATTTAAATAGGATTCTATCGCTTTAGTTCGATAAAAATTAGTCTTATAAGCAGCTACTCCCGATAATTCCGCTCGATACAAGTTACCATAACTCAAGTCAGCTTCATTTAAATTAGCTTTAATCAGATTAGCTTCACTTAAATTCGTCCGATGCAGTTTAGCAGCAATCAAATTAGCTTGATATAAATTAATATCTCTCATTGAAGTACCAATTAAATTAGCCTCACTTAAGTTAACTTGGGTAGCTTGTGCTGCTCGTAAATCTGCTCCAATTAGATTAGCTCTTTGCAAGTTAGCATTAGCTAGATAGGCTCGGTAAAGATTGGCATTACTTAAATTTGCCTCAAATAAACAAGCTTCAATTAACTCTGCTTGCTCCAAGTTAGCAGCAGCTAAATTAATCCCACTTAATTCCGCATAACAAAGATTAGCAGCCTCTAAATCCGCTTTTACCAAATCAATATTAGCCAAGTTAATGCCACTAAGATTAGCTGCTTGTAAATTTGGCGATAGATTATTACTATTGCGCCATTTACGCCACTGTTCTCCGCCTTGTTTGAGTTTAGTTAAATGTTCTACATTCGCCATTAACCCCTCCCTCGCTCTTGCCAACTCTGGTTTAATTTATTATCTCCTGATTTTTTACTCATTTTTCCCGCCAAAAGACATATCTCTTCCCGCGACATTTTCGATTGCAGCTAAGGCAGCAGCAGAACCCGCCATAATATCTCTTTCTTCTCCTCCTAGATACAATCGTCCAAAGCTTCCTACTGCTGTTACCTGGAGGATGTTAATCAAAGCAGCTTTTTCCGACTCGTTAGCAGCCAAAGCAGCATAAGCAGCAGGTTGAACTTCTAGAACATATAAAGTTTGTCCTTCTAGTAAAAGCTGTCCGCGACGATTACGATTAATTAATTGAGCTTGATAAGCATCAATGTTACGAATTACTTGAGAAGAAACTACTTTCGGTTTGAGTGAGTCTCGTTGATTGACTCCTAAAGCTTGTAAAATAGCCTTTCCTGCTGCTCTAACTTCTCCTTGCTTGTTAGAATGAATTTCCAGTAATCCATACAATCTTTCCACAAACTGCACCCCAGGGCGCACCACAGCAGATTTGAGAGCCACATCAGTAATGCGATTAATTTCAATCCCAGGCGAGATCTCAATCCACAACGAAGCATCCCCTGGTAAAGGTAAAAATCCTAAAGCTACTGTCCCAATATAAGCAGCGTGTTGTGGTTGTAATCGGTCTAAATAAACGTAACTACGTAGTTCAACTCCCAAAATATCTATCCCCTTCAGCAATGGAGTTACATAACATACTCCAGCTAATCAAGGATAGGAGCAATTGTAAAGAAATTTTTGAGCAGGAATTAAATCTCAGTTAAAAGGCGATCGCTTATTTGCTAAAATAAAGGGTTGAACTTTTGTCCAACCCTTTTCTAAAGTTTAATTTTTATTTGAGCTAAGATAGAACTCTTATCGACAAACCTTGATTTAAGCTTACGAGGAATAGAAATGAACCGCTATTCAGCGTAAGTTTTTCTAAACTTGATTACGTTTACGAGAAGCCACAGCACCGAAAGCACCAAAAGCGACAAGACCTAA
>DAXETX010000167.1:0-3293 GCA_051155735.1 Xenococcaceae cyanobacterium
CAAAGAGCAACCCAAGTTTATCAAACTCAGCAGTTTGAATTAGCAACTACACAATTAGCGCAACTAGAAACTATAATTAGCCAAAAACTTGAATTACCCCCTGAAGAAGTTAGGCAACTACTACGATACCAAATTAAAAAGTAACTTTAAAGTAATTTTTGTTCTGTCATTTTCGTGTCATATTCATTTTTCATACTTAAACTTAAGCATCAAGCTTAAACTTTATCAAGAGGTAATCCATGAAATTTAAATCCATGTCAATTTTTGCTGGAATTTTAGCTTTAACTGTAGTTGCTGCTCCCTTAGTAGCCCAAGCTTGTAATGGCACTAATAAAGAAGAAAACACTTCTGAAACTAATTTGCCAAGACAAACCCAAACTAACAATACTACTGAGGAAATTACTTTCTTATCTTAACAGTAACCACTTTCCTAAAATCTCTTACTCCTAAGCAATTAATCTAGAGAGAAATGTTATTAATAGTAATATTTCTCTTTTTTTTGGTGCTTAGTAATTGATGATTAAAGATTAGGTTTTATCGCAAACAAACTAACAACTAATAACTAACCACTAACCACTAACTTCTAGTTAAGGGCAAACAAATCTGAAACTTAGTTCCCTTTCCTGCTGCACTTTCAACGGTAATTTTGCCATTATGAGCTTGAATAATTTGTTGTGCGATCGCCAATCCCAAACCAAATCCTCCTGTTTCTCTAGTGCGAGCCTTATCCACGCGGTAAAAGCGATCAAAGATATGGGGTAAATCCGCAGCAGGAATCCCAATACCAGTATCACCAACTGTAATTAAAACTCGACGCGGTTTCAGGGTTAGTTGTAGTGTTACCATCCCGCCAGTAGGAGTATATTTAACCGCGTTATCTAGTAGATTGCGAATCCCTTGTTGTAGCAAATCGCGATCGCCACAAACCTCTAAAGATTTGATTGGTAGTTCTAAATTAAACTTTAATCCTGATTCTTGAGCTAATACTTTATATTCTTTAGCCAAAGAGTTTAATAACTCGACAAGATCAATCTTAGCGATATCTTGAGGATTTAATTTACCTTCATGACGAGCCAGAAATAGCAAATTAGTAATCAAAGCACTCATCGATTTAGTCTGAGTGACAATATTAGATAAACGCTGACGCGGTTGGCTCTTGTCTTCAGTAGGAGCTAACAAACCAACTTGTGCATTACTCAGAATTGCTGCTACAGGGGCGCGTAACTCATGGGAAGCATCAGCAGTAAAACGTTGTAATTGTTCGTAAGAACGTCTAGCAGGTTGCATTGCCAAGCCACCCAGTAGCCAGCCGACTATTCCTGTAAAACCAAGGGTAATTGGAATGCCAAAAGCCAAAAATAGACGCGATCGCCCTAAAGAATCTTGAACTCGCTCCAGGGAAACCGCAATTTGGAGATAACCAACTAAAGATCGATCGTATTTTAAAGGCAGAGTTAACTGACGCAGATTTTTTTGGCGAGTCTTACCATTAAGTTGGCATTCATACTGTAGAGTTTGCCAGCCAGATTTTACTAACGACTCTTGGTGAGGACGATTACCAATAAACTGTAAAAGGCGTTTTTGGGCATCATACCAACGAATGTAAATTATCTTGGATTCTGTCGGTAGAATTTCTCGGTTGGACAAAGATACAGCGTCGGGATCAATCTGCCAAGCGGTTTCTTGTTGTTGATAGTTAGTCAGTGCAGCAATTTTTTTAGTTTGAGCATAAACTCGTGCATCGAATTCTTGCATTTGCTCTTGTATCTGACGCTGATAAATCGTAAAAGCAAACAAAATTAAAATACTACCCATTGACAGGGTAAACCAATAGGCGAGGCGACGACGGGAAAGATCAAACATCGAAGAAGTAAGAGTTAACTTTTTGGTTAGCTGGTTATGTTATAGCTAATTTAAATAACGTTTAATATCTTTGATTAGAGTGTTAATCCGATTACACTCTTAAAAACCTGCGATCGCCAACTCTCTCCTTTTGATGCGATCGCATTAGGGAACAATTACAACAGATGAAAATTATTGAGATAATCCAACTAAATTGTTATGTCAAGCAGCAACGCCTCTAATTCGGGTCTAAGGGTTAGGAAGATTAAGCTTTTGTTAATAGACCTGTCATTTGTGGGTTTAGCCTGATAAATTACTAATATTGTTAAATGAAAATAATTTGCTATAAGTTTCAATTTTTTTGACTAATTATTAAGGGTAATAATCATCAAATTGTGAATTTGGATCAACCTTTCCCTGCCTCCCGCGGTTACTAAATATTAGCAAAAGCTATTTGAGAGTTGAAAATATATAGCATTAATTTAAATATCTACCTTGTTGTCATGGTTACTAATAATGATTCTTAAGGAACTACAAGACTTTGTCCTCGACTATCATTGTGCTTCATTAGCAGAAATGGAGATGCACTTTCACATAGATGGAGATGCTCTCAGACAAATGCTGTCTAAATTAATCCGTAAAGGAAGAGTGCGCAAGTTACCGACTCCTGAGAAATGTCATGGCTGTACTTTTTGTAACCCTGATACTACAGAATTTTACGAATGGGTAGATCGAGATCATCCTGGTTCGCCCTATTTACCGAAAAATCAGGCGACTAAGGCGCAAATTCACAGTACTCATGGTTTGGGAGACACTGGGACATCAACTTCAGCAGCAGGGTTTAAATATGCCGTAATTTTGCATAATTGCGCAGCAGCAAAGTCGGAAGAATCATAAACTATTGCCACTTAGGAAACATTAATCATGAATTGGTTTTTAAGGCGATCGCCAGCAAAAGAAATTCGACTACACAGTGAAGACTTGCATTGTCAGATGTGCGCTCAAACCGTCAGAGAAGCTTTGCAAAAAGTCTCAGAAGTTAAGCAAGTGAAAGTTAATTTGTCTAGAAAAACAATTATAGTTGCGATTACTGATGAGACTGAAATTACCGTCGAGAGTTTAATTAAAGCCTTAGAACCTACAGGATATCGAGCTAAACCAATCACCGCAGTTAACTAAAACAAGTCTGCTTAAATTTTTATTTATCTAAAGCAAATTTTTTCTTAACCTTTAAAGTAGGAGTAAATTATTTTTATGACAGCAACCAATTCTACTAGTTATCTAAATAATCTCGCTTCTGAAGATGCTACAGCCCAAGTAGGAGCATTTTTAAGAGAGCATGGAGAGATTGAAACTATTCTGCCTGTCGCAATTGGTGTATTAGTCACCAGTCAGTTTAAACTGCGAGGCGCAAACGCTTTACTGGTTAACCTGTTGGTGGCAAGTTTAAC
>DAXETX010000168.1:0-6607 GCA_051155735.1 Xenococcaceae cyanobacterium
AATGAAATTCTTCTCACAAAAGCTTCACCTACTTTTAATTCACTTCAGACAAACTAATAATTAATCTCTGATTTATTGATTATTTAAGACCTATGTTGATCGGCTCGGTGCTGCCTGGATCATTTATTGAGCTAATTTATGCTATCTAAAAGCGATTCAAATGCTCAACAAGATTTTTTAAGAATGCTCAATTTCAATCAATATTTACATTTGATAATTAAACCTTTTTTGACCACTTGCCCTCTGTGGCTGACAATATTGTTATCACCCAACTCGTCAGCGATCGCTCAATCTAACCAACGGTCACAGGACTCATCGCTCTTTACGCCAGATTTGGGCAGAGTCGTTCGAGTAAACCAACTATCAGAAATATCCCCCACAGATTGGCGATCGCAACAATTAAACCGAATTGCTCAAGGTACGATGTGTCTGGGTTCAGACTATCAGCAAAGCGCTCGTACCATTACCCGTGCTGAATTTGCAATCGAACTAAAGAAATGTTTTGATCAACTCAATGTCGGTGGTTTAACCCGTGAAGATCTCGTTTTTATCGCCCGTATGGAACGAGATTTCGCCTTAGAGTTAGCAGCTTTGGGGCAACGTTTAAATAACATAGAAGCCCGCACCAGTCGGCTAGAAGCGCAAAAATTCTCGACCACAACCACACTTAATGGAGAGGTATTATTTCAGCTAGGGGATAGCTTTAGTGCGTCAGATAATTCTCAACTATTTACGGGCTATCGAACTAGGCTTAATTTCGACACCAGTTTCTCCGGTGAAGATCGGCTGAGAGTACGTTTGGATGCGAGAAATACGGGAGAAATAGAAGAAGTTGAAGATACTTTTATGGTACGTCTGGGGGTAGATGGTGAGAGCGATGACGAACTCGGAATAGAAATATCTTATGATTTTGTCATTGGGAAGCGAATTCAAGGAGTAGTAGGGATTAATAGTGTCGGTGCAGATGATGTAGCAGAAGTATTGAACCCTCTTTCTAGTAGTGGACAGGGAGCAGTTTCTCGCTTTGCGCGCAGAAATCCCGCTACCCTTAGAGGTGCAAGCGGTACGGGGGCGGGGATTCAATACGAATTTAACGATGCACTACAAATAAGCTTCGGTTATTTTGCCGATGGTGATGATGCTGCCAACCCTAGCGACTCGGCAGGATTATTTGGTGCTTCCTATAGTGGAGTTGTTCAGCTACTCGCAGAACCTGTAGAAGATTTAGAAGTAGCTCTAACCTATACCCGCAGCTACTACCGAGAAGATGAAGCAAGATTGATGGGAGCAACGGGAAGCGAAAATGCTAACGAACCCTTTGAGGAAGATCCTACTTCTAGTGATAACTTTGGTTTTCAAGCAAATTGGCAGGTAAGCGATCGCCTAGAACTTGGTGGCTGGTTCGGATATACTATCGCCAACAGTGAAATTGATGAGGAGTCGGCAACTATACTCAACACCGCCCTGACTTTAGCCCTGCCCGATTTAGGTAAAGAAGGCAGTGAAGGAGGAATTATTATTGGCATCCCGCCCATTGTCACCCAGCATGATGACTCAGAAAGAGAAGACGAACGCACTTCCCTACATCTAGAAGCTTTCTATCGTTATCAAATCAACGACAATATTGACATTACCCCTGGAATCTTTTGGATTACCCAACCCGACCATAGCGATCGCGATTCTATTGTAGTTGGCACGATTAGAACTCGCTTTAGATTTTAAAGGCATCCTTATCTAACTTTGAAGCTTGAAACAAGAGCGAGACAATATAATGAAAATCTTCTCACGAAGGCTTCATCTAGAGTTCATTGGCGATCAATATTCTAATTGACATAGCACCTTACCAATCAGTTTCTCCCTTAAAGAGAATCAACACCTTTGGCATCAAAAGACGATGAAAGAATTAGCCTTTCGTAAACGACAGAAACCGAAAAACATAGCCCAAGCACTGCCTGGAATCAGACGCATCGTGCGAGAATTTGCTCCAGAAATTCGCCAGCAGAAATTACTGCTAGGTATTGCTTTTCTGGGCTTAATAGCGGAAGTCGTGGCACAGCTATTAATCCCCTGGCCTTTAAAGTTTATTTTTGATTACGTTATACTTGCCGACGCTGACACCCCAGCGCTGCAATTTCCGATGTTGTCGGATGCCAACCCGATGACCCTACTGTTTGTCTTTTCGGTAGGTATCGTGGGTGTTTCGGGTTTACGGGCTGTTGCTGCTTATGTAAGTCTGGTATCGATGTCTTTAGCTGCTTCTAAAATTGTGGCTGAGATCCGCGCTAGGCTTTATGCCCATCTACAAAGGCTTTCTCTATCATTCTATCACCGAGTCAAAAGTGGCGACTTAATTACTCGCATTACGAGCGATATTGATAAGCTGCGAGACGTTACGGTGATGGCAATTTTCCCCTTAGTTGTCGAGATGCTGACCCTCGTTAGTATGGTGGGCTTGATGTTTTGGTTGAATTGGGAATTAGCCTTGATTGGCTTGGCGGTGTTCCCTTTGTTTTTGCTATCAACGGTAAAAATTACCAAACGAATCCATCAGGTGTCGCGCAAACAGCGTCAGCAAGAAGGTGTAATGGCTGCTACCGCAGCAGAGGCAATCGGCGCGATGAAGGTGGTTCAAGCTCTTTCATTGGAACGAATGCTGCAAAGTATGTTTGCTAGTCCTAACCGTAAGAGTTTGGAAGATAGTGCTAAAACTCAACAGTTATCGGCAGGTCTTCAGCGTACCATCGAAATTTTAGTGGCGATTGCCACCGCTTTAGTTATGTGGCGCGGGGTTAGGTTAATCTTAGCAGGAGCGGTTACACCAGGGGACTTATTAGTATTTGTTAACTACCTCAAGTCTGCTTTTAAACCGACTCGCCAATTAGCCAAGCACGTAGCCAAGATTTCTAAAGCAACCGCATCTGGGGAAAGAATTATCGATTTATTAGATATTGTTCCCGAAATTCGCGATCGCAAAAACGCAATTAAAGCACCAATGCTTAACGGCGATGTGGAATTTAACCATGTTTGCTTTGGTTACACTCCAGATAATATCATTCTCAAAGATCTCAGCTTTAGGGTCACTCCAGGTCAGAGAGTGGCATTAGTCGGTCCATCGGGGGGCGGGAAGTCAACTTTAGTCAGTTTGCTCTTGAGACTTTACGATCCTTTATCTGGTCATATTTCCATCGATGGTTGCGATCTGAGAAAATATAAAATTGAATCTTTACGCCGTCAAATCTCAATCGTGCTGCAAGACAGTGTTTTGTTTGGGGTTAGTATTCAAGACAACATTGCCTACGGCGCATTAGGGGCAAGCGATCGCGAAATTAAAGCTGCTGCTAGGTTAGCAAATGCCCATGACTTTATTATGGCACTGCCTCAAGGTTACGATACAGTTCTGAGCGAACGGGGTTCGACTCTTTCTGGGGGTCAACGCCAACGAATTGCGATCGCCCGCGCAGCAGTCCGCCAAGCCCCGATTGTAATTTTAGACGAACCTACTGTCGGTTTAGATAACAAAAGTGAACAGGCTGTCACTGAAGCCCTAGACCGTTTAACCGCTAACTGTACCACCTTTTTAATCACCCACAACCTCAAATCTGCTGAAAATGCCGATCGCATCTTCTACATCGAAAACGGCACAATTTTAGAACAAGGTACGCACTCCGAGTTGATGCAGCTAGGTAAAAGATATTGCGCTCTCTATCAACTACAGGGCGCAGTAGCTGGCAAGTAAGGGACGGGGGGATTTGGGGACTGGAAGATTATTAATCACTAACCACTAACCACTAACCACTAACAATGAACAAACCACCAGTTACGATTATTGTTGTACCGCGAGAGCGTTATCAGTTCGCCCGCGAATCTCTGGAAAGTCTTTATGCAAATACGACTTTTCCGTTCGATTTAGTCTATATAGACAACAACTCTCCTCCTAAATTAAGGCAATATCTGGAGGTTCAGGCGGAGATCAAAGGCTTTAAGCTGGTTCGTTCCGATCGCTATCTTTTCCCCAATCAAGCCCGCAATCTCGGTTTGGCTCACGTCAACAGCAAGTATGTAGTCTTTGTCGATAACGATGTTATCTTTGCGGATAATTGGCTCACCGCTTTAGTAGACTGTACCGAAACTACGGGAGCGACAGTAGTCGGGTCTTTAGTATGTCAGTACCAACCCTTCCACGAAATCATTCACTGTGCGGGGGGAGAATATATGTCTGCGCCAGAATATGCTGAGTTTGTTCGAGGTTTACCACGTCCTAGCGATCGCCCTAAGTGGCGGATTGAAGAAAAAACTCCCTACCAAAATCAACGTATTGAGGCAGTAAGCGATCGCCTCAAGCGCGAACCAACTGGCTTTGTCGAGTTTCATTCCATGCTGGTGCGGACGGAGATTTTTGACCGCATTGGCTTACTCGATGAAAAGTTTGCCTGTACCAAAGAATATCTCGACTTTGCCATGAGCGTTGTACGGGCGGGAGGAACGATCTATCTCGAACCAGCATCGGTCGTTACTTTTCGCACCCATCCCCCTGCGCCTGCTCTCAATTGGTCGGATTTACCCTATTTTATGCTGCGCTGGAGCGACGCTTGGGAACTAGCGAATCTTCAACACTTCCAAAAAAAGTGGAATTTAGAGGCAAGTGCTTATTTTCAAAGACGCTATAAAAAGCTTGGTAAACGGCGTAGAGAAGTCCTGATCGATCCTTTGGTAGCAAAATTAGGCTTTATAGGTAAAGAGAGGCAAAAATGGCTTAAAAAAAGGCTGATAAAGCTGGAAAAAAGGCTAAATCGTTATCTGACCAACCGCTATGGTGCGAGCGATCGCCTAGAAGTTAATGCTGCTTTAAAACCAATACAGATAACTAACAACTAACAAAAGGAGAACAATCATGCTTTACAGAAAATTTGGTAACACAGGAATGGAAATTTCCGCAATTGGTATGGGAACTTGGAACATCGGCAATCAGTGGGGTGTAGTCGATGAAGCGACTGCTTTAGCAACCGTTGGTGCTGCGGTAGATAGCGGAATTAATTTATTTGACTGCGCGGAGTCTTATGGCGTACCAAATGGTTTGTCGGAAGAAAGATTGGGTAAAGCACTACAGGGAAAACGCGATCGCGTTCATCTAGTAACAAAAATTGGTCGTTGGGGCAGACGTACTGGTCAAATGGTTCCCATGACAACAGTTGATATGGTTCGTCTTTGCACCCAAGCCTGTATGTTTCGCCTCAAAACTGACTGGATCGACGTAATGCTTTGTCATGAAGGTAAAATCGAAGATCCTAGCGTCTATTTAGCAGGATTCGAGCAGTTAAAAGAAGAGGGCTATATTCGGGCATACGGCATCTCCACAGATAGTCTAGATGTTCTCAAACGCTTTAACATCAACAATACCTGTAGCGTCGTAGAGGTTGAATATTCTCTCCTTAACCGCAACCCAGAATCAGAATTTTTGCCTTACTGCCAAGAAAACGGCATTGCGGTATTAGTTCGCGGTCCTTTAGGTAAAGGGTTACTCTCTGGTAAATACGCTCCTGGCACTGTTTTTACTGATAGTGTAAGAGGCGAATGGTTTGCTGACGAGAAGAAAAAAGCCAAACTCGAACGCAAACTAGCTAAGGTAGAACACCTTAAATCTGCGGTGCAGCCTGGAGAAGAAATGGTTACAGCAGCAATCCGCTATGTTACTTCTCACCCCGTACAGCCTGTAGCTATTCCTGGAGCGAAAACACCCGCCCAAGCAGTTATTAACGCTAAAGCAGGTGATGCATTCTTATCAGAAGTAGAGCGTAAAGAGTTAGTCCGTCTCATGAAAAAAGATCAACCCACAGCAGTAGCCTAAGTTTTTAAAGTCAGAAGTAGTGAGTAATGAGTTTTTATCTTTTACCTGCTACTTGCTACTTTCTATCCAAACAGCTATTTCCACATTAATCGAAGATGAAAAAGATTTTATTTTACTGTCAATATTTGGCAGGAATCGGGCATTTAGTGAGAAGCACCGAAATTATTCGCAGTTTAGTGAAAGATTTTGAAGTCTGCTTAATCAACGGCGGTCAACTGATACCTGGGTTTGAATTTCCTTCAGAAGCCAGAGTAATTCATCTACCTGCGGTATGGGAAGATGGCGATCGCCTTAAGCCTGTAGATAGTTCCCTAACTATTGAAGAGGTTAAAGAGAGTCGCCAACAACAAATTCTCGAAGTATTAGAAGAGTTTCAACCAGACTGCATTATTACTGAATGTTTTCCTTTTAGTAAGCATAAGCTTAAGTTTGAGTTAAAACCAATGCTCGAACAAGCCCATGCAAGCGATCGCAATATTGCCATTGTCTGTAGTCTGCGGGATTTGATTATGACTCAACCCATGCCAGAAGCACCCAAAATGAGAAGACAGCAAAGGATCTGTAAGTTAATTAATCACTATTACGATCTAGTTTTATTTCACGGCGATGCTAATTTATTGCGCTTAGAAGATTCATTCCCTGCGGTAAATAAGTTAAACTGCGATGTATTTTATACAGGCTATGTTGCTCCTGCTGTCGAGGAGTTACCCGCAACTCCAGAAGATATCATCAGTTTAAATCGAACCGAACCGAGTATTGTAG
>DAXETX010000169.1:0-3758 GCA_051155735.1 Xenococcaceae cyanobacterium
TGAGTGTTGAATTAATAGTTAATAATTCGGTTTAAATTGTAATAGCGAAATGCAGTAACCGCCGAAGGCGAGGAACGAGTGACCGCGGAAGGCGGTCAACGCAGGCACCGTCGTTTCACGGCGGTGTAACGTTGACCTTTACCCATTCTGCAATAACAAATTTATTTAATTTGAAAAATTTTGAGTACTAGATGGCTTTTACTGTTTATTCTCACAGATAATTTTCGATTGCTATATGTAAAAGTTTTTACATTAATGCAGTACAAAATTTTACCAAATCATATTTGCAAAAAACCTAATTAATCTGTGATCGTTGGTCAATCTCAACAAGTAAATTAAATACTTGGTAGCGTATCTATGACTAAACTCAACCAAGAAGTATTTAATTTAACTGGAAATTGCGATTCAGTTTAATCAAAAGCAAGTGGTACATCGTCTTCTAGGATTATAAAATTTCATCTCGATTTCTTCTCGATTGTTATTTAACTTAATAACTAGTTGAGATAAAAACTAAATTATGAACCAAGAGACTCTAAAATTTATCTACCGAGGCATTAAATATCATAGCGAATTGAAAGACCGACTCGATCCAGAGATTATTACAGTAAGACCATCTAATCGACAACTAAAAACTAAACCCCTAGATTTGTTTACTTACCGAGGTATTAGTTACACCAAATCTGATTCTTGCTAACTGAAAAGGGTAAAAAATTGTGAAATTACTGATTATGGGGATAATTTGTCATTTTGATTGGGGATTGTCTCCTCAATCCCCAATTAGCAGGTCAATCAGAATTAGTGTCTAGCTTTTACTTTTCACTCTTTCAGGATGCAACATAAACATAATCTTTAACGTTAATACTATGGAAGTTAGAAGCAATGAAACCCCAATGGCAACAATTATTGCTGAAGCTGTTATTTTGGCTCGTGCTAGAAGCTATTTTCAACCTGATAGGAATCGACGATTTGGTCGATTATAGTGAATTCCTCGCAATAACTTCTTCGTTATCCGAACTCAACCCATCAGTTGTATATAATCAAACCAATGTTTAGTTTTCCCGCGATTGATTATTTTTACGAAGTCCAAGCAGGCTTCGTCGTCGAGGGCGCGGAGTACCTTGGACTTAGATTATGACTTTTAAGCTGCTACAACGCAGAGTAGCTAATCTTCCGCTGCATAGTATTCTGACCATTCCCTTTCTGCTACAAATATTTATTACAGTCGGATTAGTGGGTTATTTTTCGTTTCGCAATGGACAGCAAGCGGTTAATCAGGTAGCAACCAAGTTGAGAAATGAAGTAACTCTTAGTGTTCAACAACATCTCCAAAACTATCTCGAACAACCTTGTTTAATTGTTGAACTAAATCAAAAAGCAGCCCAGCTAGAACAACTAGCTTGGATTAATTGGCGTCAAATTGAAATTGACTTATGGCGACAAATTCAAATTTTTGATTCTGTCTCCGCTATTTATTTAGCTAATGAAGCAGGAAAGTTTGCTTATGTTAAAAGAGAAGCCGATCATACTTTTATTGCTAAACCTGTAGAAACTGTTCCGCAACGTCAAGCTTATCTTTTAGATGCTACAGGAGCTAGAAGTAAACTCTTAAAAAGCGATCGCTACGATCCGCGACTGCGACCTTGGTATCTTACCACTACTACAACTCATCGCAATAATTGGAGTCAAATTTACACTTTTGCTGGTGGTGAATTGGGCATTACTGTAGCAGGAGAATTATCTGATAGTCAGGGTAATTTTTTGGGAGTAGTAGGTGTTGACTTAATTTTAAGTCATATTAGTAATTTTTTAGAGAGTATTGATATTAGTGAGAATGGACAAGTTTTTATTTTAGAACGCAATGGCTATTTAGTTGCTACCTCTACAGAAGAAGCACCTTTTATTTACAATGCAAATACTCAAATCGAACAGCGCATTAAAGGGATTAATAGTCAAAATCTTTTTACGAAAGCGACATCTAACTATTTAGTTGCGAATTTTGGTAGCTTAGAAGCCATTGAGCAAACCCAACAATTTGATTTTCAACTAGAAGGGATGCGCCAATTAGTCCAAGTTTTACCTTACACTGATGAATTAGGGATCGATTGGTTAATTGTAGTGGTAGTTCCAGAAGCCGATTTTATGCTTGATATCAATCGCAACACCCGTAACACAATTTTTTTATGTTTAGGAGCATCGGCGATCGCGATAATTATTGGTGTGACTACTTCTCGTAAAATTGCCCAACCTATTGCCCATTTGAGTCACGTCAGTAGTATTATTGCTCAAAATGCTCGTTCTAGAAGTACCCGAACTAATTCTTATCCCCTAGTAGAAGCGAAAAACATTAAAGAATTAAAGATATTAGCCCAGTCTTTTAATGAAATGACGCTTCAACTCAAGACTGCTTTTAAAAATTTAGCCAAATCCCATGCAGAACTAGAAACCCGCGTCGAACAGAGAACTGCTGCTTTAATGATTGCCAAAGAAGCTGCTGACAGTGCTAATCGGGCTAAAAGCGAATTTTTAGCCCATATGAGTCACGAACTCCGTACACCTCTCCATGCAATTCTCGGTTTTACCCAAGTATCGCTTCAAGATTCAGCTTTGACTCCAATACAACGGCAAAATTTGCTCACTGTCAAACACAGTGGCGAACAGCTATTAACTTTAATTAATCAAGTTTTGGAAATGTCCCAAATTGAATCGGGCGCAGTTGCAGTTAAATCAGAAATTTTTGATTTAAAACTGTTATTAGCCAATTTAGCCAAAAACTTAGCAATACGAACCCAAGCAAAAAATCTCGAACTGAGTTTTTCTCTATCGCCTCACATCCCCCAATATATTAAAACCGACCCTGACAAACTCCGCCAAATATTATTTAATCTTTTAGAAAACGCCATTAAATTTACGCAACAAGGGAAAGTTAGCCTCAAAGTCGCCTCAGTTAGGGGAGAATCAGCCCAAATCAGTCACAAGTTACCAAAAATTTCCCCTCAACAACTAGTCAGCCTTTACTTTACCGTAGAAGATACTGGCTGTGGTATTGCAACCTCAGAGTTAGCTACTATTTTTGATGCTTTTATCAAAACAAAACAGTTTTTACATCGTCAAGGTACAGGATTAGGATTAGCCATTACTCAGCAATTTGTGCATTTACTAGGAGGAGAAATATCTGTTAGTAGTGTGCTAAACCAGGGTTCGATTTTTAAATTTCATCTTCCAGTTGCGGAAATTGATTCTAGCGATTTACCAGCATTTCTAAGTTTGCAATCATCTTCCAAAACCCCTAGGGAGCAAGTTGCCTTAAATCCAGCTACAATTTCTCAACCTTCTACCCTAATTGACACTTCAGCCTTAACCTCAATGTCTCCAGAATGGATTTCGCAACTAAAACAAGCAGCGATTAAAGTTGATGCAGATTCAATTCGACAACTAATCAATCAAATTCCACCCCACAATGCATCTTTAGCTCAAGGCTTAAATCTAATGTTAGAAAACTTCGAGTATGATGAAATCATCCAACTCACCGAGTCAGAGATTACTCAAAGTCCTTGCCCCCTCCAACCTCCCTCAACCTTGGGGGAGACCAATCGTTCCCTCCCCAAAATTGGGGAGGGTTAGGGAGGGGCGGGGGAAACACCTCACAAGGGTATGTTTTTTATAATTAGACGATCAAGATACAAAAATTGTATGAAAAGGTTAGAAATTTTGTGTTTTTAGATACTTAATTTTGTTAAAAATGTCCCCGTGTCTCCGTG
>DAXETX010000170.1:0-25386 GCA_051155735.1 Xenococcaceae cyanobacterium
AAAATGGGAGAATTAGCAATAAGCTAACTCCTAGATATTTTTGAGAAATTACCATGAGCGAATCTATCAAGCAAAAAGCGATTACGATTCTGGGTTCTACCGGTTCGATTGGGACACAAACCTTAGATATAGTAGCCGATCATCCCGATAAATTTCGCGTTGTGGGATTAGCAGCAGGGCGCAATATTAAATTATTAGCAGCACAAATTAGAACTTTTAAACCTGAAATTGTTGCTACTTCCGATGAGGATAAATTAGCAGCACTGCAAGAGGCGATTGCGGATATGCCCAATCCACCAAAGATTGTAGCAGGAGGTCAAGGAGTCGTAGAAGTGGCACGCTATGGAGACGCTGAAAGCGTTGTTACAGGTATTGTCGGTTGTGCGGGCTTGTTGCCAACTATTGCAGCAATTGAAGCAGGAAAAGATGTGGCTTTAGCCAATAAAGAAACTCTGATTGCAGGTGCGCCTATCGTATTACCGCTAGTGGCAAAACACGGGGTAAAATTACTGCCTGCGGATTCAGAACATTCGGCAATTTTTCAGTGCTTACAAGGTGTTCCAGAAGGTGCTTTAAGACGCATTATTCTGACTGCTTCTGGGGGTTCATTTCGCGATTTACCAGTCGAGAAATTAGCTACTGTTACCGTGCAAGATGCGCTGAAACATCCTAATTGGTCGATGGGTCAAAAGATTACCATCGATTCGGCGACTCTAATGAATAAGGGTTTAGAGGTAATTGAAGCTCATTATTTATTTGGTTTAGATTACGATCGCATCGATATCGTAATTCATCCTCAAAGTATTATTCACTCTCTGATTGAAATCCAAGATACTTCGGTTTTGGCTCAATTGGGTTGGGCTGATATGCGTCTGCCTTTACTCTATGCCTTATCTTATCCCGAACGCATCGAGACTAATTGGGAACAACTAGATTTGGTGAAAGTGGGTAGTCTCACTTTTGGCGAACCAGATCATCATAAATATCCTTGTATGAAGTTAGCTTATGCAGCAGGAAAAGCAGGAGGATTGATGCCTGCGGTACTAAATGCAGCTAATGAACAGGCTGTAGCTTTATTTTTAGCGGAGAAAATCGAATTTTTAGATATACCCCGTTTAATTGAAACTGTTTGCGATCGCTTTACGATTCAAAATACCCAATATCCGAGTCTGGAAGATATTTTAGCAGCAGATCAATGGGCAAGAAGAGCGATTTTAGACTGTAATTAGCTTCAGCTTAACTACTCGCTACTTACTTCTGGCTCGAACTGTCGCTAACATTTGTTCTAAAAAAGGTAAACCAATAATAGCTGGTAAAAAATAGCGAGAGGTACAAAGTAAACCTAATGCAGCCCCAGTAGCAGGAGCGAGATAAGGTTGATAAAAAAAGATTAAGGCAGCATCGCGAGTGCCAATTCCCGCAAAAGTTAGCGGTAACAAGCCAGCTAAAATCGCTAGTGGTGCAAGAGCCAAACTAACCGCAAAAGGAGTCCAGGCTTTTAGGGCCACAATAAACAGCCAAATTTGGAGTAAATGCAAAAACCAAATAAAGATTGAAGTTGCAGCAATCAAAGTCAATTGCTTAAGATCGCCCCAAAAATAATCGTGCATTTCTCCCCAAGAGTTTTGCATCTGATGCAGTTTTTTGCGGATACCTTGAGGAGCTATTTTACTAGTCAAATTAAAAAAGAGATTGGCAATTTTGCGATCGCTTAATAAGAGAATGCCTAAGATTAATCCGCCGATAATGCCTCCTGTCATGAGCCAAAATAACCGATCTTTTTCAGGATAAATAATTAATCCGAAAGCGCACCACAACAACAGTGACAACAGATCACAAGCTTTTTCAAAAATCACAATTGATAAAGACAAAGTGCCACTAAGTCCATCTCTTTCTTGCATAAAATAAGCTTTGGCAATATCTCCCATTTTGGAAGGTAAAATCATATTGAGAACGCTAGAACCTAAGATTAGACGGTTAGCTTCGATAAAACTCAAATTAGTGCCATGAGGCATTAGTTGTTGTAACCGCCAAGAGGTAACTAGAGTTAGGGGAATGATCATTCCCAGGCTAATACTCATCCACAAGGGGTCAGAAGTTTGCAAGACTTGAATTAATTGGGTAATTTCAATTTGAGAATAGAGATAAACTAAAATAGCAACACTAATAGCTAAGGAAATAAATCTTTTTAAGTTCATTAATAAATATCTTTTTGTTGATTAAATTCACTGCGCCGTAATCGTAATTGGATATCTTCTAGTAATTGGCGATTTACCGCCATCAAATCAGCAACTAAACCAAATAGCCACAACTGAAACCCGACTAAAATTAAAATTGCCGCTAAAATCAAACTAGGAACACGAGGTTTGGCAGGATTATCCCCAATAACCCCCCAAAAAAGTAATAACCATCGCACACATAGTAAAAATCCCGCACTAAAAGGAACACTTCCTAACATCATAAAAAACTGTAGCGGGCGATAGGTCATAAAAATCCGAATAATTGTGATAATTGACCTCTGGATATAAGCAGGAATACTTTTTACAAGACGAGAAGGGCGCAAATAACTATTAGTGCGAATGGGAACATAAGTAATCGCCATTCCTCTTTGTCCAGCTTGAATGATTGTTTCTAAAGTGTAAGTATATTCATTAAAAACATTTAGCCTGAAAGCTGCTTTACGACTAATAGCACGAAACCCACTAGGTGCGTCGGGAATATCGGTTTTACTCGCCACTCTTACTACCCAACTTCCTAGCTGTTGCAAAAATTTCTTCACGGGAGAAAAATCTTTAATCTTGTGAATTGGTCTAGCCCCAATTACAATTTCAGCTTCTCCTGTTAAGATAGGTTGAATCAGTTTGGGAATATCTTCAGCACAGTACTGATTGTCTGCATCAGTGTTGACAATAATATCAGCGCCAGCCTTAAGACAAGCCTCGATCCCTGCCATGAAACCTCTAGCTAAACCTTGGTTGTGTTCAAAATGGACAACATGATCGACCCCGCAAGCCTTGGCTACTTCCACAGTGCGATCGCAACTTCCATCATTGATAATTAACCACTCTACTGTATCAATACCTGGAATGTGACGCGGTAACTGAGATAGGGTTAATCCCAAAGTTGCTTCTTCGTTATAACAGGGAATTTGAATAATTAGCTTGGACATTCACTTGAATTTACTGATTAATTGATGGCGGTTAGATTTTAGAGTTTCTGTTACTAAAAAAAATAAATCTCGGAAAAGAATTTTTAAAATTTAAGAAATCGCCAAAATACCTAGTAAAATTTGCTGATTGATATTATCAGAAAATCAGGCAACTCAACAAGAAAACATTACGTCGATCAACATTATCGTCATCGGCAAGAATTGGAAATTATTATTAAATCATGGTTCAGTTATCATCATTTTTGGCATTTTTTAGGCACAAGCGTTGGTTATATGGAATTTTAGCCCTAATTTTTGCTATTAGTATCGGTTTAAGTAATGCCCAACCAACTCGCGCTAATTCTTGGCTAGAATTGTTGATTAGAGGGGCGCAAATTTATCAGTTATCAACTATTTCCGATCAGCAGGAAGTAGAACTTGGCAAAGAAATTAATCAAGAATTAATTAAATCTGGTCAAGCCAAGATTTATCGTAACGCCGAAATTAATCGTTATATTAACCAAATTGGACAACGACTGGCGCAGACAAGCGATCGCCCCGATCTTCCTTATACTTTTCAAGTAGTAGATGATCCCAATATCAATGCCTTCGCGACGATGGGAGGCTATGTCTATATCAACACAGGATTAATCCGTGAAGCAGCTAATGAAGCCGAATTAGCTAGTGTTATTGGTCATGAAATTGGTCATATTGTCGGTCGTCATGCTATCGAACAAATGCGCCAAAGAGCGATCGCTCAAGGGGTACTTTCCGCAGCAGGGTTAGACCGTTCTCAAGCCGTACAAATTGGGGTAGATTTAGCAGTAAGTCGCCCTAACAGTCGGGAGGACGAGTTAGAAGCAGATCGGTTTGGTTTAGCAAATCTCAAAAAAGCGGGTTATGCTCCCTCGGCAATGGTAAGTTTTATGGAAAAATTATTACAGCAAGGCGGTTCTGTACCTACCTTTTTGAGTACTCACCCTGCAACCTCAGAACGGATTAAAATTTTGCAGCAGAACATCGACTCAACAACTGCTAATGTCGGCAATGGCTTAAATAACCAAGCTTATCGCAGTAGAGTAAGCTCTCTTTAATTGATTTTCCGCTGTTCGAGCCAACGACAGAGCCACTTTATTAGTTATGCCAGAAAAACTTTTTCCTCTATCCAAACAAAATTATTGATTTTCTATCCCCTATCTAATCGTTGTTGCTCTTGTGTCTGACGCTTCTTCTTTATTTAATGAATCTTGGCTAGCAGCATTGCGGACTTATAAAGCGATCGCCGTAATTCGCGCTCCTAATCTGGAAATGGGTCTAGCTATGGCAGAAGCGGTAGCTAAAGGCGGAATTAGGCTGATCGAGATTACTTGGAACAGTCAACAGCCTCAAGAGTTGATCGCTCAGTTACGTTCGAGATTAGTCCATTGCTGGATTGGTGCAGGCACAATTTTAGATGCCATTCAACTGCAAGAGGCGATCGCTTGTGGCAGTCAATTTTTATTTTCTCCCTACTTCAATCCTCATTTACTAGACATTGCCACCAATCGTTATCAAGTGCCTTTTGTTCCTGGTGTACTATCGCCTACCGAAATAATCAATGCTTGGCAAGCAGGAGCAACAACAGTTAAAGTGTTTCCCATTCAATCTTTGGGTGGTGCTAAATATATCAAGAGTTTACAAGCTCCGATGGGTCATATTCCCCTAATTCCTACAGGCGGAATCACTATTGATAATGCTTCAGAGATGTTAGCAGCAGGAGCAATAGCTGTAGGACTATCTAGTAATCTCTTTCCTCCAGTTTTATTAAAACACCACAACTGGCAAGACATTACTCACAGAACTCGCAATTTAGTAAACTTATTAACCGTAATTAATAACTTACAAACTGAAAGGTAAAGTAATCGGAGGAATAATAATTGTCGGACGCGGACGATTTTGTGGAGTTGGAACAGTTTGGTTCGGGATAACTCTAGGGGGTAATCCATTAGTAGAAATCGTGCGATTGGGGACAACTCCAGGAGGAAAGCCTGTGGGCTGTTGCATCGGAATGGTGCGATTTGGCACAACTCCAGGGGGTAAACCTGTGGGCTGTTGCGTGACAATACTTCTGCTGGGTACAATCCCTGAAGGAATAGTCGGGGTAGCTTGATTTCTCGCAGAAGATGCGCCATTAGGAACACAAGGTAAAAGGCAAAAATTTACATTATTACCATTCATGTTGCCCGTACCAAAAGTATAGTTGGAATTAGGAACAGGTTGAGGCAAAGTTTGAGGATTATTCGCAGAGCGATTAAACAGTGTATTTAACGATGCGGTAGCTAAATCTACCAAAATATTTTGGGCTGATGCTGATTGAGAAGGTGTTACAACTCCTAAGCCCGTGATTAGGGCGATCGCCACTCCCATTCCTCTAAAAGTCATCCTAAGTACCTCGAATTAGATCAATCAGTAAAATTTCTGGTTGTTAATCATGTAGGTCATTTTGGCTAAATATATGCAGGTTATCGGTACTAAATAAGTAATCGATCATAAGCTCAAAAGCTTGAAAATCTCTATTGACGAAGTCATCGCAGGCTCTGTCGTTTTACAAGTCCGCGTTGCCTGAACTTGGTGAGGTGCTTGTAAGCCCCGTGACGGACGTGGCAGAGTACCGATGACTCGACTTCAAATTTAGCAAGATTTTATTGATTCTTCTGGGAGATTACTCTCTAAAAAACTATTTAATTCCGAAAGTATTTACTCTATTAGTATTTTTTATAAGATGAAGCCAGTCATTTTATATTGAGTTTTACTGATTCAGTAAGATCTTTTTGTTTTTTTTATTTTTCTCAAATTTACTTTGGCTTTAGTTTAATTATTCTTAAATTAATTTTTTATTTTTGTAAAATTACTATTCTACTTTTCTTTACTTTATATACTTTTCTTATTAATTATTAAAATTTAATACACAATAAATAAAGCCTAAGATGTTATCCGTTTTTACTACTTTCTTTTGTTATTTTTCTGGTTGTTACATCTAAGTAGTAAATTTTGATCATGGCTCAAAAAATAGATATCGCTCAATTTAAGCAAGTAATTTCTCACTTTGATGGTAATAATAATGACAAAGATGATATTGCTGCTTTACCCATAGCTGCAACTATAGTTAAATCAGCAGGATTACAGAACAAATCTACTTTTTTCTATAATAATAATTTGGGAGAATCCGACAATTCTGCGCAAGTTCAAGCAATGAGAGAAAGTGCAGCCTTTGCTGAAAAGCTAGGAATTGATACTTATGATTACCAAGCAAATACACAGCAAACAACTGCCGAACTAGTCAAAATTCTCGACTCAGGGCAAAAAATATTAGCGATTGAGGGTGGACCGATGGAAGCAATCTATCGGGGCTTAGAGCAGACTAGCCCTCAAAACCGCAAAAATATCACTTTACTGTCACACTCAAGTTGGAATGAAGACCGAGATGTGGCTAATAGACCTGGAGTCAAAGATGTCAGAACTTGGGCAGATATTAAAAGAGATTTTCCTGAAGTTGAACTGATCGAAATTAACGATCAAAATGGCGGAGGTGATAGTGGTTTTAATAGTGCTAAATGGAAATGGTTAGATAGTACTAATAATCCAGTTTTGCAAGAAGCTCGCGAGCTAATGAAATCGGCTCAGTACAAAATCAATGACCCCTCTGATGCAGGAATGCATTTCTTTTCGATCACGGGAAATGAGAGTGCCGATCCTAATGATGCTAAGCTGTTTTTTGAAGCTAATCCACCTCGGTTTGGTTCTAGCCCTAACCCCACTCCAACACCTGAACCAATTCCAACACCTGAGCCAACTCCAACACCTGAGCCAACTCCAATACCTGAACCAATTCCAACACCTAGTGGCTCGATTATATTAGAAGCTGAAAGTATGCAGCTTTCTGGGGAATACAAAGTTGAAACCATTAGTGTCGCTTCTGGTAAGCAAGGGATTAGTCTTCTTGGTGGTTCAGATCAAGGCATGGGAACAGCTACTTTTAAGTTTAATAATTCATCTGGTATGTACGATGTCAAAATTACCTACTTCGATGAAAATGATGGGGTTGGTAGTTTTAATCTGAAACAAGGCAATCAGCAAATTGCTTCTGTGAATCTCAATCAACAATTGGGTAGTAATCTAGCTGATGCTAAAACTTTAACTAGTACTGAAATTCAAGACATTTCGATTAAGGCAGGAGATATTTTTACCTTCACAGGCTTTGAAGACGGGATTCGCCCAGATGCAGAACATACTCGGATCGACAAAATCGAGTTTATTCCGAACTCAGAACCAACTCCTACTGCCAAGCCGATTCGGATTAATGCTGGAGGTGGCGCTTTTACTGATAGTGATGGCAACCAATGGACTGGAGATCGATTTTTTCAAGGTGGCAAAGTTTATGCCACTACAGCAGGTATTGATCTAACTCAAGATGACTCTTTATTTCAAACCGAACGCTTTGGTCGCAACTTTTCTTATGATATACCAGTGAAAAACGGTAACTATCAAGTTAATCTGAGCTTTGCTGAAATTTATTGGAATGAATCAAATCAGCGTGTCTTTAATTTGGAAGTAGAAAATAACCTAGTGATTGATGATCTCGATATCTATGCTACAGCAGGCAGTAAAAATGAGGGATTAGAAAAATCATTTTCCGCTGAAGTACAAGACGGTATGCTTAATTTAGATTTTAGTGCTACTACTAACAATGCTAAAATCTCTGCGATTGAGGTAGTTATGACAAATTAACTAATCTAACGTCAGCATCAATCCGTTACAATTTTTTTTAGCCTAAGATAGGGCAGATTTACTAAAGTGGGAATTACTTTCAGCTAAAAATCTGCCCTAGTTCGGATCTCGAACTTAAGTTGATAATTACCTACTTACTCCATTCGGTATGGAAAAATTCGCCTCTGGGTTTATCAACTCTTTCGTAGGTATGGGCGCCAAAATAATCTCGTTGTGCTTGAGTCAGATTTTGCGGAAGGCGATCGCGTCGATAACTATCAAAGTAATCAAGAGAGGCACTAAAAGCGGGAACGGGAATTCCTAAACGATTAGAAGTTGCTAAAACTTCTCGCCAAGATTCTTGGCGATCTAAGATAGTTTGCTTGAACTCTGGTGCGAGCAAAAGATTTGGTAAGCGCGGATTATCTTTAAAAGCTTGTTTAATCTTGTCTAAAAATCCTGCCCGAATAATACAACCTCCTTTCCAAATTCGAGCCGTTTCTGCTAAATCTAAATTGTAATTAAACTCTGCGGAGGCTTTACTTAAGAGTGCCATTCCTTGAGCATAAGAACACATTTTAGAACAGTAAAGAGCGTCTCTGATTTTGTCGATCAACGCTGCTGTATCTCCCTCATATTTGAATTTAGGACCTGCTAAATCTTTAGCTGCTGCTACCCTTTCATCTTTGTAAGCTGACATAACGCGAGCATTTACCGCAGCGTAAATTGTCGGAATTGGTACGCCCAATTCTAAAGAACTGACAACTGTCCATCTTCCTGTCCCCTTTTGTCCTGCAGCATCCAGAATTAAGTTAACTAAAGGTAAATCAGTTTCTCGATCGATATTGGTAAAAATATCAGCAGTAATCTCAATGAGAAACGAATTTAGTTCTTCTGTGGTATTCCATTGGGCAAAAACTTCGTGAAGTTCTGAGCTATTTAAACCCAAACCGTTGCTGAGTAAGTCATAGGCTTCGGCAATAAGCTGCATATCGCCATACTCAATGCCGTTGTGAACCATCTTGACATAATGTCCTGCACCACGAGGACCAATATAGGTTACACAAGGACCATCATCTACTTGGGCAGCAATTTTAGTTAAAATTGGTTCTAATTCTTGATAAGCTGCCTCTGTACCTCCTGGCATCAGACTAGGACCGTTTAACGCTCCTTCTTCGCCACCACTGACTCCCATCCCTACAAAACCTAGTCCTGTGGCTTCAAGGTCATTAGTGCGTCGTTCCGTATCATCGTAAAGGGAATTTCCGCCATCGATGATCATATCCCCTTCATCTAGTAAGGGCTTGAGTTGTTCGATGACAGCATCTACAGGTTTTCCTGCTTTTACCATCACTAAAATTTTACGGGGACGTTCGAGAGTTTGGACAAATTCTTCGAGAGAATAAGCTGGAACAACATCTTTTCCTGTTGCTCTTTGAGTCATAAAAGCCTCGGTTTTGGAGGCAGTACGATTATATACAGCAATCGGAAAACCCCGACTCTCGACATTGAGAGCTAAATTCTCTCCCATTACTGCTAAACCAATTACACCGAAAGTTCTCTTTGTCATAAAAAAATCTGAATCTATCTTCAAGATGGCATTTAGTCACAGACTAGCGCGATCGATAATCAAGATGCTGTAAAAAAGGTATTAAGAGAATACCCTGAGATGAGCCACAAAACTTTCTTCCTTGGTGAGCTTTTTTTGGTAGTGTAACGCTAAATTCGTAATTATTTTTCTGCTTGATATTGGTTTTATGATATAGAGATGAGGTATTTTTCACGAGAGATTAGAATAGGTTACGGAACTTAGGTCAACCGTTTCTAGCATTAAAAATGCCAAGCTTGCAGTTGACAAGGGGCTATCTGCTCCGACGCATTCTGCGGTCAGAGGGGGCAAACTTAGTACCAATTCTCTGAATAATCGCTACAGATAAATCTCCATGTCTGGCTGTCTCCCCTCTCCGCGTCAACCAACACCGTGATTGGATATGCTCTCAATCCCTTGAGCATCCCTCACGGTCATCTGTAGCAAATTTAAAGAGAAACGGTATTAGTACTCTGACCACAGTTTATTACTGACTAACTAAATAGTCTAATTATCAAGACAGAACAGGGAATTATGTTTAGATCTAAACCAAAAGAACGTTATTTGTTTGCCACTCGTAGAACCAGACGGAGATTTTCTTGGATTTGGTTTGTGGTTTCTGCTGTGCTATCGCTATTAGTTTTAGAATTGATCGCTCGTATTTTTATCGATATTACTGGCAGAAGAGCCGAATTTGACCAGGTAACGGCAGAAACAGATATTAATCGCAGCTATGAGCTAAAATTTGTCAATGAACAAGGAGAAACCCTTCCTCTCCCTGCTAATGCAGGAGCATTGGCAGTAAAACCAAGTTTGGCAGTAGGTTATCAATTAGTAACTAACCAAAAAAACCCTTACTGGAAAATCAATGAGCAAGGATTTCGCGATCTAGATAGTGTTTCAGCGACCAAAGCCCCCGATGAAATCAGAATTTTTATTTTGGGGGGTTCAACGGCTTTTGGCTATGGTAGTTCGAGTAATGAGGCTGCGATCGCCGAACAGTTGGAGTTACGTTTACAAAAACGGCTTCAGCAACAGCGTCAAAGTCCTAGCTTCTATAAGCCCGATGTTTTACCTCTGGCTGAGACAGAACGGCAACAAGCTGTGGCTAAACCTTCTAAAATTAAATCGGGCAATTATCGCGTAATTAATGCAGCCGTTCCTGGTTATGCTTCAGGTAATGAATTGGCGCAGTTAGCATTACAAATTCTTAACTATAAGCCTGATTTACTGATTGTTTTAAATGGTTATAGCGATATGATGCTAGATAGCCAAAAACCCGCTGTCCAAATTCCACAAGAAGAGGTTTATTTGGATGATGCTCCCAGTTATATGCGAGCTTCAGTAGAAAAGTTGCTTCAACCCTTAGAAACTAAAAGTTATCTAGTCAAAATTTTGCAAGAGTCGGTACTAAAACCCCAGGTGTCTGAGGCAGAAACTAATCTGTTATTTAATAAACCAGGAAATCACCTCACTGCCTATGCACCGCAAGAAGCAGCGGAATTACAACGCCGAGTTGACCGCTATTTTCAAAACCATAAACAACTCGTTTCTTTAGCTGCGGGTGCTGGGATTCCTGTGATTATGGTGACTCAACCTGAAATTACAGGACGCAACCCGACACAACTCACCCCCACAGAAGGCGAAATTACCACTCAGTTGGGCAGAGAGTATATCAAAACTATTAAGGAAACTTATCCGCGATTTGTTGCAGCTAATCAGTATCTCGAACAAATTTTTCCGAAAAATGTCAAAGCACTCAATCTCTACAATCTTAGTGATAAATACCCTTCCCCTAGTTTTATTGATGCGATTCACCTAACTGATAATGCTAATACGATGGTAGCAGAACAACTTTATTACGCGATCGCTGCTCTGCCGAAAATGCAACTCGTACCTCGCGTTCCACCGCAACCAATAGACACTTCTGAGACTTCTGAAGTAAATAACGAGAGCGACAACTAAAACATTAGCCTCTTTGGCTGGCTGCAAGTTGAAAACAATCAGTATATTGCTGATAGCCACCAGGAAAAACCAGATTAAGTGTCAGGGGGTCTTCGCGATCTCGACGATCGCCAGGACCTTCGATCACTTGCCAGCTTGCTTCGAGCTTTTCTAGCTTCAGAGGTTTACGGTTTTTGACTTCGCCGTCACTGCTGTCCACATAAACTACCAGATTCCCTGTCTGAAACTCCCGTCCAATTTCTTGAATTAATTGTAAAAAACCGCGATCGCTACCTCCTCGTTTAAATTGAATTTGTCCCGCTTGTTCTTGAGCTTTGCTAGTAACAGTATCGCCTATCCCTACTATTAAGGGCATCAGAGCAGGGTCAAAGTTATTTTTAATCATATTTAAAAGTTTTTCGGGTTTTTGGGGGGCTTGTCTGACGTTAAATTCTTTACCCAGAGGATAACTACCAGTTTTCTGATAATAATAACGATTAAGAATCACTAATACTCCTACTTCTTTGATTGCACCCCGCAACATAAACTGAAAATCAGTAGTTCCAGAATCTTTACCTTGCGCTAGCTGAATAATTTCTTGCCCGTTAATGTCTCTTCCTAAATTAGGAGCATAATGCACAAAAAAAGCAGATTCTAAGGCTTGTTGCTCGGCTTCTGCCAATAATTGTTCCATCAAACTCTGCATTTTACGCTGTAGCTCAATATAGCCATTACTGCTTTCGGCGATCGCTTCATGAAACACATTAAGATTAGCAGTAGGAGATACTTTATTATCTAATACTGTCGCTGCAATACACTGCTGAATCTGCTCTGGATTTAGCCCATAATTTTCTTGAGCCAATAATTGCTCTAAATAAGCCGTAATTTTATCAGGTACTTGCGCTAAAAAAGTTAATTCTGCTTCACTAACTCCTGGATGGGAAACGTTGCCATAACAATCTTGCCATTGCACACCACCAGCACCTAAACCTGAGAGATAAAGACCTTGTTGTTTGACTATAGCTGGGTCAGCGAAAGCCTTTTCGACAATACGATTAACCCCTCTCTTCCCAATGTATTCGCCATTAGTTAGGACATAAAAGTGTCCTGCAAAAGCTTTTACGGCTTGAAGATAATTTGAGGCAATTATTCTGGTGAGAGGGTCTTTCACCAAACCCATACATACTCCGTCTAGGTCTTGAATAATTAGTAGATTTTCAGTTTTAGCAAGTAAATTAATAAATTCTTGATGATCTAGAGATAGAGAACGCTGATGTAGGGGAGTAATAGCCATGAGAGTGATTTTGCTCAATCCAACATTTAAAATTGTTGCTTCAGCCAACAACTAGATGTAGTCTATCATTTGATTTTTCAAAGGAAAAACAATAGGAAAAATTTTGTCTCAGATTTATAGCAGTCGAAGTAAAGATTAGGACAACAAAAAATATCTCACGCAGATTCAAGGACATGGCTTTTGAGGTTTCCTCAAAAGTTTAAATTGTCTGCGCAAAGAGATCGCAAGATGTCTTGACCTATAGTTCGATTGCTATAAGCATCAATACAGCATAAAATGCTCAAACTCGTCATATATGTGGCAATAATAGGCATAAAGATTATTTTTTAGATTAGATGCAAGTTAACTATATATTTAACCAATCTCAAATTGCTGCCAATCAAGCCACTAATGTTGATATCATCATTAGTTTTCAGGGAGAGGTTCAGCCAGAAAAGACTTCTCGTCGTCCGATTAATCTTAGTTTGGTTTTAGATCGTTCTGGTTCGATGAGTGGTAGTCCCCTTCGCAACGCTATTAAAGCTGCCGAACAACTAGTTGAATATTTAACCCCAGAAGATTATCTTTCGGTTGTTATTTATGATGATGTGGCAGAGACAATTTTATCGCCACAGTTGGTTACTAATAAAGCCGAAATTAAAGCAGTAATCCGCCAAATCAAGGCAAGAGGATTGACTAATCTAAGTGGTGGTTGGTTAATGGGATGCGATCGCGTAGAATCAAGGCAAACATCAGAACGTCTCAATCGAGTATTACTCTTAACTGACGGGTTAGCTAATTGCGGAATTACCGAACCGCAGATTTTGGTCAACACAGCCAAAGAAAAAGTCGCAGCGGGAATTATGACTACTACCCTAGGATTTGGCACTGGTTTTAACGAAGACTTACTAATCGATCTAGCAGAGGGTGGCGGTGGCAATTTTTATTTTATTCAGTCGGCTGATGATGCAGCAAATGTATTTAGTATTGAAATGGAAAGTTTGACTTCTCTAGTCGGTCAAAACTTAACAGTTAACTTGGAAACTAAAAATCAAGTTCGAGTCGGCGAAATTCTCAATAAATATCCTTCTCAACAATCGGATAAGGGAGTAGAGATCTTGTTGGGTGATGTTTACCGAGTTGAAAGCAAACCTTTGGTATTACAATTGGCTATTCCTGCGATCGCCACTGAAGGGAAGATAGACCTTGGCACACTCACCTACAGTTATCAACAAGTAGTTGATGGCAGCATTCAAAAATTTACCGATAGTCTTCCTTTATCGATTACTGTTGCCTCAGCAGAAGCAGCAGCCAAGGCAGATCAAAATCCCGAAGTTACCCAACAAGCCAGTCAGTTGAGAATCGCTAAGAAAAAAGATGAGGCGATCGCTATTGCCGACCGTGGTGATTATCAACAAGCAGCGGATATTTTACGTCAGGCGGTAGAAGAATTAAAATCTAAGGCTTTAAATGAATATTTTGAAATCGCCGAAGAAATCGAACAGTTAAAATACTATGTCAAACGTCTCGACGAACGTAGATTCGATCTAGCTATTCGTAAAGAGATGCGCGATCAATCCTATCAGGCGCGAAAACGCGATCGCTCAGACTTAAAATTACGAGGAACTACGACAGGAGCATCTAACAGCCTAGAAATAGTTACCGACCCTAGCAATGGCGTGGTGCTAAAATGCGAGCGAATTCAGGGTAAGTTACGCATTCGCGTAGTTTCTTCTGATTACAATAGCGACTTTAACGTGCAATTTCCTCGCAGCATTAGAGAAGAAGGGGCAAGCTATCTAGCAGACGGAGTTGAACTATCTGCTAATGGGACTTTCTATCGTACTGTAGGCGAGATTCGTCGTTTGCTCAAACCAGGAGAAAAATTAGCTACTGTCACTAGTAGCAATACCAACTTTCAAAAAGCGAAGGTTAAAGGAACTGCTGCCGATCTAGAAACTACCGATATCGTAGGAGACGGCGTATTAGTTCAATGTTTAAAAGAAAAAGGTAAGCTCAGAGCTAGAGTCGTATCCGATGGCTACAACCCCGACTGGAATATGCGCTTCCCCCGTAGCATTAGAGAAGAAGGCATGATGTATGTAGTAGATGAAGTCAAAGAAAGCTCTCAAGGCGGATTTTATTTAGCTTATGGTGAGATTAAACGGTTGATTCAATAGTTAGAACTAAAGCTATTACTGCTCCTCTAGCTGAATCTAGAGGATTTTAAATATAAGTGATATAATTAGCTATGCGTGCCATGATTTTTGAGCGGGTAGGTCAACCACTCAAAGCAGTAGAACTACCAATACCTCAACCACAGCCCGAACAAGTCTTGTTAAAAGTTCAGGTTTGTGGCGTATGCCGTACAGATTTGCATATTATCGATGGGGAACTGACTAAACCGAAACTGCCTTTGATTTTAGGACATCAAATTGTCGGAACTATAGTAGAAACTGGGACTCAAGCGGTTAAATTTCCTTTGGGTACTCGTGTTGGCGTGCCTTGGTTGGGTCATACTTGCAATTGTTGTCCCTATTGTTTGGCTGGTCGAGAAAACTTATGCGATCGCGCTTTGTTTACAGGCTACGATCTCAATGGTGGTTATGCTGAATATGCTGTGGCCGATCAAAGCTTTTGCTTTTCCATTCCCGAGGGTTATCCCGACTTACAAGCAGCCCCCTTACTCTGTGCTGGTTTAATTGGCTATCGTTCCTATCGGATGACAGCAGAAGCAGCCAAGATCGGCTTTTATGGGTTTGGTGCAGCAGCACATATTTTGATTCAGGTAGCAAACTATCAGGGCAAACAAGTTTATGCTTTTACCCGTTCAGGAGACACTCAAGGACAAGAATTTGCCCGCGATCTCGGTGCAGTTTGGGCTGGTAGTTCTGAGTCATTACCACCAGAAAAGTTAGACGCAGCAATTATTTTTGCCCCTGTCGGTAAATTAGTTCCTGCTGCTTTAAAAGCTTTAGCTAAAGGGGGGATCGTAGTTTGTGCTGGTATTCATATGAGCGATATTCCGAGTTTTTCCTATGAAATTTTATGGGAAGAAAGGGTATTGCGTTCTGTTGCCAATTTGACCCGTCGAGATGGTACAGAATTTTTAGCTTTAGCCCCTCAAATACCGATTCAAACTGAAGTTACGGCTTTTCCCTTATCGCAAGCCAATGCAGCGATCAAGGCTCTACGTCAGGGTAAAATTAATGGTGCAGCAGTGCTGGCGATCGCCGATTTCTGAATAAATTTTAGTTGTTACAGAATTTGAAGTTATGTAGCCTTTTGCATTATCAAAAGAGACTCATGGGGTAAACTAGCCCTTAATTCCGATAAATTTGGAGAACACTCGCTTAGGAGCGAATAATCAATGTCTCATAGCGTAAAAATCTACGATACTTGTATTGGTTGTACCCAATGTGTGCGTGCTTGTCCTACGGACGTCTTAGAGATGGTACCCTGGGATGGCTGTAAAGCTGGTCAGATTGCCTCCTCTCCCCGTACAGAAGACTGTGTTGGTTGTAAGCGGTGTGAAACTGCTTGTCCGACCGACTTTTTAAGCATCCGTGTTTATCTAGGGGCTGAAACAACTCGTAGTATGGGTCTAGCCTACTAAATAAAAAACCAAAGTTAAGAATGGCAATTTTTAGCAAGCTATTCATCGATTAAAATGCGGTGTCGTTCGACTTAAAGCTATACTCAATCAGTGTGTAGTGTTAAAGTTGACGGCACTATTTTATGATGGCTGTCGGTCAGCAGTGATTAATTATTGTTAGATATCATGACCAGCATTGAAACATCATCCTATACAGATCGGCAAATTATTGCTTGGTTACGGGGCTTATACACTGTAGCTTGGGCAGACGGTCACTATGACCCAGAAGAACAAAAGTTAATCTCGCAACTAACTAGTGATTTAGCAGAACTTGATAATAACGCTTCTTTAGAACCAATTACGCCAGAAGAATTAGCGACAACACTAGGCACAGATCATGATACAGGAGAAAACTTTTTACGAACCGCCGTCTTAGTAGCAGTAGCGGATGGCGTTTATTCGACTCCTGAGTACGAACTTTTACAGGAGTTTAGTAAAGCCTTGGGGATTGAAGTAGCAGCCCTGCAATACTTAGAAAGTAGTCTTTACCAACCTGAAAACCACTCTGATGGTAGTACTGCTGCTATTAGCAAACCTGAATCACATCCAGATGTGTTGCATCCTGTCAAAGACTGGTTGGATGAGATGGAAATTAAAGACCCGCGACTAGCGCGGTTTATTTGTAAGGTTATTCCACCTCAATGTCCTTTTGAACGAGATATTAATCTCTTTGGTCGGACTATTGCCCATATTCCGCCTTTGTGTAAGTTAAATCCTCTTTATGAACAATTTGTCGGGTTGCGTTTCCGTTCTCTGTCCTATTTAGCTGATGATTGCGAAGAAGATATTTCGCAATATATTCAGTAATCAAGCTCATTGTAATAGCCACAAAATTAGCGGTAGAGTCATAAAACTCAACAGGGTGGAGGTGACAATGGTTTTGGCAACAAAATCTCGATCTCCACCAAACTCTGTCACCAAAACTAAAGAATTGACTGCTGTAGGCATCGCACTTTGCAAAACTAGAACCTGTAAATCTAAACCCTCTAGCTGTAAGTTCATTCCTACTACATAAGCGATCGCTGGTGCGACTAATAATCGGATTAATGCCCCACCCAACTCTTTAATGCCCAACTCCAAATTAGTATTAGCCAACTGCATTCCTAATAAAATTAAAGCAATGGGAATTGCTGCGTCTCCCACTTTTTGAATACCTGTATCTAGCTGCCAAGGAATCTCCCAATTGAGGAGGCGCAAACCAATACCAGCTAGAATTGACCATAATAAAGGCAGTTTGACAATCAAGCGAAGCCCCGACCAAACTCCTTCCCCTTTAATAATTGCTGGACCAAAGCAAAACAGTAAAATACTCGAACCAATCATATAAATAATGGCTCTAGCTAATCCTGATGCCCCGAAAGCAAAATCGACTACTGGTAATCCCATATTGCCGTTATTCGGAAATAAAGCAACTGCCACAACAGCGGTTTTTAACCCAGGGGATAAACCCGTAAATTTACCGAGTAATTTTGCGATCAAATATATGATGGCGGAAGTAACAGCAAAACCACTTAATAGACCCACAGAAGTTTTTAAAGATAACTCTGTACGGTAAAGACTGTCGATTACCAAAGCAGGAGATAATACATAGAGAGTCAATTGCGAAAGAGTTTGTTTTTGTAAGGGCAACTTTCGACCAGCAATAAAACCAATCAAAATAATTAAACCCACAGGTAATACGGCAGGAAGCAAAGCAAACATATAAAGTGATTACCGTTGAATATTTGATTATTTAATTAGGACAATTAATTATTTGTGATCCGTGGTAGTTGAGATCGCAGCAACTTGACAACTAATTTTGCTATGTTGTTTGTAACAATTATTAATAGCATGTGAGTTTTTAATTTTGGATATGGTTGTTACAACCTCCGCTTTCACCGACAATTTATCAGATAGTCATAACCTGCGTCGGGTTTGGGAAACTGTCCACAGCAAAAGCTGTCCTAAACTCTACAATTTTCATATGCACACTACTGCTTCTGATGGTCAACTTACACCCTCACAACTAGTAGAACAGGCGATCGCTATAGGACTAAAAGGTCTTGCAATTACCGATCATCATTCGGTAGCAGGTTATCAACAAGCTCAATCTTATAGAAATCAGCGACAAACTACTAATCCCGAACCAGAGTTATTTAAGCTTTGGACTGGCATTGAAATTACTTCTAATCTTCACGGTACTGAGGTACACATCTTAGGATATGCCTTCGATCCGAATCATCCTGCTTTAGAGATTTATACTCAGTCTGTCAGTCCCCAGGGTCGAGAGGCTAATGCCCAAAAAGTAATTGCTGCGATTCAGAAAGCAGGTGGTTTAGCCATTTTGGCTCATCCTTTTCGTTATCGTCGTTCCGCTAAAGAATTAGTTCCTTTGGCTGCGCAATTAGGGATCGATGGCATTGAAGTTTATTATGCTTATGGTAATCCCGATCCTTGGCAACCTAGTGCTAGGCAAACTAAACAAGCTTTAGAGTTGGCTTTTCGTCACGGGTTAGCGACAACTTGTGGCACAGATACCCATGGCTTAAGTTTACTCAAGCGAATTTAAATGCTCAATTGAGCATTGATTGTAGGCGAGCGACATCAGAGAGTACAATTTTCTCGCAGATTGCCAGCTTATATATGATTAAAACCCCAAGGAAGAAGATCGCTGCTTATTTAGATCGAGATACAGTTGCAGCCTGGATTTTTCTCGCCCCTGCACTGATTCTACTGGGAATTTTTTTGTTTTATCCCATCGCCTACTTAATTTATCTTAGTTTTACCACAGGTAGTTTTACGACTTCAGGCGTAAGTTGGATCGGGTGGAGTAACTACCGACGCTTAGTCTCGGACGCAGATTTCTGGCAAGTTATTGGCAATACACTTTACTTTACGATCGCTACAGTAATTCCCACTATCGTTATCCCTCTAGTTTTAGCAGTACTCTTAAATCGCTCTGCTCCTTTGAGAGGTTTATTACGCACCGCTTACTTTATTCCCTCGATTACTTCACTAGTGGCGGTAGGCTTAGGATTTCGTTGGTTATTTCAAACCCAAGGTCCAGTTAATAGTTTATTGTTGGCATTAGGCTTTGACCCCATTCCTTGGTTAAGTAGTACCGTTTGGGCAATGCCTGTATTAATTTTATTGAGTAGTTGGAAACAGCTGGGATTTAATTTGGTGGTGTTCTTAGGAGGCTTACAGACGATTCCTCAATCTCGCTATGAAGCAGCAGAATTAGATGGCGCGAATAGTTGGGCGAAGTTCCGCTATATTACCCTTCCTGGATTACGCCCGACGTTAATTTTTGCGATTGTCACTACGACGATTTTTACTTTACGCAGTTTTGAGCAAGTTTATATTATTACTGGTGGTGGACCGTTAAACTCAACCAATTTACTGGTGTTTTATATCTACGAACAAGCTTTTGCGCGGTTTGAGTTTGGTTATGCAGCAGCAGCAGCAACTATTTTATTGCTGCTAACTTTGATTTTGGTTTATTTATATCTACGCAATTGGCAACAATCTAATCAGTAAGTAGCAAACCTTATTATAACTGTGGTACGATGCGCGATTTTGAAATATCCCTCAAATTATAGATAGCCCTCAACGTTAGCCAATATTGCGAGGGATTTTCAGCTAAACTGCGATTTTTTTTATGTGGAATATAATTCTGACTTTGCTGTGGTGGTTATTGATTGCCCTAGTAATCCTTAGCTTAGTTTTATTAGTTGGCTTTTATTTTAAAGGGGCATTTCGCGATCGCGTTGAGTATTTGGCAAATTACCCGCCAGACCCAGAAGAACCTCGTTTTGCAGCCACTTTAGCTAGTATTACCAACTCCTTGATCACTCAAGGGAGAGTTACTGATTTTTGGTCAGAACCAGCTTTAATTCAACAAGCTCGTCTCGATGGGATTAGTAAAGCCCAGCAGACAATTGATTTTGAAACTTTCTTTATGACTCCTGGTAAACGGGCTGATGATTTTGCTGTAGCGATCGCCGAAAGAGCTAGTGCGGGGGTTGAAATTAGGCTGATTGTCGATAGTTATGGCACTAAAGATATTTCTCCAAAATATTGGCAACGGCTGCAAGCAGTAGGAGTCAAGATTGTTTTTTTTAATTCTTTTAAATGGAAAGCACCTCTTGATTATGCGGGGCGAACTCACCGCAAAATACTAATAATTGATCGTCAATTTGCCTTAGTCGGCGGTGCTGGTATTTCCGATATGTGGGATGGTATCGAAAAAGATGATGACACTCAACCTTGGCTCGATATCGAACTGCGTCTCGAAGGAGAAATAATTTTCTTTTTAGAAGGGATCTTTTCCCAACACTGGACTTATGGCGGAGGAACTGCGGATTTAGAGCGCGAAAAATTACAGCGTTCTCTCAAAGAACAGTATTTGATCTTGGCTACACCAGGGGCTAATCCGCAATATCGTTTTTCACCGATTAAAGCTTTAAAATACAACAGCATTATCTGTGCCAGAAAAAGAATTTGGCTGGCTAGTCCTTACTTTCTTCCCGATCCTAATTCGCAAAAATTGTTGGTAGCAGCTAAACAAAAAGGAGTTGATGTCAAAATTCTGACTACTAGCAAACGCAGTGATAAAAAGCCCGTTTACTATGCTTCCTACGAACACTACGGCAGATTACTCAAAGGGGGAGTCGAAATTTATGAATATCAGCCTAGTATGACCCATGCCAAAATGCTACTAATCGATGACCGCTGGGTAATTACAGGTAGTGCTAATTTTGACCCGCGCAGTTTCGATCATAATGAAGAACTCGATCTAGTTATCTCTCAACCCGAATTAGTGAATAATATTAAAAATGTTTTTACCAATGGTTTTGCTCAAAGTAAGCGCGTAACTCTCTCTGACTGGCAACAACGTTCTTGGTGGCGACATCGTATTTTAGGTAATGTAGTAAATTTTTTCCAATGGCAGTTGTAAAATGGGGATTAAGGTGTTAAGTATATTCACTTTTATCAAGTTGCAGCGGACTGTTGAAAACTTGAAAACTGCTGTTATAAAGCCACAGAAGTCACTAAAGCCATTAAAGCAGTGGAAGCTAAAGTGATCTTTATTCTCCTGATTTTAATCCCATTGAGAATTGTTGTTCTAAACTGAAACAATATCTGGTAACATATAAATTACAAACATAATACTTGCATATAGTAAAGTCTTTTATGCCATACGAAAAACTAGATTTATCAGTACCTAAGCCTATTTTGTCTTGGGCAAATCACGAACTAGATAGCCAAGAAACCAAAATGGCAAAAAACGTAGCCTCTTTACCTTTTGTCTTTAAGCACGTTGCTTTAATGCCTGATGTTCATCTCGGAAAAGGCGCGCTAGTAGGCTCGGTTATTGCAACCAAAGATGCGGTAATTCCTGCTGCTGTGGGGGTAGATATTGGTTGTGGAATGGCTGCGATAAAAATGCCGTTTCAGCAAGATCGCTTAGAGGGAAAATTAAAAAAGATTCGGCGCGATATTGAAGCGAGTATTCCTGTCGGCAAAAATGCCAATCAAGAGATTGAAAAAACTGTGACTAATTGGCAAGGCTGGCATAACTTTAAAGAGTTACATTCAGGAGTACAAAGGCTAGAAAATAGAGCTATGGCGCAGCTAGGTTCTTTGGGTGGTGGCAATCACTTTATTGAATTGTGTCTTGATACCGATGGTCAAGTCTGGTTAATGTTACACTCTGGTTCACGGCATATTGGCAATCAACTTGCCCAGTGTCATATTTCTACAGGCAAAGAACTCGCTAAACTAGCGGATAACAAGCTTCCTGATTTGGATTTGGCATATTTTGTCCAAGGAACTCCCGAATTTGCAGCTTATTGGCGAGATTTACAATGGGCGCAAGACTACGCTAGATTTAATCGCGAAGTGATGATGGCACGGTTTAAAGCAATTGTCGAAAAACACCTAACAGGAGGCAAACCAACTAAACCTTTATTATCAGTTAATTGTCATCACAACTATGCCGAACAAGAAGTGCATTTTGGTGAAGCGGTTTATGTAACTCGTAAAGGTGCAGTACGCGCTAGAAAAGAAGACTATGGAATTATTCCTGGTTCTATGGGGACAAAATCTTTTATTGTTAAAGGCAAAGGTAATCATGATAGCTATTGTTCTTGTTCTCATGGTGCTGGGCGTTTGATGTCTCGAACTCAAGCTAAAAAACGCTTTAGCGTTGCTGATTTGATCGAACAAACTGAAGGTATTGAATGCCGTAAAGATGGCGGAGTTTTAGACGAAATTCCTGCTGCATATAAACCTATCGACGAAGTGATGAATCAACAACAAGATTTGGTAGAAGTGGTTGCTACTTTGAAGCAAGTAGTCTGTGTTAAAGGTTAAAACAAATTGACACTCCCGCCGTTAAGCTAACGCTATAACGGGAGATTCTTGCTTTGTTGAGCAGTTACTAGATCGAACAGAGTTAACTGTAAGACCCCCGCACCTCGCTCTCCACAAGCTATTTCTGTATTAACGGGCTGTCCGACCGCTATTTGTCCGCGTTGTTGAATAATGCGCGCTGATGCATTATCGCGATTCATTCTAGCTCCGCAATACTGACATTGATGCGTTCTTTCTTTCAACATTTTTTTGCCCGTATGCAATCTACAATTGGGACAAGTTTGAGAAGTAAAGTTCTTATCTACTTTGAGATAGTATTTGCCTCGCTTCCAGGCGATAAAGGGCAATATTTCATTGATAAAGCTCCCAATCCCCGAATCTAAAGACTGTTTGGCGAACAAACCTTTTGACCAAGATTTATAATTGATATCTTCCACAAAAACATTATCAGTTTGGTCGCATAAGTAATGAGCTAATTTGAACAACCAATCACGTCTCGTATTAGCTACTTTCTCGTGAAAGAAAGCTATTTTATTTTGCAACTTTAACCAATTATTCGAGCCTTTAATTTTGTTTTTAAGTTGTCGCTGAAGTTTTTTCAACTTCTTAAGCTTACTTCTTAAAAACTTAGGACTTTTGATTAATTCTGTTGGAGTAGCTACAAATGATTCAATTCCTGCATCAATTCCTAACGATCTATCCTGTGGCATAACTTCTGGTATTACTACTTTTGATTGAAAAACAATCGTCAGATAATAACCAGAAGCACGTTTTACTATTTGAAATTGTTTTGGTATAAATCCAGTTGGATAGCTCCGTGATTGTCTAATTCTTATCCAACCAATTGAGGGGAGTTTAACTCTACCTGTATCCAAACAATTTTTTCCCAGTTGAGGAAAAATAAAACTACGAAATCTGTTCTTAGATTTAAACCGAGGAAACCCTCGCTCTGGTATTTTAAAGAAATCAGACCACGCCTTCTCTAATCGCTTCAAAACTTGCTGTAAAGTTTGAGCGTTTACCAACTTTAAATGTGGTAGTTTTTTCTTAGCTTCAGTTAGGGCTTTTGATTGATTATTATAGCTAGGAAAAGTTGCCGAAGCTGGAATTATGTATTCAGAAACTATCGAGCAACAATCTATCTTACACTTTCTCGATTCAAGATAAGCTTTCCTCTCAGCATGAGCAAAATTGTAAACGCTTCGGCAAATATCTAAATATTGCTCAAATTGTCTGATTTGTTTCTTTGTCGGCTTAATTTTGTATCGATATGTGTAAGTAATCATGGCTCGACCATCTATGATAATATGTTGATATTACAACTTATCGCCATGCTATGTCAAGCAATTATAATAAAGGATTTAGGTCAATATATAAACTTAACGTTCATGTAGTTTTTGTGACTAAATACCGCAAACCAGCGATTAATAAAGAAAGACTGATTAGACTACATAATATATTTAAAGAAACTCTTGAAAAGTGGGATTGTGCGTTAAATGATTTTAATGCTGAGTGCGATCATTGCCATTTAATCGTAGAGTTTAAACCAGATGTTCAGTTGTCTAAATTAATTGCTAACCTAAAAACAGTAAGTTCGAGATTGATTCGTAAAGAATACCCCGAACTTAGTAATCAATATTTTTATGGAAAACCTTTTTTTTGGACTGGTTCTTATTTTGTTGCCAGTTGTGGAGGCGTAACTGTAGAGCAATTAAAAGATTATGTTGAGAAACAAAAATCTCCCAAAAAGTAAGGATGCTCCGCAGTTTACTTTTATTGGTTTCGATTCATCTCACCGCTAACCGCTCACGCGGTTTAACGGGAGTCCTCTCGAAACATTTAAGATAGAAAACTATTTATGGCTTTTTTTGACGCTTTTGACGCTTAATTATCCAGATAATAAAAGCAATAACTAGAAAGACAATTACGATGGCACTAATAGGTGCGAGAAACTGTTTAACGCGGTCATAATTAGCACCTAGGATATAGCCTGCATAAGTTAAAAGACTTACCCAAACCGCCGTCCCTAGAGTTGAGTAAAACAAAAACGGTAGCAAAGACATTTTACTAATGCCAGCAGGAACAGAAATATAGGTGCGAACCCCTGGAACAATGCGACTGAAACAAGCTGCTGCTTTACCTCTCTTTTCAAACCATAGTTTAGCTTGTTGAATGTCTTGACTGGAAATAGTGAGCCATTTACCATAGCGATCGGCTAATCTTTTAATCCGTTTTAATCCCCAGGCTTTTCCCAAATAATACCAGGGCAATGCACCTAATACTGAGCCGACTACTCCTGCGATTACGACATAAGTAAAATTAAGTTTACCTTGGGTCACGACAAACCCTGCCAGAGGCATAATTAGCTCTGAGGGAATCGGCGGAAAGAGATTTTCTAAAAACATTAATAGAGCAATCCCGACGTATCCTAAAGAGTTAACCGTATTAACAATCCAATCAAGCATAATTTTTTGATCAAGTAAAAAGGTATTGTTAAATAACTGGCGCAATTAACAACTAACCACTAACCACTAACCACTAACCACTAACTATTAATCAATCAGGAAATTAATTGGAATGACTCTAGTTAAAGCACTGTTTTAATCTTTAACAATAATTTTGCCGACCATACCTGCACCACGATGGGGTTCACAATAATAGGGATAAGTGCCAGA
>DAXETX010000171.1:0-3495 GCA_051155735.1 Xenococcaceae cyanobacterium
AGCTTAGTCAAGAATTTTGAACGTACTTTGAGTCATGCTACAGCTAAAATTAATCTTTGTTTTATTCGACTTCTACTTAAACGGCTTGCGCTTAATTAGATCTCAAATGGGTTCTATAATAACGATGTCCGCTTTCGCGGTCTATTTTGACAGGTTGAAACAAACCGATCTCATCGTAGTAACGTAGCAATCGCTTAGAAACCTGGGCAATTCTAGCGTATTCTCCAATACTGTACATGGTGTTTTCGTTTCTTCTTTCGCTGTACCTTCAAGATAGAGGGTGACGTAACGTGAAGAGCTAGAGTCATGAAAAATTTCTTTACAATTAATCCTAATTAGTAAGAGGAAAACGATCACCTCCATTACAGTAAAGCGTTTGCTTCTGACTCAATCTTTTCTATCTGTTACCTACTTGTTAAAGTAGAGTTTTCGTCTTAGCTGACTACTTACCGACCTTCGACCAAGGACAAGGGGGTAAGAGTAAGCAGATAGATTACTTCGTTCCTCAACATCATCGTTTTAATCTCCTTAGAATGAACCACTCCACCGAGTTTTAGGGCAGTACTGATAAATCGAGCAAAATTCGTCTATCTCCCTACTAAACCTACTTCATGAGCGGAACGACGTAACATCGAATCATTACGATTTTTGTCTGCTTTGGCTTGATTTAACATCAGCCAACGAGCTTTTTCTTGAAGATTTTGTTCAGATATTAACTGTCCAATCTCATTCTCATTAGAGTTATCGGACAATTTGATTACACTTTTCAACAAAAGATTAATTAATTGGTATTAAAAAAGAGAATTGGGAAGAAGTAGGGAGAAAATTAGCTATGGATTTTTACTAGTATTTCTATACTAAGTAGATAGTATTATGGAATAAGCGATCGCTTTATGTGCGGAAGATTTACTCTAGTTACAACAGCCCAAGATTTAGCTGAAGCATTTGAGGTAGAAATAAACAAATCTCTTTCTCCTCGTTATAACATTGCTCCTTCTCAATCAGTCTTAGTTATCAGACAGGATGAAGCAGAAAAGCGGATTCTCGATGCTATGCAGTGGGGTTTAGTTCCCATTTGGGTCAAGGATTTGAATAGTTGGAAGGGTCGTGCCAGTCCCTTGAGTTCAACTCAAGGGCGTGTGGCACGACGCATTCCGCGCAATTTAATCAACGCTCGTGGTGCCGAAACAGTTGGCGAAAAACCGAGTTTTAAAGGAGCGTTTAAATACCGTCCCTGCTTGATTCCCACTTCGGGATTTTATGAATGGACTAAAGATAAACAACCTTATTATTATCAAGTTAGAGAACGTCCTTTATTTGCCCTAGCAGGAGTTTGGGAATCATGGAGTAACGGCTCAGACAAACTCGTTACCTGTACCATCATTACCACTAAAGCTAATGAAGAAGCTGCCAAAGTCCATCATCGAATGCCAGTAATTATTCAACCTCAAGATTATGATTCATGGTTGGGAGGATTAGATGAAAGAAAACAATTACTCGATGCTCTACCCGAAGTAGATTTAAATTTATATCCAGTTAGTAAAATGGTTAACAGTCCCAAAAATGATCAGTCTGAATGTATCGAGCCAATTAATTCTTAGATGATAAACCTTTAATAATCAGTACTTCTATTGTTAAAAAGGTTGAAAACTTAAAGAAAAGTACAAACCATTTTCCTGTAGGGAATCTCCATCATTATCCACATCAATTAGAGGAATACCGTAGTCTAGATTTATGGTAAATCGCACCCAATGCCCAGCGAAGTCCCATCCCGATACTAAACTGCGATCGCGTTGCCAGGACGCTGGTAGCACTGCGATTCACCCAGTCTTGAGAAAAACGCAGCACCGTTACAGGCGAAAATGGCTTTTTTAGTGCAACGCAACCCCAACTACGGTCAAAATTAGAGATAATGCTGCCAATCCTTTGATTATTGATGTTCGAGGGAACTTATTGATTCAAGGGAACGAAAAAATAGACATATTTGCTTTAAATCATTCCAATAGTGGCTTATTTTCAGGTGGTGAGATGGTATTACAAAGTACTAACTCTGTAGTTGGGGATGCTCGTTTTAATAGTGGTGGTAGTTTTCGGATCGAGCAATTAGATGAAAGTTTGGGGAGTTTATATAGGGCTTGCTGAAAAAGTCTGATTAAAACATTAGTTCTTTTGAAGTTTTATTCAATCAGCAATCTAATATATTCAATTATTATCAATAATTACTTAAGCTATAATTCTTGTTAATCAAAAACCTCTTCAAGAGGTTTTTAACAAAAAATAGAGATAAAAACTCTCTAGCTAGAGCAGAAAGATTCATGACTAAGAAGATAATAGCAATAGTTGTAGCACTGCTTGAGGAAAGTTTAGTCATGATTTTATTCAAAGTAAATCTTCGTTTGCCCTGACCAAATTTACCTTCAATAATATTACGAATTCTCTCATCATCTCTAGCTTGTTGTTTGGTTTTATTACTAATATTTTTGGGAGGTCTTCCCAATGGGACACCGCTTATTCTAATACCTTTCTCTTTGCAGAAAGCTCGATTATTTCTGGTTCGATAAATTTTATCCACGTGGACTGATTCGGGATAATATCCTGTTTTTTCTTGAAAACATTCTACTCTTTTTATTAGGTAATTTGATTCATTAAAATTATCCCAACTTAAATAGTCTAAAAATACATAACCATCTACTCCTTCTCGCCTTCTTCCTCGGCTTTCTCTGCTTGGCAATTTTTAGATAATTTTTTCGGGCTTTTTTCCTATATGTTTTTGGCTTGTTTTTTAGTGAAGTTCTTAGAGGTTTATACAGTTTATCTATGATTTTTTCTGTGACAACTCTAGCTTGATTCAATAAGTTCAAATCTGTTGGATAGGCTATGTCTGATGGACAACAGGTTGCATCTATTATTAGTTGACCTCTGTTTTCTACTTCAACTTCTTCTTCTTGACTTTTTTTTTTGGTGATAATGAAGTCTCTTCTTCATTTTTCTTCACCATTGATTCATTTATTTTATTAACTAAATTAATATCAATTCTTTGTCTAAAATATGACAACATAGACGCATCAAAGGGTGGTTCATTACTATAAAATGATAGCCCTATGAAATATTGTAAATAGGGGTTTTCCCGAATTTGCTCTACTGTTTCAATATCGCTTGTTCCTAACTTTTCTTTAATAATTAACGAACCTAGTGCCATCCTAAAATTCTTGGCTGGTGCCCCCATTTCTTCTGAAAACAGTGAAGCATACTCGGACTCAAACTCTGACCATGGTATCAGTTTTGCCATGACCACCCAACGGTTGTCATCTGATAACCTTCCTTCTAATTCAAAGTTGTCACATGAGTTAATCGATTTTTCGGCTTTTCGATACACTGCTCTTTTCAAATGCAAGGTTTTTAAGATATTTTACCTATTTTCCTGGCAAATAAGTCAAGTTTTTTTTCCAAAACCCTTTTCATCTCAGCTTTTCACTATTATTCAGCAAGCCCTAA
>DAXETX010000172.1:0-6564 GCA_051155735.1 Xenococcaceae cyanobacterium
ATCAATGCAGGAGAAATTCGCGCTACAGCTAATACTGGTACGATTGTTTTAAATCAATACATTGCTAATTTACCGACACCTGTTACGATTCAAGCTAGTCAAGTTAACTTGATTTCTCAGATTGCACCGTTACTAGAAGAAAGTCCCGATCTTCGCAGTGTTATATCTAACATCGATGCTGACTTATTAGTAGCAGGAGGAACAGTTAAGGCTCAAGGTAGTTTACAAAATAATCAGTGGCAAGGCAATATTCAGGGTAACAATCTTCAACCTGCTTTATTGTCTCCGCAACTGCCAGCTAATTTAGAGCCAGTTGCTACTAATATTCAAGTATTGGGCAATATTCAACCGTTAATTCAACAACAGGATGTTCCGATTCAAGTCGAACGAGTCACCATTACCAGCGGACAACAGTATCTTAATGCTACAGGAGATCTGATTTTAGCTAATCTCCAAACTAATCCCGATATTGCGAATATTGCTCTAGCTATAGATACCAATCTCAATTTTAATCAACTATCTCTGCAAGATTATTTTGCCAGTAACGATCAATCTCTCACCACTATCCCGACTATCTTAGGTCAAGCAGCATTTACTGGAAATCTCAGCGGTAAAAATCTCCTTTCTAATCCGACTCAACCAGGAAACCTATTTTTGACTGGCGATATTACTCTAACTGACTTTGCGATTAATAACACTGAATTTGATCCTGTGATGACAGGAGAGGTTAACCTCGATCCTAACGCCAGAATTGCTTTAGCGATTCGCGGACAAGAAGATATCATCGCAGCAACCGCCGAACCCTGTACTAGTAATAGATGTCGTTTTCCTTATCTTCCGACAACCCTGGATTTTCGGATTAACGCCGAACAAGATAACTCAATTATTGCCACAGGCAACCGTCAAGGAGATGTTTTCAATCTCAACATTGCTAACTTTCCTCTCGCGATCTTAAATATTACTCCCGCTAAACCAATAGGATTAGATTCACCTGTAGGTGGAATAGTAACAGGTGATGTGGGGGTGAATCTTTTTTCTTTAGGCACTAATGGCAATATTACGGTAGAAAAACCAGGGGTCGGCTATATTGAAGCCGATAAATTTGTGGCTGACTTTAACTACAACGCTGCGAGTAATTTGGCTGAAGTAGCTACTGCGACTTTACTCCTTAAAGATAGTGAATATAACTTTAATGGTGCGGTTGACTTAGATTCTGGAATAATTCAAGGTCAATTAAATATTCCCCAAGCTTATATTCAAGATATCCTCACTACCCTACGCTGGTATAGTATTGCCGATGCGACAGATTTATTTAATCTTCCCGAACCTGCTTCTTTTGAAGCTGTTGACCCCAGGGATATCGAGACAGTAGGAGAATCGATTCGTCAAAAACTCCAAGTATTACAAGCTGTCGAACAAAGATTACAGGCGATCGCAGCAGCGAACAACAGTTCTAATATTCCGACACAACTAGATATTGAAGGTGCTTATACTGGAGAAGTTTTAATCGCAGGAACGATTACTGAGCCAATAATTGACTTTGCAATTAACGCCCAAGATTGGCAATGGAAACCCCAAGAAACTGTAACAACAGTAACTCCTACTCAAGGATTAGTTAAACAAAACTCTCAAGTAATTGCGATTCCGCAGATTCAATTACAAGGAGAGGTGAATAATAATGTGCTAAATCTTGACACTGCTAGATTACAGGTAGAAGATGCTACTTTTTTAGCGACAGGAACTCTCTCGACTAATCAGCAAGATGCTAACTTTGAGGTCAACAATCTCACAGTTGATACTATCGCGAAATTTGTCACTATTCCTGTGGATGTGACAGGAACAATCAATACCGAAGGGACATTAACAGGGACTCTTGCGCAACCGCAAGTAGTAGGAGACATTGTTTTTGCTGATGGTACTTACAATAGACAAGACCTTCCTGAAACTATAGCGGGAAGTTATATTTATCAAAATCAAAAGCTTAACTTTAACACTACCACTCCCGAATCGATCCAAGTTTTGGCTAGTGTCCCCTATCCCATTGAACCAGGAGTTAATGACCAGTTTAGTGCTGATGTCAAACTAACTACTGAAGCTTTTAAACTTTTAGGTGCTTTGACTCAGAATAATCTAACTTGGGTTGGTGGAGAAGCTGATGCAGAAATTGTCGCTACAGCAAACATTAATCTCAATCAAGACAATCCGCTAAATAATCTCCAAGCTTTAGGAGAAGTTAACCTCAATCAAGCGCAAGTTAAAAATGCCAACATCGTCGAACCAATAACAGCTACTGGGACAGTCAATCTTAACAATCAAATAATTAATGTCGAAACTCTCAACGCAACAGTAGGAGGCAAAGATTTAGCGGTAACAGGACAATTTCCCCTATTTGATGCGGTTAATAACCTAGAAAATCCCCTAACTGTTAATATCCCTCCTGGAGAAATTGAACTGGAAAAACTTTATGAAGGAGAAGTTGCGGGCAATATAGTTGTGACGGGTATAGCCTTAGAACCTATACTTAGTGGTGTAGTGGCTCTAGAAGACGGAGAAGCTTCAATTCCCCAGAATAATAATCAGGTGGACACAACTACAGAAGCTTTAGCCATAACAGAGACAGAAGTAGCAACTAGTAATAACAATAACCAAAACCCTGACAATGGTTTTCAAGTCTTAGCTAGAGATTTTTTGATCCAACTAGATGATTTTCAACTTCAACAACAACCCTTATATGAATTTCGGGTCGAGGGAGAACTAAATCTTAATGGTCCTCTGACTCAGATTCGTCAACTCAGAGGCGATGGCACAATAAAATTAGTGAGAGCGGATGTCGATTGGTTAGCTAATAATTTCACTCTGGTACGTAATCGGGAAAATCTGATTGTGTTTTCCCCCGAAGCTAATATTACAAATCCTGATCTGAATATTCAACTCAGAACCGAAGCAGGAGAGTTAAATCAAAACCGACAATTAGAGGCAGGTGCTAATGAAGTTTCTGATGAAATTGCCGAAGTTAACCGCACTGAAACTGTAGATATCAGATTAACTATTGATGGCAATGTTGAAGAGATTTTACCGAACCTGGCAGAAGTGCCATCAGAAACCTGTCAGCTAAGTCCTGATACTGTACCACCCACAGGAGACTCGACCTACTCTAGTGCTGAATTGGCAGAATTCACCAATTGTTTTAATCTGATCGCTTTAGAAAGTAACAGCGATCGCCAACTCTTAGATTCTCCAGCAATTACTCTTTCTAGTACTCCCGAACGCAGCCAAGGAGAAATTGTCAATCTTTTAGGAAATCAATTTTTGTCTTATGCTGAACAACTAGAAAATGGGGACAGTAACGATTTAGTCCAACTAGGATTTAATCAATTTATCATTAATCCGATCAGAAGAAACTTCTTATATAGTGCAGAGGACTTTATTGTCGGAGTCGGAAAAGATGTTGGGTTAGACTACCTCAGACTTTTTCCCTATGCAGAAGGTGTCTATAAACTCGACCAAAATCTGGCAATTCGAGCCATTTATGACTACAGACTTTTTGAACCCGAAGGTAATTCTACAGAAGCAAATAGTACTCAATCAGTCTTTGAGCTTAAACTGGAGTATCGCTTGAAGTTTTGATCACCCGATTGTAAATTGTCACTAGTTCCTGATTTAATTGCTTGATGTCGTAGTGCTGTTCGACAAATTTTCTGCCGTTTAGTCCCATATCTTGCCAAATTTGAGGATTAGCGAGCAAGTATTGTAATTTTTCAGCGATCGCCCTAGTGTCTCTTTCGGGAACTAGTAACCCCGATACACCATCAGTGACTAATTCAGGAATACCCCCATGGTGAGTCGCAATAACAGGTAATCCCATCGCCATCGCTTCTTTCAAAGTATTTACAGGTGCATCTTGATTGCCATCTCGCGCTGTTACACAAGGAGCGATAAAAATATGAGAATGGTCTAAAATTTCAATAATTTCTTGCTGTTGTCGCCAGCCTAAAAGTTTGACTTTTTCTGCGATCCCAAGCTGGTTAATCAGTTGTTGTAATGCTTCTCGCAGACAGCCATCACCAATGATCTGGTATTCCACATCAGAATACTGTTCTAGTAGCATCGCAACAGCACGAATCCCATATTCTATGCCTTTTTTCTCGATTAAACGCCCTGTAGTGACCAACCGCACTAAGCCAGTTGCGGGAAACTTACGCGATTTAAAGCTAAACTTAGCACAATCTATCCCCGAACCGAGAACAACTATCTTTTCAGAAGCACAACCCAGCTTGATAGCGCGATCGCGAAAGAAGTTGCAGTTGGTAACAAAAAAATCAGCAGTGGCAAATAACTCCTCGTAAACTCTTTCCCCTTGTTCCTTGATATACCAGCTAATATCCCAACCGCGAAAAGCCACAATTAATTTGCCCTGAAGTAATCCTAGCGATCGCAATACTAAAACTCCTGCATCTTCAGGATATTTTCCTTGCAAAGCATAAATGCCAAATTGACAGTGAATAATGTCATAATTCCCTGACTTTAAAAATGCTACTGCACCATAGAATAACCGCAAGGAAGCAGCCTGCTTGCCATAGCGAAAAACATTAAGCGATTTTAATACTACTAAAGGATTTTTCCAGCTTTGAGTTATTAATAATCCGAGGGCTTTGAAGCAGCGTAAACTATAATTATCTGGAATTTGAGGTGAATAATAAGCTCTGGTGAATAAATTGTATTGACTAACAATTGGATGAACTTTGGTTTCTCCCGAATCACCTTCTAAGGCATAAATGTCTATTTGATGTCCTTGTTCTAGTAATCCACTAATTTGATTTAAAATAAACGCTTCGGATAGAACGGGAAATCTACCGACAATAAAGGCAACACGCAAACTAGATTGAGGTTGCTGATTAATTGAAGCTGAATACGCCATACAAAATCAGTGAAATTACTGAGATTTTTATTTTTTAAAAAAAATTAGCTGCTCTATTGCCCAAAAAACACCGTAGTTTTACTAAGGTAATCTTGAATTGAAAGATTTTTTACAGTAAGATTACCATATATTGTCCGTAGTTACACTGAAGACAAGTAAAAACTAGTTCAATCTTAAACAAGGAGTTGGCGAGTAATCACTTTTAGAACGAGATACAGCACTTGGCATAACTATTTAAATACATCTATACAATGTAACTTTTAGCACAAACAATTAACTCATCTGGGTTTATCTGCGTTTATCTGTGGACATTTATTTATTATCTAGATTAAAATACAACCCGCAATAATTATCTAAAATATCACAATAAAAAATTAAGCTTTTAGAACCCAAAAAACTAGGATTATTTTGTTGCCTAAAATCCCAGTAATTTCATTGTTTTAGTTTCTGTTCCCAAACAATTAATGTTAATAGCAAATGAGCGAACCCCAAGTAACTATTATTGTTTCTCCCAGAGAGCGATTTAGCTATACACGCCAATCTTTAGAAAGTATTTATCAACATACAAAAATTCCTTTTAAACTAATTTATATAGACGGCAATTCTCCAGGTCATATTAATCGCTATTTAAAAGCCCAAGCCAAACAAAAAAACTTAGTTCAGCTTCGTACCAATTACTATCTTGCTCCTAATCATGCCAGAAATCTTGGTTTAGCTTATGCTGACACTAAATACCTAGTTTTTATTGATAATGATGTAATCGTGTCTCCTGGTTGGTTATCCCATTTAGTTCAGTGCGCGGAAGCGACAAATGCCACAGTAGTAGGACCTTTGATGTGTCAGAATGAGCCAGTCCACGAGACTGTTCATTTTGCAGGCGGAGAATCCCATATTTACTACGATATTAAAGGTCGCCGACGTTTACGGGAAAAAATGTATCTCCAAGGTAAAAAAGTTGCCGAAGTTCGCGATCGCCTAAAACGCCAACCGACAGAATTAGCTGAATTTCACTGTGTTTTAGTTAGAACGGCAATTTTTGAGCAAATTGGCAAGCTAGACACGGGTATGCTCAATACCAAAGAACATCTCGACTTCTGTTTGCAAGTAAGAGCAGCAGGAGGCACAATCTATTTTGAACCAAATTGTCTCGTAACTTATGTTCCAGGAGAAGCCCTAGAACTAACTGATATTCCTTACTATATGCTGCGCTGGAGCGATGCTTGGGTATTAGAAAGTCTCAAACGGTTGCAAGCTAAATGGCATTTAGCAGAAGACAGTTACTTTACTAGTAAGTATCGGGGTTTGGGTTGGCGACGCCGAGACACTCTAATCTATCCTCTAATTCGGACGCTAAATTTTGGCAAAATGAGTCATTTTTGGGAAAATATCTTAACTAGGATCGATAAAAGATTAAATCGCTATTTAACTAACCGCTATGCTCAAAAGTACCTTAAATAGAAATAGCAGTAAAAAGTAATCAGCTATCCGTTGCAACAATCAACAATCAACAAGGCATTAACTAACCATTAATTCCCATTCCGCACTTCATTTTGTAAGATGTCGAGTAATATGTTTTGAGGCAATCTTGGCGATCGCTAAAAAAATCACCAACTACTTTTGACTGCACCTAAATCATCAATGTTCGA
>DAXETX010000173.1:0-2083 GCA_051155735.1 Xenococcaceae cyanobacterium
CTAGAGTCGGTAGAGATACGGTATTAGCCCAGATTGTGCAATTGGTACAGGATGCTCAAGGAAGTAAAGCACCCATCCAAAGATTAGCCGATCAAGTGACTGGTTGGTTTGTTCCCGTAGTAATTGCGATCGCCATTGCGACTTTTGTGCTGTGGTTTATGATTATGGGGAATATTTCTTTAGCTTTAATTACGACTGTCGGGGTATTAATCATCGCCTGTCCCTGTGCTTTGGGTTTAGCGACTCCTACTTCTGTCATGGTAGGTACTGGGAAAGGTGCAGAGAACGGTATCTTAATTAAAGGTGCAGAAAGTTTAGAACTGGCTCATAAAATTCAATCCATTGTTTTAGATAAAACTGGGACGATTACTCAAGGCAAACCTACCGTTACTGATTATGGGACAGTCAGAGGTATTGCAGACGGTGCAGAATTAAAATTATTACGATTAGCAGCAGCAGTAGAACGCAATTCCGAACATCCTCTTGCCGAAGCAGTGGTTAAATACGCTCAGTCACAAAATGTTGATGTACCAGAAGCTATCGACTTTGATGCTATTGCAGGAAGTGGCGTACAGGGTACAGTTTCAGATCGCTTAGTACAAATCGGTACTCAACGCTGGATGTCTGAGTTAGGAATTCAAACTAATGCTTTACAACAGCAAAAAGACGCTTGGGAAGCGGAAGGGAAAACTGTCGTCTTAATCGCCGTAGATAGAGAACTAGAAGGCATTATCGCCATTGCGGATGCCATTAAACCATCTTCCCCCGCAGCAGTAAAAGCATTACGCAAGTTAGGTTTAGAAGTGGTAATGCTAACAGGAGATAACCAAAAAACCGCAGAAGCGATCGCCCGTGAAGTTGGGATAGTGAGAGTAGAAGCGCAAGTACGTCCCGATCAAAAAGCCGAAAAAGTCAGAGAACTACAGCAGGAAGGGAAAATAGTTGCAATGGTAGGGGATGGGATTAATGATGCTCCTGCACTAGCGCAAGCAGATGTCGGTATTGCGATTGGTACGGGAACGGATGTGGCGATCGCAGCTAGCGATATTACGCTAATTTCAGGAGAATTACAGGGTATTGTTACGGCTATCGAGTTGAGTAAAGCAACTATTAGCAATATCCGTCAAAATCTTTTCTTTGCTTTTATTTACAACGTCTTAGGTATTCCCATCGCAGCAGGAATCTTATTTCCTTTCTTTGGTTGGTTGCTCAATCCGATTATCGCGGGAGGTGCAATGGCGTTTAGTTCGGTTTCGGTGGTGACTAATGCTTTGAGATTGCGTAATTTTAAAAGAAGCTCTTAGCTTTTAGCTATCAGCTATTAGCTTTTCTAACGTGAATTTTATACACAAGTAAGTAAATGTCTAATAAAAACAAATTTATTGGTAGTTTGTTGGGATTGGGATTTTTTCTCGCTTTAATTCCTAATGTCGCATTGTCGCAGAAAGAGATGGAAGTAGAGATGCCAGCTTCGACTGGGGAACAAACGAGCCAGTTTCAAAAGATAGAACAGCCATTAAGCTTAAAACTTGCCGTTGCTGTAGGTGGTTTGGGCTTAATCGGTGCAGAACTCTGGTGGTTTATGTTTAGCAAAACTAAATCTCAAAAAGCCCGAGTTAAACAGGGAATACAAGAGGTAGATATTGTTGTTGATGGTGGCTATACACCCGATAGGATTGAAGTAGCTGCTGGCGAACCAGTTAAGCTAAATTTTTTCCGTAAAGACCCTAGTAGTTGCTTAGAACAAGTATTATTACCCGATTTTAACAAGGCATTGGATTTAACTCTCAATCAAACTACCTCGGTGGAAATTGTGCCAGAAAAACCAGGAGAATATACTTTTACCTGCGGGATGAATATGTATCGGGGAGTAATTATAGCAGAAGATTCTTAAAATCTAAAGAGTATGTTTAGAGTTGCCATAAGCGATCTTTCCCTCTCAATAATTGGTAATTAACACTTCGGGAATTTTGCCTCGCTTATTAGCTTTAGAATTAATCGCTCTGCTAGCATAAACAAACTCGATTTTATAATCTTGATAGAGATCGAGAATTAATGGAGCATTGGAGTTGGAAACCATAAA
>DAXETX010000174.1:0-4594 GCA_051155735.1 Xenococcaceae cyanobacterium
AGGTACATCACCACTAAAAATAAGGGAATGCCAATCCAACGATTGAGAACAAACTGGTCGATCCGATCCGATCTAGTACTACTAATATTTCGACTCTGTCTTACCGAACTTTGCATCAGGCTGCGAATAAAACCATAGCGGGTATCTGCAACAATAATATCTATGTCTTCGTGTAAGAGTTGGTGAATCTTACGGCGATTTTCGATCACAATACTGTCTAGTTCTTTCCCCTTGAGTTCGGGAGCGACGCGGTCTTCATATTCTAATAGGTTCAGAGCGATCCATCGTGTCGATATCTTTTTATTATGTCTTTTTTCCCTGACTAAAGGCTCAATTTGACTCAGGCTATCTTCAATTACTGCTGGATAAGCTACCACCGTAGGCAAATTACCAGGATTATCGATTAACTGATTAATTCGACTTCTGAGAATGTCGATTCCTTCGCCGAAAAAGGCACTGACGGGAATGACAACACAACCCAATCTTTGAGACAGCACCTCAGTATCGATATCTAATTCTCGCTCCCGCGCCACATCAATCATATTTAATGCCGTTACCATTGGTAGGCGCATTTCCATAATTTGAGTAGTTAGATAGAGATTGCGTTCGAGGTTAGAAGCATCGACGATATTAATTACTAAATCTGCTTCTCCAGACAAAAGATAGTCTCGCGCAATTAATTCATCTAGTCCCGTGCCTTCATCTTCTGCATCCAAGGAATACACCCCTGGCAAATCGACAACAGTAACTTCGACATTATCATATCTATATCTACCTTCTTTGCGATCGACGGTAACACCAGGCCAATTTCCCGTGCGCTGATTCGCACCTGTCAGATCATTAAAGAGTGTGGTTTTTCCACAATTAGGATTGCCAATTAAAGCGATTGTTTGTTTTTTCATAATTTTTATCTGTTACTGATGACTGATTACTGTTAAGGCAACTCTTCAACTACTAATGCAGCAGCTTCGTCTTTGCGCAGACTTAATTTAAAGCCTCGCACCAGGATTTCTACAGGATCGCCGAGAGGAGCGACACGGGTAACGGTAAACTCAGTACCAGGAGTTAATCCCATCGCTAGTAACTTTCTTTTGTAAGCTTTTTTACTGGCATCATCACTAGCTTCGTAACGAGTTACTTTCCCTTTTTGATTGACTTGTAAATCTCTTAAGGTTGTTTGAGTATTTTCCATTGCTTCTACCTCTTGCACTTCCACTAAATAATCAAAGGGTTTGTCTGATACTAAAATTCGTTTTGCCATTCCTGCATCAATACCAATGCGAGTTTCTCCCACCGCAATTAATAAGTTACCCGCTAAATTTTGCACCACTTTGATCGCCATACCTGGTGCTAATCCCATCCCCACTAACCGATTAATTCCCTCTTTGTTTTCATAGCCAGCAATCCACAGGCGATCGCCTATTTGGGCTTTTGCTAAGGGCATGATTAAGCGTTTTTGGCGATAATTGTGATTTTGAAGCGAATTTTTGCCCTGATTATGGTCATTTTCCATGTTTTTCTACTCTTTAGTTTCTCTCGGTAACCAAAGACACCATTACCTGGTTAGCCATGATTGCACCTAAGCCAATTTGCTCGTCTTGAATCCAAATAATTACCGAACCACTATTGGTTTTACTAACAACTTGTACTTGTGAGCCTAAAATTAAACCCACCCTACTCAGATGATATTTAAGGTCTTTCTCACGATGAAGAATTTGTTCCACGAGGAGGCGATCGCCAATCCCAGCCATTGCTAGGGGAAATACTGATTCTTGGGAAAAATCACTTGTAAATTGGGCTTGATTTTGCGTTGCACCAGTCTCTTCAAGAGTTCCCCCAACAAAGGTAAATTCCCATAATTTGCGGTGTTTAGGCTTGCGGTTGTGAGGTTTATAGTCCATTTTTAGCGGTTTCAGTTGTTAGTAACAATTCTCATTTATTATCTAATGATTTATATGTATCATAATCAACTCGATCAATTTTAATTCTTAACAAACCCTTAATTCTTGATTAAAATGCGAAACATAGCGGTCATTAAAGTTTTTATCTTCAATGATAACTAGAGCTTTGCGACAATTCTAAGATAAGATAAATTATCAAAAAGCATTAAATTTTTCAAGAAATTATTGCTAATAATTATAATTTGTGCAACTGAAGCAAGAGGCGATCGCCTTAATTAAGGACTCAGTAACAGGCAAAAAATACTTAAATGACTAAGATAGGAATAGCAATAGCAAGTCATCGGTACTCTGTCGTTTCACGGCAGAGACTGCGATGACCGCATTCCGCGGTAAAAAAATATACTAACAATCACTAATGACAGCAACTTTAGGCGCAAAGCCACAACTCAACGCACCTACTATCCACAAACTTCCCAATGGTTTAACTATTATTGCCGAACAAATGCCAGTGGCAGCAGTTAACCTTAATATGTGGCTTAATGTCGGTTCAGCTAAAGAAACTGATGCCATCAATGGCATGGCTCATTTCTTAGAACATATGGTGTTTAAAGGGACACCAAACCTAAAAATTGGTGAATTTGAGCAATTAATCGAAGATCGGGGTGCAGTCACTAATGCAGCTACTAGCCAAGACTATACTCACTATTACATTACAACTGCCCCAAAAGACTTTGCTCAGCTTGCACCTTTACAACTAGATGTCGTTCTCAATGCGAGTTTGGAAGAAGCAGCTTTTGAACGAGAGAAGTTAGTTGTTTTAGAAGAAATTCGTCGTTCTGAAGATAACCCCAATCGCCGAACTTTTTATAGTGCGATGGAAACTTGCTTTACTAGCTTACCCTACCGTCGTCGTGTCTTAGGACCTGCCTCAGTAATTACCAATTTGCGATCGCATCAGATGCAAGAGTTTCATCGTAATTGGTATCAACCCCATTCAATGACAGCAGCAGTGGTAGGAAATTTACCCGTAGATCAGTTGGTTGAGATTGTTGCTGAAAGTTTTGCCCAACATTACGATCATCAAGTTACAAATAATCAGGCGATAGATTCTCCTGCTTACACTCCTGAGAAGCCTTTTACCGAAATTGTGCGTCAAGAATGTACCGATGATAATCTGCAACAAGCCAGAATGGTGATGATGTGGCGTGTACCAGGAATGATCGAGCTTCCAGAAACTTATGCTCTAGATATTTTAGCCGTAATTTTAGGGCAAGGGAGAGTGGCGCGACTCTTTAGAGACTTACGAGAAGAAAGAGGCTTAGTTAGTCAAATTGGAGTCAGTAACATGACTCAAACTCAACAAGGAGTGTTTTATATTTCAGCCAAGTTACCAACAGAAAATATTGCAGAAGTAGAAACTATAATTCGCGAACATATTCGCACAATTCAAAATGAACTAATTGCGGAAAAAGATATTACCCGCATTCGTACTCAAGTAGCTAATCGGTTTATTTTTGCTAACGAAAAGCCAAGCGATCGCGCTAATCTTTATGGCTATTATTATTCCCAGTTAGAAGATTTAGCACCAGCCTTAAACTATCCTCAACAGATTCAATCATTAGCAGCAACAGATTTACAACTTGCAGCCCAAAAATATCTGAATCCTGATGCTTACGGGATAGTTGTGATGAAACCTAGTAACTAATTTTTGCTAGTAAAAGGAATTAAATTTAGACGTTGTTGTGATTGGGCTAGAGCTTCTTGAGGAGATTTTTTTCCGAGTAAAGAAGCTTCAATCGCCCTCCCCAAGTTTTCAGATAAACGGGTGTATTGAGTGATTACAGGACGCGATCGCGTCCAATGCATTTGTTGTAAAAAGACTTCTAAAACTGGGTTTTCTTGAATAAACTGTTGATAAGCTTCACTTTGTTGTGACTTTAAATTAATTGGTAAATATCCTGTTTGCAATGCCCAAGTAGTTTGAAATTCTTCACTAAGAACATAAGCTAAAAATTCTTGACAAGCTTGTTCTTTTTGAAGATTTGACTTAAAAACAAACAAATTTTCACCACCTACTACGGCTGCTGGTTGTTCTTTAATTGGAATAGAAAATACGCCATAATCAATATTTGTCTGCGCCAATTGTCCTAAAGTCCAAGGTCCTGTTACTTGCATTGCTACTTTTCCTGATAAAAAATTATCTAATTCATAACCTCTTTCAGGAGCAGATAACATCGCCACATTATCTTTTACTAAATCTGCGCCTAATTGCAGAGCTTCAATAACTCCTTGATTGACTAAATTGGGTTGATTTCCGCTTAATAATTCTCCGCCAGCACTATAGATAAAAGGTAGCCAAGTAAAGACCGTCCATTCACCTTTACCCAAAGATAAAAAGATACCATAAGTATCAATTCTGCCGTCATTATTAGTATCTTGAGTGAGTTTTTGAGCAGCAATTTTTAATTCTGACCAAGTTTTAGGAGTCTGAGTAATTCCCGCTTGAGTAAATAAACTAGGGCGATAAAATATCGCAGCATTATTTGTGGCAAAAGGAATCGAATAAATATGACCATTTAAAGTCATAGAATCAAACATTGCAGGGTCAATTTCTTGCTTAAGAGGAGAACTGTCTAGCCAATTTTCTAAAGGTAATAATGCTCCAAGATCGACTAACTTTCCTGTGAGTTGTG
>DAXETX010000175.1:0-23356 GCA_051155735.1 Xenococcaceae cyanobacterium
ATCAGTAGATTAATCTGTAGTTGTCATAGTGGAATTTATCCAAACTCAGTTATATTTTATTGAAAGATTTGCCGATCGCCTAGTTACTAGTCAGTTAGATCATCTGAGTCTTGTTAGTGTGGGGGTGATTCTCTTAGCGGGGTTGATTACTAGTCTGACTCCCTGTATGCTATCGATGCTACCAATTACTATTGGTTATATTGGGGGTTATGAGTCTCAAGGAAAAGGCAAAGCGATCGCACAGTCAAGTTGGTTTGCTTTGGGTTTAGCAACGACACTAGCAACCTTGGGGATTATTGCTACTACTATCGGCAAGGTTTATGGACAAATTGGTATCGGTTTACCTGTTATTGTGAGTCTGATTGCAATTTTAATGGGCTTAAATCTGTTAGAAATAGTTCCTCTGAGGTTTCCTTCTTTGAGTGCAACAGACTGGATTACAGATGATTTTCCTCCTAGTGTACGGTCTTATTTATTGGGTTTAACTTTTGGTTTAGTGGCTTCTCCTTGCAGTACGCCAGTTTTAGCCACCTTACTCGCTTGGGTTGCTTCGACTCAAGATTTAGTAGTTGGAGCAGGTTTATTATTAGCTTATGCTGTAGGTTATGTTGCACCTTTAGTGATTGCAGGAAGTTTTACCGCCTCTGTCAAAAAAATCTTAGAATTACGACGTTGGTCTGGTTGGATTAACCCGATTAGTGGCATTTTACTGTTAGCTTTTGGCATTTTTTCCCTCGTTTCTCGGTTAACATTTATCATTTAGCACTAGACAAATTTAAGATTATCGCTCCAGTAATGCCGTCGCTTATCTATGATGAAAACTCTCTTAGAAATATTTAACGAAAAAGTTCAAGCAGCTTTAGTCAAAGGATTTGGGGCAGAATTTGCCGATGTCGATCCTTTAGTCACACCTAGCACTAATCCTAAGTTTGGCGACTATCAATCAAATGTTGCTTTATCTTTACCCAAAAAACTCAAACAAGCCCCAAGGGCGATCGCTGAAACTATTGTCACAAATCTTAATGTAGCTGATATTTGCGAGAATGTAGCGATCGCTGGGGCTGGGTTTATTAATTTTACGCTTAAGCCTAGTTATCTAGCGAATTTACTGCGTGAAATTCAACAAGACCCCAGATTAGGTATTGAACAGGTAGCATCAGCAACTAAGATAGTAGTAGATTTTTCTAGTCCGAATATTGCGAAAGAAATGCACGTCGGACACCTGCGTTCGACAATTATTGGTGATTGTCTTGCCCGTATTTTAGAATTTCGCGGTTATGATGTACTCCGTCTCAATCATGTGGGAGACTGGGGAACGCAGTTTGGGATGTTAATTGCTTATTTGCGGGAAGCTTATCCTGAAGCTTTAACTACAGCAGATGCTTTAGATATCGGAGATTTAGTATCTTTGTATAAAAAAGCTAAGGTTAGATTTGATACTGATGCAGAATTTCGCGAAACTGCCAGACAAGAAGTTGTCAAATTACAAGCTGGTGCGGAAGATAGTCGTCAGGCTTGGCAATTATTATGCCATCAATCTCGTCGCGAATTTCAAGTAATTTACGATATTTTAGAGATTAAAATTACGGAAAGGGGCGAGTCTTTTTATAATCCTTTTTTACCAGAGATTCTCGATATTTTAGCAGCGCAAAACTTATTAGAAGAAGACGCAGGGGCAAAATGTGTTTTTCTCGAAGGCTTTACTAACAAAGATGGCGAACCTTTACCTTTAATTGTGCAGAAAACCGACGGCGGATTTAACTATGCTACCACTGATTTAGCTGCTCTTAAATATCGCATCGAACAAGATGGTGCAGAACGCATTATTTATGTTACTGATGCGGGACAAGCTAACCATTTTGCAGCAGTATTTCAAGTAGCGAGAAAAGCCGAAATTTTACCTGAAACAATAAATGTGGTTCATGTTCCTTTTGGGTTAGTCTTAGGGGAAGATGGGAAAAAGTTAAAAACTCGTTCTGGAGAAACTGTTAAACTTAAAGACTTATTAGATGAAGCAGTAGTTAGAGCTACTGAGGATTTAAAAGCTAGATTGGCAGCAGAAAATAGAGCAGAAAGTAGTGAATTTATTGAGCAAGTGGGTCAAGTTATCGGCATTAGCGCGGTTAAATATGCCGATCTCAGTCAAAATCGGACTACTGACTATAAATTTAGCTATGATAAAATGCTAGCACTCAAGGGAAACACTGCCCCCTATCTTCTCTATGCTTATGTAAGAACTCAAGGCATTAGTCGTAAAGGAGATATTGATTTTAGTCAGTTACAAGGTGAAAAGATAGTTTTAGACTCAGCAGCAGAATTGATATTAGTAAAACATTTGCTAAAACTCGGCGAAGTTATTCAAGAAGTAGAACGAGATTTATTACCCAACCGTCTTTGTCAGTATCTTTTTGAACTAAGTCAAAAGTTTAATCAATTTTTTGAAAATTGCCCTGTTTTACAAGCAGATGAACCCTATAGGACTTCGCGGTTAATTTTAGCTGATTTGAGTGCTAGAACTCTTAAGTTAGGATTGTCTTTGCTAGGAATTCAAGTATTAGAAAGAATGTAGCTTGGTCATAGGATACAACTAACAACTAACAACTAACAGCCTAATGAGCGATCGCAAAGCAGTATTGTGTGGTTATTATGGAAAGGGGAATGGTGGAGACGAAGCATTACTAATGTCTTTACTGCAAATGTTACCAGAAGCGATCCAACCGATAGTTCTTTCAGGTAATCCCAGTCAAACCAGGAAATTATATAATACTGCCAGTTGCGAACGGTTTTCGACTTTTGGGATTCTCAAAGCTTTAAAAGAATCAGATTACTTTATTTGGGGTGGCGGAAGTTTGATGCAAGATGCTACTAGTATTACCAGCCCAATCTATTACGCTGGTTTGATGGCGTTGGCTCAACAGCGCGGTCTAAAAACTATTGCTTGGGCGCAAGGTATTGGACCGCTCAAACGCTCGATGACTCGCTGGATGACTCAAGAAGTGTTAAGAGGTTGTACAGGAGTTAGTGTCAGAGACAGTGCTTCTGCTAATCTAGTAATAAACTGGGGTATCTCTCCGCTTTTAGCTCCTGACCCTGTTTGGGCTTTAACTAGCAAACCAGTTAAAGGGTTGTGGGATTTACCCGCCCCCAGAGTCGCAGTAGTCTTACGCCCTCACCCTTTATTAACTAGCCAACGGCTACAGCTGCTCACGCAAGCAATTAAAACTTTTCAACAAGCTACGAATACTTTTATTTTGCTTGTTCCTTTCCAACCTGCTACAGACCAGAAAATTGCCGAAACTATTGCGCAACAATTACCGAATCACAGTCAGATTTTAGTGCCATCCGACCCTAGAGAACTGAAAGGATTATTTACCGGGGTAGAAATGGTTATCGGGATGCGCCTTCACAGTCTGATTATGGCAGCAGCGGAATCTTGTCGTTGTTTTGCCCTCAGTTATGACCCCAAAGTAACCCAGTTAATGACTGAAATTAAGATTCCTGGTTGGGAATTATCCCAACTACCAGATAAAGCGGAAATGATCACTAAGGCATGGCTAGAATATTATGCTAATGGGGAGGCTTTAGATGTTGCTAAGATTGCTTCTCTTAAAGATAGAGCTTTGTTGCATCGCGATTTATTACACAATATATTACGGTAGAGCGACCCATTGTTCAACAAGACCGCTCATCAAATCTAGTATAAAAACCACCATATTTAATCCAATACTGTTTCAATTCATGATGAGGAGTATGTAAACTCGCCTTTGCTTGATAAAGAATTACCTGGCGATGATTACCAATCCAAACTTTTTTGGTCGGTTCAACAGAAATTAAACTACCACCAAGACTTTTGACACATTCTTCAAACCTTTCCACTGTAGAATACTCTAAAGTTTCAAAGATATAAAAATGACCAGAACAAATTAGATGTCGGCTTCTGATCCATGCTTGCATTTTTTTGCGAGCCACTGGGGGCAACATACTTTGTGTTAGCTCCGAAGTTATCATCTACTTTTTTTACTTTAATAACAGCTATATTTACCCAATAAACGCAAGCCCCACCTTTTTAAAGTTAGGGGGTACTATTCACAGATTTGACCAAGGTAATTCACTAGCAAAACTAGCTCGTTTTTCAAAGTGCAGCGGTCCTTTAGCAGAACCCCAAACTTGTTCACCTGTAGTCATATCCATCCCTCGATCCCAACTTACCCAAGTAGTTTCGGTAATCTCGACATCACTAACTAAGTAGGTTTGTCTGCCGTCACGGTCGATCAGACATTTGTTTCCTGGTTCGACGCTACCGCGAAAGGTTGCTTCCTCACGCTGAAAAACCATCGAGCAATGATAACGACGTTGCAGACAATCTGGAGTGATGGTTTGGAGAATCTCCCGATTATGACCTGCTCCTGCATAAAGCATCGAGTCGTTTAGGCTATAGTTTTCGATATAAATTTCGTTGCCACGGTCGATCAAACGATGGACTCCTTGACGATAGGGAGTCCATAGATCGTAATCATATACTTGCTCTGAATAAAAACCGATCGCCTCAAAAAATTCCCAAGGCAAAGGACGAAAAAATACTCGAATATGAGCATAATTTTTGGCATCGGCAAAGGCTTGTTTTTGGTTACTAAAATCTCCTGCCATGACTTTAGCCAAATCAATTAGCAGACTGTCTTCTGATTGAGGAGAATTGGGGTCATTGGTTAACATTTTTTAACTACTGAAACATCAGGTTACGCCACTTTGGTTAAAAATTATTGCGAGGTTTTAAGTATTTTTTAAATCGCGAATTTCCGAAGCAAAAGAAGCTGTAGTTACGCCTTTGCCATCACTAGTTTTAATCATGGACACTCGCAACCGCAAGTTAGGGGTGGCAAACCAAATCTTTTCTTCTGCTGCTGCGCGGTCATATTTAGTGACTAACAAAAAAGTTCCATCTGCTCCTATGGCGTATTCGCCAATAGAAGGAATAGTCTCCGCGTAGCCTTGTTCTCTTAAAAGTCTGCCTTGAGTTAGATTTGCTGCATCGGGAATCGGGACTAATATGGTTGAACCAGAAATAATTTCGGCTTCATCCCAATCTGATTCCCCTGACCAACTCATTTTAAACGGACTACTCGCTAATTGCGGGTCGATATCGTGCATTTTACATAACTGAATGACTGTCGCATCATCAGTGTTGAGAGCTTCAATCTCAATCGTCGAGGTCACTGCTTCAAAATGGGCAAATGCCAGATGATGCGCGCTTCTTTGCGATCGCCACCGTCCTAAAGATAATTTAACAAATTGATTAATATCCATTTATTTAATTAATTATTTATTTGTAAAGTTTTTAGGGCAATAAATCGAAGTATTGCCCCAATTTTGGCTTTATTTAGTTATTTCAGTAATACTGACAATTTTTCCGCCGAGTTGATGAATATTTTGAATCTTTTGACTCAATTGAGCATAGCCTACTTCGTAGGTAGAATTGCTCCGACGGATATTTGCCCCACAAATTTTATTTACAGTAATGCGGAAGCGTTTACCTGTATTGCTCAAGTTACCACTTCCTTTGGCTGAAGGTTTAATTTTAGATGGTAAATTGCTAGCAACATCGCTAATTAACCGCGCGGATTTGCCATTGTCACTGGTAGCATCACCACGAAATAGACTAAAAGCACGATTAAAATCGACGTTTTTATTACCGACTTGAGTACTAGTATTGCGAGCATAGGGAACAATATTTTCACCAAAGTTCTCGATATATTCAGCACTATCAAGGTAAGAATCAATATCTGTTGCGTAGCCTTGTTCGTTATAAATCAGAACATGGCGAGCTATTTCGATCTGATCTTGGGGGGCGCGCCCTAAAAAGTGTTTACAGTTTAGTTCGATAAACCGATATTGAGAACTATTTTGGAAAAATTTAGTTTGATATAGTTCCGACTGAGCGACTCGACGGACAAAGCCTCTGACAGTAATATCGCGATTCCGTAATAGAGATTCGGCATTGATTAGGCGATCGCTTTCTAATAAATGGGCATTTCCGAGAACTTGCTTATATACAGCACGAATCGCTTGTTGCAAGTCATCTTCAGTAAAGTTAGGACGCAGTTCGACAATATTAATATCTTGAACCCACAATGACATAATATTTTCTCCGTGAATCTAAATAAGTAATTTAAGGATTTAGCGTCATCAATAGCGAGTTCAGTATCTATGTCGCTAATTTAAATTAGGGACATAGACACTAAAATATTCCCAAAAACTTGTTAGACAATTTCGGTGATGCTGACAATTTTTGCCCCAGTACGATGAATACGCTGAATTTGGGGAGTCATGCGATCGCCAGGAACAATATATTCTGTCGTACTGACGCGACGCGGAGCGTCAAATTTAGCCCCTTTGACCACAATTTTAAAAGTTTTTTCTGTAGCATCTTTATAGGCTGCAATGCGACCACTGGCTTTAGGGCGTTTGGCTTTTACCGCTTGATTTGTGGCAATGCTATCAACTAAAACTGAAGCTTTGTAAGCACTATCAACTTCCGCGTAGCCTTTAAGCAAAGATAAAGTACGGTTATAGTTAACTTGTTTTTTACCTACTTCACTTTTAGCCCCAGTATAATAAGGCACTATATTCTCACCAAACTTCTCAGCGTATTCTGTGCTGTCAATATAAGAATCAATTTCCGCTTCATAACCTTGATTAATACAAGTTTGAATATGCTCGGAAACTTCGGTTTGATCGCTTGGCGCACGTCCTAATAAATGTTTAAAGTTTAGTTCCACAAAACGATAAGGAGCGCAAGCCTCAAAGTAGCGCGTGCGATAAAAATTGGATTTAGCGACAGCACGGACAAATTCTCGGACAGAAAGAGTTCCATCACACAACTGAGATTCAGCAGTGATCAGGCGTTCGCTTTCCATGATGTAAGGATTACCCAAAACTTGATTGTAAACTGCACGAATTACAGCTATTTTTTCATCTGGGCTACTATTGGAGCGTAGTTCCAATGGCGCGTCAATAACTGGCATAATGATTTCTCCTAAATTTAACGAGCAAAATTTGATAGTGAGGGTGTCGGGAAATTCCCAATTGTTGGGTTTCCCTCTTCCCTCAGTCTAAGGTACTCGGTCGTCTTACAGCGAACCCTGCTTGGACTGCGTTAATATTCCCCTTATGAGATTTTTCGAGCAAATTAAGAATTACACAGGGGTAATACTAGCAATTTTTCCGCCTTGCTTGTGAATACGCTGATATTCTTGAGATAGCTTTTCATAAGGTACTAAATATACCTTATTGCTGCGACGGAATTTGGAGACGCGATTTACCGCAGTAGGAGAACTGTAACCAGTCACCTCGATCCGATAGACTTTACCGTTAGCATCAGCCCCAACTCCCTGACGAGTCGGCGCCCCTAGAGCAGGTTCTTGGAAAGACCAACCACCACCAGCAGTACCACCAGAAGGTGCAACTATGGCAATAGGCTGACCTTGAATTACATCTTTGTTTAATACGGGAGCTTTACCAGACAAGCTACCTTTGAAATCACTAGAGGAAGCACCACGTAACATGGCAAACATATGGGTAAATTCCACCATAGTTTGACCAGGCTGGCTCTTATAGCCACGGTAGTAAGGTACGATAAACTCACCGTAAGCATCTTGATATTCGTCGCTATCGAGATAAGAATCAATCTCCGCTTCATAACCACCATTGTCTAAGATGGCACTATGAGCTTTCATTTCGTCATAACCATTAGGCGCACGTCCTAAAAAGTGTTTAAAGTTTAACTCGATAAAACGATAACGGGGGCTAGTAATAAAAAAGCGAGACATATAAGCGTCAGATTTGGCGATCGCCCGAACAAATTCTCTAACACTCAACTCGCCTCTTTTAAATTGAGATTCTGGGACAGTCGCTCTTTCGCTTTCCATAATATAAGCGTTGCCCAAAACCTGCTTATATACAGCCCGAATAATTGTTGTTACTTCTTCTTCAGAACAACCTGGTACATATTCAAAAGGCGCAGTGTCCTCGAATAGACTGACACCAAGTTCGGATGCTGGTCCAAAAGCCATTAAAAAATCTCCCTTTAAGGAATATAATTTTTTCAGAAAATGTGTTTTGATCCACAAACTTTCAAGCATTAGCCATCAGCTATTTCCGATCTCGGAATTTTCTGAGACATTTTTGCTTGAATAAGATTAATTTCCACCCTCTTGGCGATATCCTTAAGTTGATAATTTTTAGCTAACGCAATGAAACAAACCAACTCTTAAGCTGAGAGTTTTTTTCTTTCCCTACGTTAACTAGGTTTTTAATTACATAAGCGATCTCACCAGGAATGCTTGGGTTAATTTTTCCGATCTAATGGCGATCGCAAATAAGACCCAGATTATTGTTTTATTAAGGGGGAGCAAGTCTGAGGTTATTCTCGAATCAATTTTAAGGAAATTGATGTTTCGTAACACCTCGACAAGTTCATTTATACAATGCTGTCAGAACCGATCTCATCAAGTTTTGTAAATCTTAATGAGAATCTTTTTGTCGGTTAGTAATCGTACCAAATTAATTATCCGATCGATATAGGGGGCAGATCATTAATCATCTGCCTGATGGGTTTAAGCGATATAATCTTGCAGGGCTTTAACTGTTAACGGTTCAGATTTTAAAGATTTAATCGCTGCCACAGTCGCTTTTGCCCCAGCAATAGTAGTGATGATCGGTAATTTGTAGTCTAGTGCCATGCGACGGATTAACCGCCCATCAGTTTGAGATTCTTCTCCTGTAGGAGTATTAATAATTAATTGAATTTGCTTGTTTTTAATCCAATCAATGACGTGAGGGCGACCTTCGTGGATTTTTAACACTAACTCTACATCGTTAATTTCGTTATCTTGTAAGACTTTTCTTGTTCCGGCAGTAGCGACAATTTTAAACCCCAGATCGATAAATTCTTGGACTACTGGCACAGCCAATTGTTTATCTCGGTCGTTCATCGAGACAAATACTGTACCTTCTAATGCTAAATTGACTCCTGCTGCTATTTCAGCTTTGGCAAAAGCCTTACCAAAGTCACTGTCAATACCCATTACTTCTCCAGTAGAACGCATTTCAGGTCCTAATAAGGTATCGCTACCAGGAAATTTATTAAAAGGTAATACTGCTTCTTTAACGGCGATGTGCTTCGGAACGACTTCTTTCGTAACTCCTAAAGATGCTAAAGTTGCGCCTGACATCACTAAAGAAGCGAGTTTTGCTAGAGGTACACCTGTTGCTTTGGAGACATAGGGTACGGTACGAGAGGCGCGGGGGTTAGCTTCGAGGATATAAACTTGTTCTCCTTGGACAGCATACTGAATGTTCATTAGACCGACGACATTTAAAGCTTGTGCCAGCTTGTAAGTCCAGGTACGAATGGTTGCAATTGCTGTTTCGGAAAGATACTGGAAAGGAATTGAACAAGCTGAGTCGCCAGAGTGAATTCCTGCTTGTTCGATGTGTTCCATAATGCCACCAATGATTACTTTACCAGTACTGTCGCACAAGGCATCTACATCAACTTCGATCGCATTTTCTAAGAATTTATCAATTAAGATCGGGTGGTCTGGTTCTACTTCTACCGCATAGGTCATGTAGCGTTTTAAGTCCGCATCCGAATAGACAATTTCCATGGCTCTCCCACCTAAAACATAGGAAGGGCGTACTACTACAGGGTAATCGATGCGGTTGGCAATATTGAGTGATTCTTCGTAACTGCGAGCAATACCATTGGGAGGTTGCAGAATGTCCAATTCTCGTAAGATTTGCTCAAATTTTTCCCGATCTTCGGCAGTATCAATAGAGTCGGGTGATGTTCCCCAGATTTTAGTTGCTGTATTCCTCTCTGCTAAATAGTTTTGTAAGGGTACAGCCAATTTTAAGGGGGTTTGTCCGCCAAATTGGATAATAATCCCTTCGGGGTTTTCCGCTTCGATGATGTTTAAGACATCTTCTTTAGTCAGCGGTTCAAAATATAGGCGATCGCTGGTATCGTAGTCAGTAGATACAGTTTCGGGGTTAGAGTTAACCATGATTGTTTCATAACCAGCATCAGAGAGGGAAAAAGCAGCATGACAGCAGCAGTAATCAAATTCAATGCCTTGTCCGATCCGGTTCGGTCCACCACCTAAAATCATTACTTTCTGTTTCTCTGAAGCTTCAATTTCGCTTTCTCCTACTTCATAGGTAGAGTAATAATAAGGTGTCGCGGATTCAAATTCGGCTGCGCAGGTATCGACTAACTTATAGACAGGAACAATGCCTAATGACTTGCGATAGTCTCTTACTTCATCTTCAGTAGTTTTAGTGGCAAAAGCGATTTGGCGATCGCTAAAACCTTTTTGTTTGACTTCTCGTAGGTCCGCTGGGGCGATTTCTCTTAAAGAAGTGCGTTTAAGAATTCTTTCTGTCTCTAAAATTTCTTGAAACTTATCTAAAAACCACATATCAATGGCGGTAAGTTCATGAATTTCTTCAGGACTCATTCCGAGTTTTAGCCCGTGATAAACACTAAAAATTCTTTCTGGATGGGGAGTTCGCAAACTAGAACGCACTTGTGAAATCGTCGGGAGAGTTTCTTTTTTGTCGCAGCCAAAACCAAATCGTCCTGTTTCTAGCGATCGCAAAGCTTTCTGAAATGACTCACAAAAAGTCCGACCAATTGCCATTGCTTCCCCGACAGATTTCATTTGGGTAGTTAAAATAGGTTCTGTCCCAGGAAACTTTTCAAAAGCGAAACGGGGAATCTTGGTAACTACATAATCAATAGTGGGTTCAAAGGATGCAGGGGTTTTTTTCGTAATATCGTTGGGAATCTCATCGAGGGTGTATCCTACAGCCAATTTAGCTGCAAACTTAGCGATGGGAAATCCCGTAGCTTTTGAGGCTAAAGCCGAAGAACGAGAAACACGAGGATTCATCTCAATGACAATCACATTACCATTGATCGGATTAACCGCAAACTGAATATTTGACCCGCCAGTTTCAACGCCAATTTCGCGGATAATCGCTAAAGAATAGTCCCTCAGACGTTGGTATTCTTTATCAGTCAGGGTTTGGGCTGGTGCAACAGTAATCGAGTCTCCTGTATGAACACCCATCGGATCGATATTTTCAATGGAACAGATAATTACCACATTATCTGCTAAGTCTCGCATTACTTCTAGTTCGTACTCTTTCCAGCCCAGTAAAGATTTTTCCACCAAAATTTGATTGACAGGAGAAGCATCAAGTCCAGTTTGAACGATATATTCATATTCTTCTTGGTTATAAGCAATTCCTCCCCCTGTACCCCCTAGAGTAAAGGCGGGGCGAATAATTAGAGGATAACTACCGATTTGGGCTGCAATTTCTTTGGCTGATTCGAGGTTATTGACAATTCCTGAAGGACAAACAGGAACGCCAATTTTTGCCATAGCTTCTTTAAACAATAGACGGTCTTCTGCCTTTTCAATAGCTGGTAATTTTGCGCCAATGAGTTCTACACCATACTTATCTAGTACGCCATTTTTCGCTAAAGTTACAGCCACATTAAGAGCCGTTTGTCCTCCCATAGTCGGTAATAAGGCATCAGGTTGTTCTTGAGCGATTACTTTCTCAACGATTTCTGGGGTTAGCGGTTCGATATAAGTACGATTCGCCATCTCAGGATCAGTCATAATCGAAGCAGGATTAGAATTGACTAATACTACTTCATATCCTTCTTCTCGCAAGGCTTTACACGCTTGAGTCCCCGAATAATCAAATTCACAAGCTTGTCCGATGACGATAGGTCCAGAACCCAGGAGTAATATCTTTTTTAGATCTTCGCGACGAGGCATAAATTATCTCTTTCCGCTAACACAATATATATATATCCAGCCAAATTATTTTATAGCGAATTTTCCCTTCTACCCTCAGATACTTTATCTAGGTTTAATGACTTAAGATTAAATTGAGCAATTTTCTTTACCAAACTCATCAAGAATTCAATTAGCCATGTTTAGTTATCTCCACTATCGTCTTATGCCACTGCGACGGCAATGGCGAACCTGGTTAATTTTATTGGTAATCATCTTGAGTTTGACGCTTTTGGTTCAACAAATTTACGGTCAAACTAGACCTACTGATACTATCAGACAAAAGGCAGATTCAGGCAATCCAATTGATGGTTTTGTGGTCGAATTAAACAATGAAACACTGTTTCGTGTCAGAGAGGGCATTCCTGGTGTAGCTTCTGCTGAAGAGAGAGCGCAAATTATTGAACAGCGTCTGCGGGCGGTTGCTGATGATCCAACTATCGCTTTAGAAGCGATTCAGGTTAGAGAAGAGGATGACCTTTCGGTTGTTGTAGCAGGAGAAACTACTGTATTTACGGTAAGGGACAATGATGCGCAAGTTTACGGACAGTCGCGTCAAGAATTAGCGAATCGAGCCTTAGAGCTAATTCGTGCAGGAGTAGAACAATACCGCGAGGAGCGTAGCGTTAGAAGTCTGATCTTTGGCATTGGCAATACTGTCTTTAGTACCTTGGTTATGGTGATTTTTCTGCGGTTACTGTTTTTATTCACATCTAAGTCTTTAACCAGAGTGAGAATGGCGCGTCGTCATCATACTCTTGGCATGAGAATTCAAAATCTACAACTATTAGGCTCTGATTCAACCAGCTATTTGCTTAGCACCTTGATTCGTCTCTGTCGATTAATCTTAATTTTAATCAGTTTTTATATTTATATTCCTTTTGTTCTAAGTCAGTTTCCTGCGACAAAAAGAATTGGCGAGAATCTCTTAAATGATGTTGCTTATCGAGCCAGCCTATTAGTGCAAGCTTTTGCCGCTTATCTGCCGAATCTGGTAATTATTTTGGCAATTATCTTAGTAACATATTATCTCATTGGGTTTATTAAACAAATTATTGCCGAATTAGGACGAGAAGATGTTTATCCCTGGTTTTATGCTGAGTGGGTTCAGCCGACAACGCGGTTGGTAACTTTTTTAACAATAGCGATCGCCTGTGTGGTTGCTGGTCCTTATCTTCCTGGCTTTGGTTCTCCTGCTTTTCAAGGTATTTCGCTATTTTTGGGCGCACTGTTAACCCTTGGTTCTTCTTCCGCTGTGGCTAATGCGGTTTCGGGAATTATTTTAATTTATACGCGCGCTTTTCAAATTGGCGATTATATTCGCATTGGTGAGATTGTGGGTGAGGTCAAGGAAAAATCGCTTTTTGTCACTAGAATTATCTCTTTTAAAAAGGAAATTATTACTCTGCCTAATTTAACGGTGCTGAATAGTAATGTGACCAACTATAGTGCTGTTTCGCGCGAAACTAATGACTATCTGGTACTTCATACTACTATTACTCTTGGTTATGATGTTTTGTGGCGCGAAGTCCATGAAGTGTTGATTAATGCTGCTAAAGCTACAACTTATATTTTGACTGAACCACAGCCTTTTGTCTTGCAAACTAGTCTCAATGATTTTAATGTCAGCTATGAGTTAAATGCTTGTACGAATCATCCGCAGCTAATTCCCAAAATTTATGCCGAACTACATCAAAATATTCAAGATTACTGCAATGAAGCAGGAATTGAAATTTTGTCTCCGACATTTTCCGCCCTACGGGATGGCAATGATTCGACAATTCCTGCTCCTTATTTAACCAAAAGTAAGGAATCTTAAAACGGATTATAGAGCAATACAATAAAAGCAGGAGTGATCACTGCCATTAAGATACTTAGGGGTGTTCCTAAGCGCATAAAATCAATAAAGCGATAACCTCCTGGACTATAAATCATCGTATTAGTTTGATAACCAATAGGAGTCATAAAGCTATTAGAGGCAGCAAAAGTAACAGCAAACATCACAGCTAAAGGATCGATATTACCTAGAGTTTCTGCTACTTGAACTCCCAAAGGAATCATTAATAATACTGCTGCATTGTTAGATAAAATTGAGGTCAAAATTGAAGTAATAATATAGAAAAATAGTAATATCCAATAACCAGATAAATTATTGCCCACCATCTCTAAAGGTTTAGCTAGCCATTGAGTTGCACCAGAATTGCTCATTGCTGTACCCAAGGGGATTAAACCAGCAAGCAAAAAAATTACATCCCAACGTACTGCGCCATAAATTTCCCCTGGCTTGAGACAGCCAGTTAAAACCATAGCTACTACTCCAGCTAAAGCACTAACTAAAATTGGCACGAGGTTAAATGCCGAAATAATAATTACGATTAAACAAATGGCGATCGCAATTCGAGCTTTATCAATACGTAAATTTTCGACATCCCGCTGTTCTAAAACTAGTAATTCTCTAGTAGTTTGTAAACCCAAAAAACTTTGTTTTGGTCCTTGTACTAATAGTAAATCACCGAAACGTAAAGGCACTTTACCTAATCTTTCCCGAATTAATTCTTGTCCTCTTCTAATGGCTAATACCGTAGCATTATAGCGTTGCCGAAATCTTAAATCTTTCAGAGTTGTGCCAATCAGACGCGAATTAGATAAAATTAAAACCTCGCCAATTTTTTCCTCTCCTGTATTAAGTTCTTTCTCTAAATTCTCTTGATTAAATTTAACATCAGGCAAAATTTCAACATATCTTTCATCTTTAATTTGAAGTAAGACTTCGCGACTACCACGAACAATTAAAATATCTCCAGCACTAATAATTTTATCGGCAATAGGTTGAGGAAAATGAGAGCCTTGATGAATCAATTCTAAAACGTCAATATCAAAATTGCGTTGAATTTCGCTCTGTTTTAAAGTTTGCCCAATCAAACTCGAATTAGGAGTAACAATAATTTCTGTAACATAGTCATCTAATTCGTAACCTTGACTAATTGAGCCATTTCGCGGTTTTTTACGGTTTGGTAAAATTCGTGGTGCGACAAATGCTAAATAGACTAAACCAATAGCAAAAATAATTGCTCCTAAAGTAGTAAACTGAAACATCTGAAAATCGCCGTATCCCAATTGTTGAGATAAACCACTAGCTAAAATATTGGTAGAAGTCCCGACCAAAGTCAGAGTTCCGCCTAAAATTGAAGCAAAAGATAGAGGCATTAATAGCTTAGAAACTGAGATACTTTGTCTTTTACACCAGTCTTCAATAATCGGAATAAAAATCGCGACAACTGCGGTATTGTTAATAAAAGCACTGATTGGTCCAACAATTATCCCCATCACCAAAATTTGCCTTATATTGTTTTTGCCTCCCCAAATAATTAGTAAATCTCTTACCACCTGAATTGCACCAGTACGGGTTACTCCTGCACTAAGAATAAACATTGCCATTACAGTAATGGTGGCAGAATTGCCAAACCCAGCAATACCTTCTTCTGGAGAAACTAATCCTAACAACATCAAGACTATAGCTACGGTGATGGCGGTTAAGTCCACAGGTAACCACTCAAAAACGAAGCTAATTAGCGCTAAAGCTAAAACAATAAGAGTAAGAACGATCTCCATTGAGCCTAATAAATTATTTTTTAAGATTATTGGTGAATAATAGTAATAAACTTGTAGCGAGCATAACTTATTAAACGGCAAAATAGTGAAGGTACTGATAACTATTCTTGGCGTTCAGTACTTTTTCCCTCAGTACTTCTTATGTTTCTTGGCTCTTAGGTTGACGAAACTGATAAATATCTTTAATGAGTTGTACCCAACCATCTGAAACCGAGGCTAACAAATCATCGCCCTTCTCTTTGGTTGCTACAGTAGCATCGCCCATGACACCTGTTTTAGTGAGTTCTCTGGTTAACCAAGCAAAAGGTAACTTTCCTTCCATGCTTAGTAAACTAGCTTGCGGTAATCCTGAAGGATACTCTTTAACAGCCTGTTCTAACTTAACTTGTTCGGGTAACAGAGAAAGCATGATGCTAGTTTCGGCATCGCCTGCGTGAATGCCATACTCTAATTCTTGGGGTGTGAGTAACTCAGCTGCTATATTAGGCACACGCCATGTAAACAGAGGAAACACCGCAAAATCAGGATGCTGTTGATGAAGATCTCTTGCAGCTATTTCCATAATTTGGGGTTGTCCGCCGTGGGAGTTCATCAATACTAACTTACGAAATCCTGATTGATAAATACTCTCCGCCATTTCTCGAATTACAGACAATAAAGTGGTAGCACTGAGGGTAATTGTGCCAGGAAACCCGTCATGTTCATTAGATTTCCCATAATAAAGACAAGGTAGAGCGTAAGCTGGAATATCTGAGGCTAATTTACTCAAAGCTTTACCTAGTACGCCCAAGCTAATAGCAGAATCTACAGCAATTGGTAAATGGGGTCCATGTTGCTCGATCGCACCGATAGGCTGGATAATTACCGTGTTAGCCTTATCTGACATCTGTTGAATTTCTGTCCAAGTTAAATAGGGGAAATAACGCTCTGGTGGAATAAAACCGTGCATCATGGCAATTTGGGCTAAATACTAGGGGAATAAACCTGATTAATCAGAATAACAAAATCGAAAACCTAAAGGCTATAATTTCTCCAATGAGTTTTTATTTAGATATATAAGTAACGGAGAAATTAATGATTAAATATTTAGTCAGTTTTATAATTGCGGTTGTGGGTTTGATCGCCTCTTGGACAATGGGAAATACAGCGATCGCCGATACCATAGAAATAGAAAATAATCTAGCAAAACCAGTAACTACTAGCAAGGTGACAGCAACAGCCCAAGATAATTCAGTTCGAGAAAGTGGATCTGGCTCAAACTTGGTTAATCTTAATCTTAATAGTCCTTGGCTCGAATCAAACAATTCTGCAACTACTATTTTTGAACATTTAGGCTGTTCTTGTGCTGCTTGTCTTCAAAACACAGTTAGCTAAAAATTAATTTTGGAGATACTCCGCAGATGGGCGGTGGAGTATTGGCGAAAAAAAGCCAAAAGCTTGGAGTTACCGCTAATCTTTATCAAGTCAGAGTCAACCCCGTCGTTTGACAACGGAGTCTCTCTGACGATTTATTTTTGTTAATTAAAATTAATCACAAGCGATTTTTATTGAAATCATTATGTTTAGAGTTTTAGGCAAAAACTGCGATCGCCATTTTACCAGATGGACTGACGCACTCAATTGTGCTAAGTCTCTAATTCCGCAATGTAAAAGTTTGTTTGAAGATATTCGTATTTTCGACGGAGAAGATTTAATTTGGATTTATAGTCGTTCTCATAAATATCCTCAATATATCGGGGCTGGTACTTACGATCGCTTGGCAAGATTATTTATCGTCGAGAATATCGCAGAAGAATCATAAAATATATGTTCAAAAATTGGCAATTAAGACAAAAGTTTACCGCAATTTTATTAGGAATGTTAATCGTAGGATTAACTTTAATTGGAGCAGCATTATTTATAGTTTTGCAGCAAGATACTGCCAATCAAATTGCTTCTCAAGGATTGATTTTGATGGAGACAATGAATTCCGTAAGAGCCTATACTAGTAATCAAATTACCCCAGAATTAGAAGATCGGATCGACACAGAATTCTTACCTGAAACTATCCCAGCTTATTCAGCAAGAGAAGTTTTTGAAAACCTCCGTTATCGTAATCCTGAATATCGCAATTTTTTCTATAAAGAAGCAACTTTAAATCCGACAAACTTACGCGATCGCGCCGATCCATTTGAAACCGAAGTTATCAAAGAATTTATTGCTAGACCTAATCTTAAAGAATCACAAAACTTTCGGACTAGTCCTAGCGGAGATTTGTTTTATATCGCGCGTCCGATTACTGTTACCGAAGCCAGTTGTTTAGAATGTCATGGCTCGCCTGAAAATGCACCCCTTAGTCAAATAGAGCGTTATGGTACTGTTAATGGATATGGTTGGCAACTCAATGAAATTATTGGAGCGCAAATTATCTCTGTACCTGCGCAAAGAGTTATTACTCAAGCGCGTCAATCTTTTCTGCTAATAATGGGAATTATCTCTTTAGTTTTCTTCTTAGTAATTATTGTGATGAATTATTTACTCAACCGTAATGTAATTCGTCCTCTTAAACGCATGGCGCGAGTTGCCGAAGAAGTCAGTATTGGTAACATGAATGTCGAATTTGAACGCACCAATCAAGATGAAATTGGGAATTTAGCCGATGCTTTCAAAAGAATGAAACTCAGTCTTAGTTTAGCTATGGGCAGACTTACCCAAATTGATAAAATGAATCAGTAATCAGTTATTAGTTATCACCTCATCACCTCATCAACCACTAACAATCATCTTTTTAACTGCCAAAGCTGTTGCAGGAGCGAGCAATACCCCATTACGATAATGCCCTGTAGCGAGAATAATGTTATCGTATCCTGTTAACTTGGCAATGATCGGTGCTGCTTGTCCTTCAGGACGAGGACGCTTACCAGACCAGGTTTCTAAGACTGTGGCATCAGCTAAAGCTGGACAAAAAGCGATCGCCTTTTGCTTAACTGCTTCTAATAACTCGGTTGCTGCTACTACTTTCCCTCTCGCATCAGGAAACTCTACTGTTGCACCGAGCCAGTATTCTTGATTACCCAAAGGAACAAGATGCACATCATGACCTGTAATAACTGGTTGAAATGCTGCTGAACCCAAATTATCTGGTAACTTAAGTCTTATAGCTTGTCCTAATACAGGTCGCAGATCGAGAGTTTGTTGTAAGGATGCAGTTAAAGGAGTTGACCCCAAACCAGCAGCAATTACTAGATAATCTAAAGCTAAACACCCCTGACTCATATGTAGCAAGTGGTTCTGGTAGTCGTTAACTGTAACACCAAACTGAAACTTAACGCGGTTCTGTGTCGCTGCTGTCACTAAAGCTTCTGTAAGTATCTTAGGATCGATCTGTCGATCTTGAGGCGAATACACAGCAGCAATAATTCTTTCATCTTGTAGTTGAGGACATTGCTCAAATAACTCTTCTCTACTCCAAATAGCTAACTCCCAACCCATAGCTTGACGAGTCTGCTGTAACTTTTGCCATGACTCTAATTTATCTTCGGCAAAAAGTAACTTAAGGATTCCCTGGCGATTTACAGGTATTTTAATTCTGGTTTGGTTTTCTAACTCCGATATCAAGCTTTCATAGCGTTTGAGACTATTTTCCCGCAGTTTCCAGGCTCTACCTTGAGTTTTTCCGCTAATAATCCCCATCAAAACCCCTAAAGCAGCCCCTGTAGAACCAGAGGCTAGCTTTCCCTGTTCGATTACAGTAATATTCAATTGGGGAATCAAACTTAGTTCGTAGGCGATCGTAGCACCAACTATACCACAACCAACGATGACAACATTAGTCATAAAAATTTAACCAAAAGTGCTTTTATTCCAACCCCAAAGATGTCTTTGTGCATCATTAAATTCCAAATAAATCCGATTAGCAGGAACACCCAATTTAGCTTCAATTTCTTCACAAAAATCGGCACTCATTGCTTTGGTTTGACTAGAACTCATCGTACCAATATTTTTGATTTCGACATAACAAACAGGGTCAAAACTACCACCAAAAGTCATAGGAATATCAGACTCAAAAATTGTCATTACATAAGACTCTGGTTTACCAAAGTGTTTTGCTACTTTAGCGGATAATGTTTTCAGCAAGTTTTCGATTTTAGCTTTTTCTGGTGCTGCGACAGATGATTGGACTTTAATGAGTGGCATTGCTTAATTTTAGAGTAGGTATTTGCTCAGTTAATTATTTTATCGCAAACTCGATCAAGTTATTTTTGAAGAGTATTAATTTTTTAATCTTTTTGGAGAAATCTAATGATTAGTTTTTTTCTAGAGCAATTCGTAAATTATGTCTAGCTCAAATCCACAAAAAAAAGAAATTAACAACAAAGATAGTTATTATCATAATTTTGCTCTATCAACCACAATTTTTACTCAAAATAAACAAAGAAAACAGGAAAAAATATTAGAATACGCTTTAGATATTTGTAAATTTGAAATACAAATCTATTGGGAAAGAACAAAATACTTTATATTTCTTATTGCTGGTAGTTTTGGAGGTTATGGCTTATTTGTTAGTAATATATTTGACATCGCTGAAGAGATAAGAGGCTCTGTATTGTTGCTACTGACCTTTATTGGCTTTATATTATCTCTAGCATGGTATTTATCTAATCGAGGTAGTAAATATTGGCAGGGAAATTGGGAACGTCATGTTGATGTTTTAGAAGACGATATAATTGGACCTTTATATAAAACTACATTGAGTTTTGATCAAAAAAATTTTGATCGCTAGTCCGACAATTGTACGAAAGACTTGACTTTTTTTCTTATTCAATAACTTTCAAAAGTTGTTTTGCCAAAAAATAACTTAACTTACATGGTACTGCATTGCCCACCATTTTATAACCTGCAAGCAAATTTTTATAGTAAAAAATATGTTCGTCTGGAAAAGTTTGAATTCTGGCACATTCACGAATAGATAATCGACGATATAGATGTTCTTTACCAGTAACAAAGATTCTTTTATCTTTCCCAACCAAGATCATTTTTGGTGCTTGAGGGTGAAGCGGAGCGTGTCTCCCTCCTGCTTGAATAGTAAATGATACTTCATCCCAAGAGCGAACTCTATTTCTCGACATATAAATACTAGAAAATCCACCTGTCAAAAATTCATGATTAGCCAAAGCACATCGATCGCTGTTAGTATAATTTTTATCTTTGGCTGGTAAAGCAGAATTTTGTAAATCCCAGATAGCATCTTGTAATAATTCTTTCTTTAAATGAGGAGCGGGAAAAGAATATATTGTGTTTAAATCTTTACGAATACCAACAAAAAAAACTCGTTTTCTATCTTGGGGAACTAAATAGTCTGCTGCGTTTAAAAGTTGAATTGAAAGTTGATAACCGCTTTGGGCAAAAAGATATTTTATATTATTAAATGCTTGGGTATGTCGCTTTGATAGCATTCCCGAAACATTTTCAGCTAGAAAAAAAAGCGGTTGTTTATCTCTTAATACTCGAATAAACTCAAAAAACAATTGTCCTCTGCGATCGTTAATTCCTCTGAGTGCGCCAGCTTCACTCCAACTTTGACGATGAACGTAAGAAATTAATGTTTGATTATACTCGTCCATCGGGGGAACGGTTACTTTCTCAAAAGCTGAATTGGACATAATTATTATTGATTTTTTTATTTAAATTACTCAGATAAAGTTGCTAAAAATTCCTCTGGCAGCATTGCTGGAACTGAAGAAGCTACAAAATCAGATTTGTTTCGTGTCACAATTAATTCCAGACTCTCGGCTTTTGCCGTTTCACTTGTGACTGCATCCTCAAAATCTGCGATCGAGCTTTGTAAAGCCCTCCGAATTACCTCATCTGTCACGCTAGCAACTTGAAGACGCTGCAATAATCTTGATATCAGTTCACGGGCTGCTTTATTACCAAGTTGACGACGTAGAATGTAGAATATATTAGTCACAGCATGACCTGAAACATAGCCTTGGACTTTTCCCTGTGCCACCGTATCCAATGCTAGTGCAGAAGCTACAATAAAATCTTGACGTTGAGCCAAAACATCTAATAGTACATCACTATCAAACAACACCCGCTTCAACTGTATTTTTCCTCCAGATAATCTAAATAAGATTCTGTAGCCTCTTTTTCATTCAGTTCAATTACACCGATTAAACTTTGAGTCCAAGGATCGAGGTTAGTTAAAGGTTGAATTGTTGGACTCGGAGAAATAGATGACAGCGTTTCTTGTTGAATTGAAATGAGCAAAGACTGGACTAAATCCCAGCGATCGCAAATCGGTAATTCCAATACTTGTTTTTTTATTTTGTTTAACTCCATTGCTTCTCTCTCCATTGCTTTTCCCTTTAATTGTAAGTAGGAGTTATTAACTAATTAAGATCAAATCTTTCTTTTGCGTCAGTTTCAGGTTCTAAGACTTCATTTTCTAAAGCCTTACGAGCAATTTTAGTTACATAAAGGGTGACGGCTACCGTAGCGATCAAACCCACGATCCGAATCGTCCATTGCACGGTAGGATTAGCAGGTTGAGCCTCAGTACCGATGGTGGCAAGATTCCCAGCTAAAGAACCAATATAAACATACATAATCGTTCCAGGAATCATTCCCACTGAACCGATTACATAGTCTTTCAGAGAAACTCCCGTAACTCCATAAGCATAATTCAACAAATTAAAAGGAAATATAGGAGATAAACGGGTTAAAAGCACAATTTTCAGTCCCTCTCTACCAACTGCGCTATCGATCGCTTTGAATTTTTGATTACCTTCAATTTTTTTGGCAACCCAACCCCTAGCTAAATAGCGTCCCACCAGAAAAGCTGCCGTAGCTCCTAAAGTAGCACCAATGAAAACATACAATGAACCTAAGACCAAACCAAAGACAACACCAGCCCCTAAAGTTAGGATCGAACCTGGTAAAAATGCCACAGTAGCGATGATATACAGAAGAATAAAGGCGATCGCGCCGATTGCACCAAGACTGTCGATCCACTCCAAGGCGTTTCGCAACCATGCTTGAGGATTAAACCCGATCTCATTAGCAGATTCTTGTGCCAAAGCAGGGTTAGTATCCAAAAGAAGAACAATACCAAAAGTAACTAGAGTTAAGATAGCCATTCGCACAAACTTTGATCGGTTTCGGGCAAAAATATAGTTTATGGTTTTAGTGATTTTTGGTGGTAGCATGGGAAATTTCTCCATCCTGAATGCTTCGATCTAAAGCTTTTTTGGCAAGGTGTGTAATGTAAATCGTCACCGCAATTGTAGCGAGCAATCCCATAATACGGATCACCCACTGTAGAATTTGAGTTGTAGCTGTAGTGGGAAGATTAGACATATCGAGGGTAGCCAGGTCGGTTGCCAGAGAACCAATGTAAACATACACTACAGTAGCTGGAATCATACCCACTGAACCTAAAATATAGTCTTTGAGAGAAACTTGGGTAACGCCAAAGGCATAATTTAAAAGATTGAAAGGGAAAATAGGAGAAAGACGAGTTAGTAAAACGATTTTCCATCCTTCTTGGGCTACTGCTCGATCTATTGCCTGGAATTGAAGATTTTTTCCTAGTTTACGGCAAATCCATTCCCGCGATAAATAGCGTCCGAGAAGAAAAGCCCCAATAGCACCAAGGGTAGCAGCAATTAAAACATAAACCGAACCCCAAACAATGCCGAATAAACAACCCCCTTTGACCGTTAGAAGTGAACCAGGGACAAACAGCAATGTTGCTACATTGTAAATGACAATAAAAGCGATCGCCCCAAGGAAACCGAGACTTTTGACCCAAGTTAATGATGTCTGCAAGAGTTCGTACAGGTTGAATTGTTTGGCAGCAATAATTAAGATAACCACCAAACTACTGATGA
>DAXETX010000176.1:0-3164 GCA_051155735.1 Xenococcaceae cyanobacterium
TAATTTAATTGGTTTCGTCGAGATGTTCTGCGACAGATTGATACAGTTCTAAAACATGATGATCTAAAAGACGATAAAAAACTTTTCGTCCTCTTTTTTGATAACTGACCAAGCGCATAGTTCTTAAAGTTCTCAATTGATGAGAGACAGCAGACTCACTCATCTCTAAAGTAGCAGCCAAATCGCAGACACATAGTTCCTGTCGCGCCAGCACCCCCAGAATTCGCAAACGATTGGAATCTCCTAGCAAACTAAAAAACTCTGCCATACGCTGGGCTTTCTGGACGCTAAGAATTTGGGTTTGCAGTTCGATTAAATCTTGAGTTTCTACAGGATGAGGTGGATGACAAACTGAATGATCTTGATTATTGTGCGGGGCAATAAAATTTTGATTAGCTGAAGTCAAAGAACTCATGTGATTAATTTTAGTTAATTTCTGAAAGTATTTTCATATATTCAATACTGTATATTATATTACTATTGTTTACTACTGCCGATGAGATACAACAAAGCCATACGCACTGCTACGCCACTCGTAACTTGTTCTCCAATCAAACTTAAATTGGGGTCATCCATAAGGTCAGAAGTAATTTCGACACCGCGGTTCACTGGACCAGGATGTAATACTTTAACTTGAGGATGACAAACCTTAAGGCGATCGCGGGTGATGCCATAATGGAGATGATATTCTCGCAAACTAGGAATAAAGTTATGGCTCATGCGTTCTTTTTGCAACCGTAACGTCATCACAAAATCCGCAGCTACCAAAGCTGGTTCTAATTCCCAATGCAAATACAGATAATCTTTGGGAACTAAATCTAAAAATAGTTTTGGTAATAAAGTCGGGGGTGCTGCTAGATGCACTTGCGCTCCTGCTGCTGTCAAACTATAAATATTAGAGCGAGCAACTCTAGAGTGAAGAATATCACCAACAATAGCGATTTTTTTTCCTTTTAACAACTCTAAACGCGGATTTTCCCGATCTAACAGCGAAGTTAAAGTAAACAAATCTAACAAAGCTTGAGAGGGATGCTGATGGAGTCCATCTCCCGCATTGAGAATACTGACTTCTGTTTTGAGACGATCCATTTCCTTCGCAATTGCTTGCGGTACACCTGCTTGTTGATGCCGAATCGTCATAATATTCGCCCCCATGGCTAGATAGGTTTTAGCTGTATCTAAAATTGTTTCGCCTTTAGTCAAAGAAGATGTTCCAGGGGCAAAATTGAGAATATCTGCGGATAACCTTTTAGCTGCTAGTTCAAAACTACTACGAGTGCGAGTCGAAGGCTCAAAAAACATATTAGCTACTACCTGACCCTGAAGCGCGGGGACTTTTTTAGTACGTCGTGACAGAACTTCACGGAAACTAGTAGCAGTCTGTAATACTGTTTCATATTCTGCGGTGGTAAAGTCCTCTAACGAGAGAATATGCTTTCGCGTCCAAGTCATTGTTGCCATATCGCTCAAAAATTATTCTGTAAAAAATTTCCTAGACTAGATAATTATTAGTAGCGCACTCAATCATGTTTCAATTTACTAAGCCTTTTTATCCCCTATTATTATCGACGGTGAAGAGCGACCCCGAACAAGCTCATCGTCAACTGCTAAACACCCTCACTAATATAGAACAATCCCGTCATACTTCTTGGGGTAGCTTTAGTATTAAACAATTAGAAAAATCCTTTTGCTTAGAAGATAGTCGTCTGACTCAAACTCTGTGGGGATTGAACTTTTCTAATCCGTTAGGGCTAGCAGCAGGATTTGATAAAGATGGTACAGCAGCAGGTATTTGGTCGAGTTTTGGCTTTGGTTTTGCTGAGTTGGGTGCAGTTACTTTCCACGCCCAACCAGGAAATCCACGCCCTCGGATGTTTCGACTTCCTGAAGATCGCGCAGCCTTAAATCGTATGGGTGCTAATAATCTAGGCGCAGCAGTGATGGCGGATACTTTACAACAGACTTGGCAACGTCAACCCCGTACTATTCCGATTGGAATTAATCTTTGTAAATCAAAAATTGCCGATTTAGATGCAGCAGCAGCAGACTATGTGGCTAGTTTTCAACTTCTCCAAAATCTGGCTGACTACTTTGTGATTAATGTCAGTTCCCCCAATACTCCTGGTTTGCGATCGCTGCAAGCAGGGGAACAGTTACAGCCAATTTTAGCAGCACTACAAGCAGCTAATGCCCAACAAAAACCGATTTTAATCAAAATTGCTCCCGATCTCGACTGGTCAGAAATTGCAACGATTCTAGAGTTAGCTACAGAATATAATTTAGCAGGGGCGATCGCAACTAATACAACTATTCGCCGTGATGGGCTAAAAACCAAGATTTTACCAGCTACAGGTAATCCTATTACCAAAGAAGCGGGAGGAATTAGCGGTTTGCCAGTGCAACAACGCTCAACTGAGGTCATTCGCTTTATTTATCGTGAAACAAATGGTAAATTACCGATTATCGGGGTCGGAGGCATTTTTACGGCTCAAGATGCTTGGTCAAAAATTATTGCAGGAGCAACGATTCTTCAAGTTTATACGGGATGGATTTATCAAGGTCCTTGGCTAGTGAAGGAAGTCTTATCAGGATTATTGCAGCGTTTGGCAAGACAAAACTTATCCCATATTAGTGATGCAGTTGGTTTAGAACACAAAAATTAGTCGCTGGTTCATTGCTACTTGCTACTGAGATAATTTTCACTTTTTGAATCTAGAAACTCAAGCTATTTGTGATCCGCTCTTACATTAACCAGCGTATTAATTACACACTTTAGTTCCCCTTTTCCCTACCTCGACAGAGAAATTAATTTTGCACAGGTACTTAGTTTAATTTTTAGTTTAATTTATTGGGTAGCAAAAATTGATTTCAGCCCCCTAACCCCCAAGCTTGGGGGAACTAATCTAGTATTTTAGCCTAGATGCGCTACTAGCTAGCAATCACAAAACGATCAATTAGCATAACGAGCTACGTCTTAATCGTAATCATTGAAACTGTTTTTTAGTCTAGCTTACAGCCTCTAAAATTCAGTTTTTTTTCTTAAATAAATAATTAGAGGGTAGTCATAAATCTACAACATAATTCAGCAAGCAATACTAAACTACTCTGCAAATTTACAACTCCCTCGATCAATAAATTAGCTACGGGATCTAGTTACTAATCTT
>DAXETX010000177.1:0-2697 GCA_051155735.1 Xenococcaceae cyanobacterium
TGTTCTAAAACGGTTTGTAAGGAGTTATTCATTGATTGTTGGTAAAAATCTTGATAATTTATATAATTTACAGTTTAACTAGCGATGGGCTTTCAGCAAGTGGGTAAAGCAGCGCAAACCTGCTATAACGACTTAAAAAGCTTAAAAGACAAACACGAAAGCATCTAAGAAATAAATATGCATGATTACAGCTAAACAAGCGGTCAAAGCCTGTATTTTGGCTCAGTTTTTAACCAGAAAAGGCTTGCAGATAGTAGTTTTCCAGTATTATCCCAGACAGAGGTTAATCATAATTGAGACTCAGACAGATCGTAGAATTAGAGTAGAAATTAACGAGTTAGGAAAATTCAGATATGACAACCGATGAATTAAAAAAATTAAGCGATGAAGAGATAGATAGACTATTTCATGAAAATCCGAGTAATGAAGACGTATTTGAAGAATATCACTCTAGATTGAACTGGAGAACTCCGCCAGCGGTTGCTTCTGAAGAAGAAGAAAAGCAATGGTTAGAACAAATGATTGCTGAAAAGACGGCATAACAAAGATGAAATAGCTTTTCTATTCCTCTAATTTTCATCTCGTCCATTTTGCGGAAAATCAGGAGCGAGATGTTCATCAAGAGATTGTAAATAACTCTGTAAATTCCAAGCAACTTTATAATCGCTAGCCTGTAATTCCAGACCGCAGATTAAACCTGGTGTAGTAGTAAATTGCACGTTATTACCCTGATAAAGTTGCTGCTGCTGCAAAGAGTCAACAATTTGGTTACGGGTTTGTTGACTAAGCTCAAAACCACTACGAATTACTAAGCCATTATCAGAATGTTGCAGAGATCGCGCTAAATTGTTGCGTTCTGATTGATTAAGATTTTTTAAGCGATCTAAAAAATTTGCGATCGCCTGTTCTTCTAAATTCACATCTGCTAATTCTCGTAAAGCCTGGCGCGTAATGGCATAAACCTGTTGAGTGACTTTTTCTTTGAGGGTTTCTAAAAATTGCTCTTGTTGTTGGGCGATCGCATTTTCCCAAGTAGCTTGTTTTTGCGCCACTTCTTGGCGCGCTTGTCGCACTAATTGATGATATTTTTGCTCGCCCTGTTCTTGAGCGCGATCTAAGAATTCTTGCTCTTTTTGGGCTAATTCCTGTTGTTTTTGCTGATAAGATGCCATTTCGGCATTAGCTGCTGCTTGTTTCTTGTCGGCTTCTCGCCAGCGTTTTTCTAGTTGATTCTGACGCGTCTGAATGGTTTTAGTTATCGGTTTATATAAAAAACGATATAGCAGCCAAACCAGAATCAGAAAGTTAATTAGTTGTGCAATTAAGGTAAACCAATCAAATAACACTGTTTAGCCTCCATTTTGTACAAAATAATCCCAAAAAGGGTTGGCAAAGATCAAAATCATCGAGACGACAAAACAGTAGATTGCAGTCGATTCTACCAGTGCCAAACCCACAAATAGAGTCCGAGTAATCGTGTTTGATTTATCTGGTTGTTGCGCCAAAGCACGCATCGCATTAGCCAAAGCCAAACCTTCACCAATAGCAGGTGCTACCGATCCAATAGCAATGGTGATCCCAGCAGTAATAATTGAAACCATACCAATCAGACCGATATTATCCATTAAAATTCTCCTTGTTTTTTATTTCAGACTCTAGAGAATAAATTCTCTGTCTCATACCTTAAGTCCGTTTAAACGGACTTGACCTTTTAGCCAAGAATTGATTTCTTGACCGATTAATCGTGTCACCCTTCACCGCGTCTTCGTGTCAATCGATCCGTGTAGCACCAAAATCTAAACTACTCCTGATTTCTCTCGCGAGTTTTACGCTGTTGAACTTTCATTCCCGAAGCAATATAGACCATTGCCAAGATAGTAAACACATATGCCTGAATTATCCCGACTAATAGACCAAATAGGGTCATAACGGCGGGAAACAGTAGAGGTACAATCGAGAGCAAAATAGCAACTAGCAAACTGGTACTCATAATGTTGCCAAACAAGCGAATCGCTAGAGAAACCGTCCGCGACACTTCACTAATTAGGTTAAAAGGTAACATTACGGGAGTTGGTTGAATGTAATGCTTGAGATAGTTACCCAGTCCCACATTTTTAATGCCATAAACTGGTACAGCGATAAACACGCATAAAGCTAAGGCTGCAGTGGTAGAAAGCGAACCCGCAGGAGATTCATAACCAGGGAAGATGGTTAGTATATTTGCCATCACAATTAATAAAAACAAAGTACCGATAAACGGCAGAAACTGGTCTGGATCTTGTCCGCTAGCTTCGCGAATTTGGGACTGGAGTTGTTGGACGATAATTTCTAGGGTAGTTTGCCAGCGCGAAATCGGCGGTTCGACTGCAAGTTTCCTGGTTATTAGCCAAGAACCTAGAACTAAAATTATCATTACCACCCAGGTAAAAACGATAGTGGCGTTGAGAGTTACCCATTGCCATTGCCAGTAAATGATACTGTCGGGAGTGATATCCATGTTTTTATCTTTTAGGATTTATCGATTAATGCCCCCGTGTTTCCCCTGCCCCTCCCTACCTCTCCCCAATTTTGGGTAGGAAACAAATGGTCTTCCCCAGGCTTGGGGGAGATTGGAGGGTGCTGGGACTTTAAATTATGTTTTTCCCCCATTATTGGGGGCGGGGGGCGAAATATGATTAATACCTGCAAATTCTAAGA
>DAXETX010000178.1:0-3527 GCA_051155735.1 Xenococcaceae cyanobacterium
TTCGTTTTTTCTTTGGTAACAAGGGTTCTATCAGTTCCCACTCTCGATCCGTCAAATCACTTGAATATCCCATCTTGCTTAATATCCTTTTTTATAAAGATACCAAATGGGTTCTATAAGTTTTTTAATAATTCCTAGCTCGAATTCGTCTAGGGATGGCAAGATAATTTTCCCATCTAGGAAATCTGTCGCAAAAGATAGTGCATAAATCATCAACTTTTGCCACTAACATTTGCCACAATAAGAAGGCGGTCAAATCCCGAAATCTCGTCAAGTCGAAAACCGTCGCAAATGTTAGTAGTTTTGCCACACTAAACTTCGACTCAATTGGCGATAGTTGTCTGAAATAATAAATCTTTCAAAGTCTAAAAACTGAAATTAGTCACATTTTCTTATTGATTACGACAATATTAATATGTATATAATTAGAAAATGGAGATTAATTAAAAATGGACTATAAAGCAGAAGTACACAAAGCTGGTCGTATTACTATTCCGATTGAAATCTGCAAACAGTTTCAAATAGCGGAAGGGGATATTTTGACTATTCGCCAGGAAGATGGAGAATTGAAAATTATCACTGCCCAGCAAGCTTTGGCTCATGCTCGTAATTTGGTTCAACCCTATTTGCAGTCACCAGAGTCCTCTGTCGATAATTTTATTAAGTCGCGACGAGAAGAAGCAGAACGGGAAGAACAAGATTTGGCATCGAGTGAGTCAGCTTGATGTCTGCAATTGTCTTTGATAGTTCGGTACTGATTGCGATTTTGCGCCAAGAACCTGGCTCTGACGTTGGCGAACAGTCTTTAAATGAAGCGTTAATTTCGACGGTAAATTTGGCAGAGGTAGCAACGTATCTGGCTCGTAATTCCGTTCCCCCTGAGACGATTAATGATGCTTTAGCTGCTTTTCCCATTGAGGTTGTGCCGTTCGACCGAGAGCAGGGGTTAATCGCAGGATGTCTCTATCCTGCTTGTAAATCTCTTGGTCTGTCTTTAGGCGATCGCGCTTGTCTGGCTTTAGCTAAGAGTAAAAGTTTACCCGTACTAACGGCTGATAAGGCTTGGTTGGAACTTGAGATTGATGTTAAAGTTAAAAGTATTCGTCAGTAGAGGGTACGTTAGACCAGCTACCAGATGACATTAACATCGTAGAGAGAAAACTTACTGTCCGCCGTCAAGATTGGCAGTTTTTTAACTCGACTTTGAGCAATTAATAAACGGTCAAATGGGTCATTATGGTGACTTGGTAGCTGCCAGATTTGTAGCACATCTTCCATCTCAATAGATAGTGTCTTAAACTGATAGTGAGCAAGGCGGTTTGGAATATACGTATCGGGAGATTCAGGTAAAGGAAGCTTCCCAATCTGAGCTTTAATCACAATTTCCCAAGCACTGACTATGCTAAAGAAAATATCATTGTCAGGATTAGCAATAATAGTCCGTGCTGTAGCCGAAAGCTTTGGATCGTTTGTCACCCACCATAAAAAAGCATTGGTATCTAAAAGTGCTTGCATTGTACGGTTCAATCTCCGCCTTCAAAAGCTTTGAGTAACTCGGCGGGGAGAGGATCGTCAAAATCGTCGGGAACGACAAAACGCCCTTCATCAATACCAGGAATTCGCATTCCTCCTGAAGTGTCAGCCGATGTTTCTACGGCTTTAAAGGAGATAACAAGCTGAATATCTCGATTGGCAATACCTGTAGGAACATCAATCTTGACGATTCCTTCTTCGTTAGTATGTGCTGATATATGAATTTCTTGGTTTGACATGGCTCTTTGTACCATCGAGTTTAAGTTTAGTTTTTCTCAACAAAACGGTAAATGTAACAACGAATTTGCTCAACAACTTGTCCGACAGATTGCTTACGTTGCAGCAAATTTAACAAACCCTAATACCTGCTTCTCGCTCTGGATCGGTATGAGGACGGATGATAATTTCAATATCTCGATCCAATAAATTCAAAAACCGAAACAGGCGATCGCTAGAAAAGCCATCTAGATTACCTCTGGTTAGTGCTGACACTTTAGGTTGATTGATACCTAGTATTTCGGCAGCTTCGACTTGAGTTAGATTCCGCTCCTTAATTACCTCACAAATAGAGTGTGCTAATTGCGCTTTAGCCATATAGAGTGAGGGTTCGGGGATATTCAAATCCGCGAAGACATTGCCACTACTTTCCTCTCTTTGATTAACCTCCGTCATAAAGCTACCTCCTACTTACGGTCAGGGGAAAATCTTGTACTGCCTTTCTCGTCGAACCGAGCCAGATTATGGGGGTTGATTGTTGTGTTTTTATATATCCCAAATATGGGATATTATCTAATAAAAGTCAAGGAAAATTTCGCTCGACCGCAGCGTATTTTGTATTTAAGAAGCGGTAGCCGAGTGTACCGTAGTAAATTTAGGAAGTTAATCCGTATCTGTAGCGGGGCTTCCCAAAAGCTAGAGATCCCGATATTCCTTACCGTGCCATATTCTTAAAATCGTTATCTGCGCCTCTTCTTCTGAATGGATATACCGCACTACGTAACTACCTGCGATTAATTCTCTTACGCCTTCTAACGCCTCGACAGGACGACCTTTAGTGGGAAACAGAGCAAGGGTTGCAACCGATTCCCGAAGTCTTTGAGCCACTCTTTCTGCTGCCTCTGGGTTATTAGCAGCAATAAATTCGCGCAGACGCTTTAAATCCGCTACTGCACTGGCTGTAAATTGAACTTGCGTCATTTCGGTGATGGCGCGTCAGTTTCACCCTCAGAACCCCAGGTTTCAAGCCACTGCATGACTTCTACGCCAGAAACAACTTTACCAGCTTCTAAATCAGCAAGAGCTTCTTCAGTTTCCCGAAGCATTTGCTGTTTCTTCTCTTCGCGAGCGATAAAGAGCCTTAAGGCTTCATTAATAATCCAGCCCTTTGAGCGACGAAGATTTTGAGCTACTCCGTCTAGCTTACTCTCAACGTCATCATCGAGCCTAAAACTTGTTGTACTCATAAGACTGCAACGTTATCTATTAGAAATAATAATTTATAATACATCTTATTATCATATGGCAAAAAACAAGGAAATGCTAGACACAAATTGGAAGAGTGGGCGTAATCTTTCAGACGAAGAGATCGAACAGGAAACAACGTGCTGGTACGATCTTTTGAGTGAAGCCTGCCAAAAGACAAAAGAAGACGTGGATAGTCTGGTGACTACTCTTTCTGATGAAGAGCTACATAGAAACTTTTTCTGCGGGTACGGGACAATAGAAGGTGTTCCGTTTACAGCTTGGGGAAGTATGTTTGTCTACTTTCCCGTGGTCTATGATGGGTCGGAATGGGTAGGGTATGCCCCTCGGAATCCATGCGATAAAGCAACTGCTCATTGGGGAAAATGATTGAGAGCCAGAAACTGATAACTTGGCGAAAATAGAAGGTTCGTGTCACCAGACGCAACCTCAAAAAAATGTGATTTTTTATACCATTTTTTTAGCTTGATTGATAAGAAATACAAATCGCGCATATTGCCTAGTTCGTTTCC
>DAXETX010000179.1:0-7234 GCA_051155735.1 Xenococcaceae cyanobacterium
GCAATTTGACTGACATCGATAATCAACTGATCCATCGTAATCGCACCAATTTGCGGAACTAATTCATCGCGAATCATTACCTGAAGTTGGTTAGAAAGGTTACGCGGTACGCCATCAGCATAGCCAATGCCGACAATAGCGATTGTAGTATCCTCCTTAGCAATAAACTGATGACCATAACTAACACCTGTACCAGCTTTGATTGTTTTGACTTGAGTAACTTTGGCTTTAACTTGCAAAATTGGCTGTAAAGCAATAGTTTGACGGCGCTCACAAGCCCCCGAATCGAATTCAGGGGACGGTCCCTTACTTAGATGTGGTGAAGGATACAATCCATAAATTGCTAATCCGACTCTGACTAGATGATGATGCAAGCTGCGATCGCTAAATGTGGCAGCAGAATTGGCAATATGCAGTAGTGGTGGCTTGATTTGCTCTTGTTGAAGTTTAGCGATCGCCTGTTGAAACCGTTGATGTTGTAAGTTCATCAATGTGGGATCGGGGTCGTCTGCGGTTGCTAGATGAGAATAAATGCTAGCTAGTTGTAGTTCAGGTAGTTTTTGCACAAATTTGACAAATTCTACTGCCTTTTCCCAGTCAGTACCCAAACGTGACATCCCTGTGTCTAACTTTAAATGTACTGGTAGGGGAGTTTTAAATGTAGTCCAAGGGACTCCGCCATAAGACGAACCCTTCGGCGCTTGCTCTGACTTCGTTAAAATATCCGAAAAATTTAGAGCTTGTTGGGAATTACCAATAGTCGGTTCTAATTGCCAATAGGCGATCGCTTTGATCTCTTCAGGAGAATTAACTGCACCCAAAATCAAAATTGGTGCAATAATTCCTGCTTGACGTAATTCGATCCCTTCAGCCAGAGTCGCCACAGCTAGCCAACTTGCACCATGCTTCAAGGCGGTTTGAGCAATTTCTACCGCACCATGACCATAAGCGTCGGCTTTAACTACTGCCATTAATTGGGTATGAGGCGACAGAATACTTTTAATCTGACGTATATTATAAGCTAGCTTACTGAGATCGACTTCAATCCAGGCACGTTGATAAGGGGTTGCATGGTTAAAGCGAGATGAAACTACTTTAGTCTTTTTTTGCCAGCCAATCATCTAATCCTCACCTATAACATTGAACATTTCTTCTTCGCTGCGACTAATTTGCTATGAGACTCTTCTGGAATCTTTCTGGCTCAATTTTTAGTAGTTATAATCTACGTTCAAATTATTTAAAGGTCAATAGTCAAAGTTTGATTAGCGGTCATCGGTACTCTGCCATGCGGGGCTGTCTTCTGGGACTTCCCCAGAAGACAGCCCCTCCAGAGCCTGTGATGACTTCGTCAAGATATCACAACACTACTGAATTTAACTGCATAAAGTAGGTGTAAAAAACATACAAGGATTTAAGACAAATTCTTAACCGAGAATAGCCGTTAAAAATTTAGGAGAAACAGATAATGATTAAACAACTCAATCGCTGCAAAATACCAGTTCTGTTAGCTATAACTGGCGTTCTTTTGCTCCCGACATCGGTACTGGCAAAAAGCGATGATGCACAATTAGATGAATGGGCAGAATCCTGTCAACTATCGGGAGCAGAGGTAATTATCGACTATACTGGTAAAGAGGTTTATTGCGCTTTTGATGATGGTCAAGATGACATCGAATGTCAAATAGGAGAAGGCTGCTACACAGTCACTGTAATCGAAGAGAGAATCAATCCTTCAAGACATTTTCCCACTGCAACACCTTCTCAGAATTTTCCCGTTTACGACACTCAAACACAAAATCAGTTGGGTTGGTGATTCTCAAAATAATTTGACTTCGTCATGATCAATGATGAGTGAGCAGTTTTTTAGTTCATGGTTCATCATTGATTTTTTTAGATTAAGATTGAAGCTTGATCGGACAAGGCAGTATTTTTTTCTACCGCTTCAAATAAAGCTTGAAAATTACCTTCACCAAAGCCTTGGGCGTTGTGGCTACGCTCGATTATCTCCAGAAAGAAAGTTGGTTGCTCTAAAATCGGTTGGGTAAAAATTTGCTTGAGAAGAGATTTTGGCTGGTGTTGATGCCAATCTACTAATATTTCTGCTGCCATAATCTGCTGCCATTGGGGGTTAGAAATAGAGACTGAATCGCGGTTTAATCTTAGTTGCAAATTCTGGTAATAGGCTGGAGGTACTGCTAAAAACTCGACTCCTAAATGGCGCATTTGAGCAACAGTTTCGATAATATTTGGCGATCGCAAAGCTAGATGTTGAATCCCAGCACCACGATTGATTGCGATAAATTCTTGGATTTGAGAATTAGTAGAAGTAGGTTCATTAAGATTAAACTGTACTTGTCCAGTGGGATCGATCAAAGCTTCACTGTATAAACCCGATCTCGGAGTTTGAATCTGAAAAGTTTGCTGAATTTTAAAATCAAACAGGGCTTGGTAATAAGCAACCGCTTGTTGTATTTGTCCTTGAGCCACATTTAGCACAATGTGATCGATGCTGATTAGATTGAGTTGAGGCTTAGTCAGCAATTTTTTAGCATCTTTTGTAACTTGGTTATCTAAACCGTTATCCTCCAAGAAGATAGCAGGATATTCGATTAAAGTATGTTTTAAAGATTCCCAACCAGCAATTTGAGCATATTTGATTTGGTTTTGTTGGTTAAGAGGTTGTAAGATTGCTACTCCTAATTTTGTAGCGCGAGCCAAAATAGCTGAAATATTGGAGACGCTAAAAGCAATATCGACAATTCCTTCTGGATGAGAATCTAAATAATGAGCTACTGGGCTACAAGTATTAAGCGGTGAAGCAATTTCTAAATAGATTTTTTGATTGGCAATTATTTTTGTATAGGTGTGGTTGTCTTGATTGGTTGCAATAAGTTCAAATCCTAAATGATTAATTAACCAGTTGCTTGTTTTAGCTGCATCCGCAACATAGAAGCAGACGCGATCTATCTTCATAAAATCAATCCTAATGTTCCTAACACCGTCGATCAACTGAATTATTTAATACCATGAATTACGCCATAGCGAATCAGCCCACGGCTATAGCCTCGACGCATTAAATTGAGTGATAATGCTGACTCTATGGTTTGCCAACCTGCTTTGACTAGCCCTGTAATCGCTTCGAGATTTAATGCCGAATCAATCACTACATCCCAAAAAGGAGCTACCGCCATTGACCAATCATCTGCTTGAATCTGTTTAAATCCAGCAGATTTGGCGATCGCTTGATATTCAGATAAAGCAATTACATAGGGCAGACAATAAACTCGATAAATTTCTTTTAAGTGTTTAATTTCATCGGTAGTTAAAGCCCCAATTAACGAAGTCTCTCGATGACACCAAGTTGCTAAAATCAGCTTGCCTCCTGGTCGTAAAACTCGGTAACATTCTGCTAAAAATTGGGTTTTATCGGGCATATGTTCGCCACTTTCGAGTGACCAAACCAAATCAAAAGTATTATCCGCAAAAGGCATCGCTAAAGCATTAGCCACTTGAAAATTTACTGATGCTGCTAATCCTTCGTCTCTAGCTCTTTCTTTAGCTCTAGAGGCTTGTACGGGAGAAAGAGTGATGCCTTGAGCGATCGCATCAAACTTTTGAGCTAAATAGAGAGTACTACCGCCAATACCACAACCCACATCAAGAATACTTTGGGGTGGGTTTTCTGAGGTTACTCCCGACCAAGAGAGCAATTCTGTGATTAAATCAATTTGAGCTTGTCGGCGTTCTATTTTATAGTTACCACCTCGACCATAATAGCCGTGGTGCATATGCTCGCCCCAAACCTTTTCCCACAGTTCACTAGAAGCATCATAAAATGTCCGAATCTGTTGGTAGAGTTCATTACTGATAAATTTTGATTGAAAATCGGATAAAGCCATTGTTTCAGTATTTTTGCGGATTTAACGCCGAATTTAAGGTAAAAACCTAAGTTTAGTTTAGCGAGGATTTACTTAGGAAAGCTAGGTAAGAGGTAAATGATGATTAACAACTAACTAATAACCACCATTACCCTGGAGTCGATTTAGAAGCTTGCTCCCTTAGAATTCGCTGTTTTTCTAAATACTGCTGGTCTGACTCTTGTGCCAGATAATATTCTTGAGCAGGTTCGATAAGTGTGACAATCTCTTGGGCAAATTTACCCGATTGTTGGAGTTTTTGTTTTGAGGCTCTAGCAGCCATTTCCTGGGAACGATTGTGATAAAAAATTATCGAACGGTACTGTTCACCTCGGTCTGCTCCTTGACGGTTTAATTGCGTTGGGTCGTGAATTGACCAAAAAATCCCTAATAATTCCGAGTAGCTAACAATCTCTGGGTCGTATTGTATTTGAGCTACTTCTGCATGACCTGTAATTCGAGAAAGAACATCTAAATAACTAGGATTGGGAAAATGTCCTCCCATGTAACCCACAGAGGTAGATTCGATACCTGGGATTTGACGGCGTGTATAAGCCCCTGCTACGAGCGCAGGGGTCAGCCCCTCACAGGGTTCACAAGCTCTGCCGTTGAACGGCAGAGACGACCCCTCACGAAAAGCCTCCTCTACTTGCCAAAAACATCCTGCACCAAAGGTTGCTGTTTCCATGTTTGCTCTACTTTTGAATCATCCGCTGTAATTTTAATCATTATCTTTCTCAAGATACAGGTAAATAAACTAAATATTCCTTGGCATTAAAATCGGGGTTTCTTTCAAAAGTTTCATCTTGAGATAGAGAAATACTGGGCAATCGCCAATCTGGATCGGTGTAATGCCATCCTTGTTGTCTATTATTTGCTAAAGGTGCTAAGAAGCGATCGCAAGTAGTCACGAGCTTCTATACCCATCGGCTGTTTAGTTTCGGGGTGTCCGTCCCACAGAATCTTATTTTCAGTTCTTCATTACCTCTGACTACTCGTAAAGTTTTGATTAAACTGAAAAGCGATTAATCCCAAACCAATAAATAGAGCGATCAGCAGATCGCAGCACTGCGCGATCGCCATATTATAACAAAAGTCTATCCAAAGTAATATCTATGTTGGGGAAACTAGAACAGAAAATCGTTCCCGAACGATACTCATCGATACGAGAGTAACCATTGCCAGTTGGATGAGTATGTACGATTAACTTTTTATTAAGTAAATCTACAATCCAATATTCAGATATTTGATTACGAGCGTAGAGTGCTGCTTTAGTAGAGAGATCGAATTTTAAAGTACTATTAGATATTTCGATTAATAAATAAATATCTTCTGGGTAAGGATGGTGAGTTCGATAGATATCTCTAGGATGGCGAACTATTGTAATGTCTGGTTGTGGTTCGGAGTTATCTAGGGTGATGGGATAACGCTCTCTTACAATCGCGACTTCACCCAATAATTTTCGTAAATAGTTACCGATACTTTCATTGCTAAAACTGTGGGGTATGCCTTCGGGACTCATCTCTACAATTTCTCCTTCAATGAATTCGACATTTTGTCGGGCTAGTACCCCAGTTTCAACGAGTTGATGCCATTGTTCTAGTGTCCATTTGTATGTAGTTACGCTCATCTTTATTTGTCTTCCTTTGGATTCTTAATTTCTATTTTCCAGCCAATTTAGCATTTCTCTAGTCGCTTGTTGACAGAAGCGATTATATTGAGGAAAATTCTCTGCAACTGATTTCGACTGGGTTGGAATACTATTAAAAATCCTCCCAAGAATGGTAAAGAACCAGACCATAGTTTTGCTTTGAATACAGACAAATCTCTGCCCGATTTAGCCGTAGAAGTTAACTACCCCAGTGGTAGTATTGCCGATTTAGAGAAGTACAAGGATTTAGGAATTGAAGAAGATAGAAAGTATTTGTTTACCAGAATTAACTTCTGAGTTTTTAATTACCTTTATTAATAAGTGAACAATACTATGACTGACTTACAACAAATCAAAAGAGAACAGGGAAAATCTTATTCTCTAGGTCGAACTGAGTTAGGACGACTGGTAACAGCTAGCAAGGGTGAAATTAATGGAACAACTTTGCAAATTCCTTCTACCAACTATCATACTCCTAACGAAACTGCTGCCCTTGCTGCGATCGCTGCTGTACGACATTTGATACGATATTTATTGATGTCTTATGTAGCTTAAATTAAATTTTGAGCCTCACTAACTAACTAGAGAGAAATTAGAAATATGAGTAATAATCATACAAACGGTATTGTAAAAACAGGACAAAACGGCAAAAAAAGTCAGGACAAATCTAAAAAACTAAGCAAGAAGAAATATGAAAAAGAATTAGCCAAGCTACAAATAGAGCTAGTTAAATTACAACGATGGGTGAAAGAAACAGGTTTAAAAGTTGTAGTGCTTTTTGAAGGAAGAGATGCAGCGGGTAAAGGAGGAACAATCAAACGCATTAGCGAATGTTTAAATCCCCGTGTTTGTAAGGTGGTGGCTTTAGGGACACCAAGCGATCGCGAAAAAACTCAATGGTATTTTCAAAGGTATGTGGCTCATCTCCCCGCAGCAGGAGAAATAGTGCTATTTGATCGCAGTTGGTACAATCGCGCTGGGGTAGAAAAGGTAATGGGCTTTTGTACCTACGATCAGTACAACGAGTTCATGCGTTCTTGTCCTCAATTTGAAATGATGATTCAGCGTTCGGAGATTATCCTCATTAAATATTGGTTCTCAGTCAGCGATCGCGAACAGGAAAAACGGTTTCAAGACCGAATCGAAGATCCGACAAAACGCTGGAAAATTAGCCCTATGGATTTAAAAGCCAGGGAAAAATGGGTCGATTATTCACGAGCCAAAGATGATATGTTTGCAGCTACAGACATTCCTGAATCTCCTTGGAATGTAGTCGAGGCTGATGATAAGAAAAAGGCACGATTAAACTGTATTAGTCATTTTCTAGAGACTGTTCCCTATGAAGATTTGCCCGCCAAAAAGATTGAATTGCCAGCACGCCAAAAAGCAATAGACTATGAACGCCCACCAATAGATACTCAAAACTTTGTTATAGCTAAGTTTTAGAGGAATTGAAATTATGCGAATGATTTTTCGTTAAAAAACAAAAAGCGCCCCGATATGAGGACGCTTTTTTCAAGATTATAAGACTTGTCTTATTAACCGTTGATAGAAGGAGCAGTTAAAGCTACGGGAGCTTGCTCTCCTGCTGCTAAGTCTAAGGGGAAGTTGTGCGCGTTGCGTTCGTGCATTACTTCAAATCCTAAGTTAGCGCGGTTTAAAATGT
>DAXETX010000180.1:0-5816 GCA_051155735.1 Xenococcaceae cyanobacterium
TGGGTCAGCAAAGTAACGCATTCTGGGGTATCTTCAGCGATATTTGCCTCAACTGGCAAAAGTGAAACTTCGCCATGTAAGCCTTGATAAGTTCCCAGGTAAGGTTCTTTAGCCCACCCAGCAGAGGGCAGAATCTCTTGCCAACCTCCATAATAATAATCGTGGAAAGCTCCCTCTGGCAAAGCACTAGTGGCGACGAAAGGTTGTCGCATAGACAAAGGCGATTGCCACATAAAGTCAAGGTCAAAGGGCTTGTAGGTAAAGTCAAATATGTCTGCACCCTTGGACAGTAATAAGCCCACCCTAAGTAGTTCGTTTTCTAGGTATGCAATCTGCATTCCTTTGTAGGTATAGTCCAAACTAATGCGACAACCCTGTTTTCTTCCGTGAGTATACATATCAATATGGATGAGTATTTGACACAGCTAGACTCAGGAGTTAAAGTTTAGCTATTAAATAGTGATAGATGCTTTTTTTTTGCGATCGCTACACTTCAACCAGGGATGATTGAGATTCCATCATCGACCATTTAGGAGCGAATCCTTCTGCCACCCTTTTTTTACCCTCTGGATTTTCGTTAAAATATTGCCTCATTACGCCTGGAGGAGTGAGTTTTTTCCCTTGACTGATAGTCAGGACTGAAGATGTTGGGCGAGAAGAAGCTAGTACTGGATTAGATAAAGGACCTGCGTCCATATAAATCCGCTGTTCGGCAATTTTGTCCCCTTCTAAGCGGAAGATGTCGCAGCCAGGAAGTGAAATTTTTGAGCCATCTTTACCCCAGAAGATGACATCCTGTTCGACAAACACTACATCACCAACTTCCCAGATCATTTTAATTTCATGGTAAATTGCCGATACTTGAGACCAGGCAATAGCTGCTGCTTGCTTAATAGAGTCTCTAGTGTAACAAGGTTCGGAGTTGCTGAACTGATAATAGGGGGTGTCGGTGTAGAAGCTAATTAATCCTTCTAAATCAAACGCTTCGACTCTGGCAAACAAGCTTTTGATTATCTCTGACGCTGTACCTGGAAGTCTTTCTGACATCGTTTTACTCCTTTGTTTTTATATTGGACAAGTCTTTTAAAGTATTTTGTCGCTCTACTTGTGGCTAGTATTTACTAAACTTCTTGCAAAAGTAAATCAAAAATTAAACCCGTACATGGATGAATGGGTGACTTCACTCAATCAAGATCGAGCAGACTTATCCCAGAGATTTACTGTAGAAAGCTTAGAGTTCAACTGATTGACCATTTAGAAGCAATTTGCGACCATGTAGGCACAAATCCTGCTGCTACTCTTGCTTTCCCTTCAGGATTTTCGGTGAAGAACTGTTTCATGATGCCTGGGGGGGTAAGTCTTTTTCCTTCACTGGTAGTAAGTACCGAAGCCGTGTAGGGAACAGAAATTTTGGGGTCGGATAAGGCATTGGCATCGATAAAAATCCGCAGTTCTGAGAACTTATCACCCTCTAGGCGAAATATATCGCAGCAGGGAAGTGAAAATACTGCTCCATCCTTGCGCCAGTAGATGACATCCATCTCCACTAATACTACATCGCCAATTTCCCAGAGTGATTTGATTTCGTGGTAAAGTGCTGACAGTTGCGAGAAAAAGAAAGCGGTAGATTTTTTGATCGCAGCTTTAGTCAGACAAAGCTCAAAGCTACCGACTTGGTACACTGGCGTGTCAGTAAAGAATTCAACGAAGCCTTCTGAATCAAACGCTTCGCCTCTGGCGAATAAACATTTGACTAGATCTGAGGCTGTACCTGGAAGTCTTTCTAATTTGGCTTTCTGGCGATCTGTAGTCGTGGAAAGAAAATCTTTGGTGTCCGAAACAGATAGATCGGAGTGACCATTTTGTTTACCGTTAGTAACAGACGTTGTACCGCTCATGAGAGAAATTATGTCCTCCTTTAGTTGATTAGTTGCTCCCACCTGTGCGATCAATTCTGCAACTGTAGAACTTCTTTGACCAGCTAGAGTAATCTGACTGTTGTAAACAAAAGTGTAAGCAGTTCGTTCGGGAAACGGACTGATTTGTTTGACATACTTTGTCAAATTTTTAACCGCCATCTCATACTCTGGGGAAACAAAAAACTGTTCCCGTTCTAAGGCATTAGTAAAAGCAATTTCAAAAGCTGCTTGATACTGCTGCTGGGGCGATTCAAAATGAGATACTCCAGCAGCATCAGGACGGGAGTTGTCTATTTCTTCAAATAGATGCAATCGGAATTTAAGTACTAAATCGCTTTGAGCAATAGACGGAGCAAAGCGATGTTTTAGATACTGACGAAACTCTTCTATGCTTACGCCATCAGCTTTTTTAACCATGACGTGAAACTTAAGTATTCCTAATTTTCCGTTCGGAGTACCTGTTTCAATGCGATCGCCATAGGTTTGAGAATTCCCAGAACTGGTATTATAGCCAACTGCCTTGCTAAATATATTGTGTTCGTCATTCATCAAAATAGCAGCAGCTTTAAACCAAGTCTGACGGTCGGCTTCGCTGGTAAAGGTTAATTCAGCAATCCCATCGAACTGGGCTTCTGGTAATGAGTTATACTCTATGCCTTCGATAGTAGGCCACAGACCACCCCGATTGTGACTTAAGTGATATTGCCAGTATTGATATTGACCTGGTAAGCGAGCGCAAACCGGTCCGTGAACATTTCGCCAGTAGTCATCGAAAACATCTAATTCGATTCCTTTGCGCTTCCACAAAAGAACGTAGAATGTTACTGCTGCGTGGCGATCGCGCATCACATAATTAGTATTTTTAATTGTAGATCCCATTTTTCTTACACCACATTCGCTATCTTAGGCAGTAGTAATTAATTTCAGGAGTTCAAGAGGCGCAAAAACATCCCGATAGAAAGTCAATTGTTCGGTTTTGAGATAGCAAGCCCCTCGATGACCGCGACGAACCCAAGTAACATTTCCTTTGGCAATTGTCTCGTTAGTTTCTTCGTCTACGCACTTCCATTCAAAATAGACAAATTCACCGTAGAACATGACAATGGGCCAGACCATAGTGACTCCTGGTTGGGCAATTAATGCCCACCAATGCTTTTCTCGCTCTTTTTGTTGGTCTAACCCATGATAAGGACCGTCTTGACATAGATAAACGAGATCGTCGCGGTATTCACCAGTCAAAATATCGCCTCTTCCCTGTCTCAGGGCTTCACAATGAGTAGGCCACCACTCTTTATTCTCTCGTTCAATTTGTTTGAGAGTGTAATCAGATCCTATTTGTGGCAAGGACTTTTCTTTCATCGCCACGATTTTTTCTGCCTTCTCGATGAGTTTTTTCGCTAAATCGCTAGAAATAAGACCTGGTTTAGAATAATCTGCTGCTAAATCTTGGTAATAATTAGTTCGCTCCTTAATTAAGTTTTTGCGGTTTTGCCCGTTCTGGTTCGCACCATCTAATTTACAATCAGCGAGTTGTTGTTTGAGCATGATTTTTACTAAACTTTCCTTTTGTTTGTTGGTAGCTCACTTGGGATAACCAAGAAGCCTAAATTTTCGGCAATTTTTGCAGTAATATTTAGAATAATCGGCTAAAGAATTTCATTAAGTGTGCCAAAGCAGCCAGCAGCTTTATTAAATCCAGCATAAACACACATAAACAACAGTAGCTCCTCGATTTCCTCCCGCGTCGCTCCTTGCTTAAGAGCCATTTGCACGTGAGCAGCAAAAGGACTTCCCGCCCCTGTCTGATCTTGATTGGCAACATCAACAGCAATGGTGATTAAAGCTTTAGTCTTTTGGTCAATTAATGGCAAACCCCAAGCTTCACCTGCTACACGAGTACAAAAATCACCAAATTTGGGATTAATTCCTTTTAAACCTGTTTGAAGCTCTTTGTCATCCAAGACGGCATTTTTGTAGATCATTATCACTCTCCATTGAAAAACGAACTATTAACTGACAAAAAAATTTAGCTTTCGTGTCAGAATTGAGTAGATTGGGCTTTTAGCAACAATAAATAATAGAAATCAGAACCTATGCTTTTCGACTTTTAAATTTTGACTTTACTCAACCTGGGTTTTGGAGACTTATGTAAGATGTGTATTGCCTCTGGGCAAAGATTATTGGAGGACTTCTGGTTCTCTTGTCTCAAGTTTCCTCATTCAATTGTTTTTTTGCCAGCCAATTTTAAGAATTTAAAAACCAACTTAAACTACAAAGTTGCGGAGTAATTTATTTGGCACGTCCATAAAGGATAGTCAAATGCTTAAGACTCTCAGATAATTCCGAACTTAGAGCTTCAGGACGATAACGCCAACGCCAGTTTTTTTCGGCAGTGCCAGGAGTATTCATCTTCGCTTCACTGCCTAAACCTAAAATATCCTGTAAGGGAAATACTGCTCCATTGGCAACAGAACTAAGTGCTAGACGTATCAAACTCCAGTTGATTTTTCGCTCAGGACATTCACAACCTACATAGTCAATTACCCTAGCTTTTTCTAGAGGCGATCGCTGTTTGTACCAACCTATTGTTGTATTATTATCGTGAGTACCAGTATAAACTACACATTTAGGCGAGACATAGTTATAGGGCAAAAAAGGATTTTGCGCATCTGAGTCAAAGGCAAATTGCAGAACCTTCATTCCAGGAAAATTAAATTTGTCTCGCAATGCTTCTACCTCTGGGGTAATCAAGCCTAAATCTTCCGCGACAATAGGTAATGTCCCTAGTTTCTGGTTGAGAAGCTGAAAGAAATCTTCTCCAGGGGCTTCAATCCATTTACCCTTAACTGCCGTTGTTTCTCCTCCTGGAACAGCCCAGAAAGCCTGGAAGCCTCGAAAATGGTCAATTCGGATCGCATCTACCAATTTGAGAATTCCTTCAATTCGCTCTACCCACCATTGAAAATTGGTTTTTTCTAGTTTCTCCCAGTTATATACTGGATTACCCCACAGTTGACCTGTAGCACTGAAATAGTCTGGCGGGACACCTGCCATCAATGCAGATTCCCCTTCTGAATCAAGGCAAAAAATTTCTGGATTTGCCCAAACATCGGCACTATCATGAGCAACATAGAAGGAGAGATCGCCAAAAATGGTAATTCCCAGTTGATTGGCGTATTTTTTCAAGTTTGTCCACTGGCGGAAAAACTGATACTGAAGAAACTGGTGGTAAAAAATCGCTTCTCTAAGAGAATATGTCAATTTTTCTAGGGTCTTTGGCTTGCGGAAGGCAATTTTCTCATCCCATTGATTCCAGCTAGCACCGTTTTGATCGTCTTTAAGTGCCATAAATAAAGCATAGTCATCCAGCCAATAAGCTTGGCGAGAGCAAAAATGCTTGAATTGTTGTTCCTGTGTTGGTGCTGCCTTAGCTTTAAAATTATTGCTGGCTATCTTCAGCAGTGGAATCTTAGTTTGAATTACCAAATCGTAATCTACCTGCCCGACAGGAAACTCTGGCAAATGTTTTAAATTCTCATCACTTAGTAATTTATCTTCTTGCAATTTCTCTAAACTAATTAGTAGAGGATTACCAGCTAGAGCAGAATAGGAAGAATAAGGAGAATTCTCATCTCTTGTTGGTCCTAGAGGCAAAATCTGCCATACTTGTTGACCGCTTTCAGACAAAAAATCAACAAAACGATAAGCTTCTTCTCCCAAATCACCAATTCCCAGGGGACTGGGCAGAGAGGTAGGATGAAGTAAAATGCCACTTACGCGAGAATTAAACATGAATTTCAGTCTCTAAAAAGAGTTTGGCTCAATAAGTTTAATTCCCTAAATTTTCTGTCTTGATCGAGCTTTTTACCAGCGAAGATTAAGATTTTAAGCTCTAAG
>DAXETX010000181.1:0-3611 GCA_051155735.1 Xenococcaceae cyanobacterium
ATTCGATGACAGAAGCGATCGATACTTTAGCTCATAACTTGAGATTAATGAAATATTGGCTTTGTTAGCTTTTTTCTACTCTTTAGTTTGATTTATTTGAGAATGAAACAGCCCTACCCATATCTAGTGCTTACCACGGGAATTCCAGAAGAGCCATAACCTTTGTATTCCATCCTCTTCCCCTTATCTTTCAAACAATCGGCTGTCATACCTATATTCGTCTATCCTAATAATTCTTACTCTTACAAAATCGGGATGGGCTGGATTCAAGATATAATTGCGTCCTTCAGCGTTAGGAGTAATCGAAGACGGTACGCAGAGGGCAACCGTTTCTTGTTTTAGAACCCAATCATTTCCTATTTCTGCCAACTGGTTTGGTGCGGGATAGGTAGCCCAATTATCTGGTAAGTCTGCTAAATCGATAGTTGTTATTGGCAGTTCGTCGGGTAAATCGATAGTAGCGATCGCTCTGTTTTTGGGTGTTAAATTTAGAGGAAAGTGAACTAACGTTTCTAAAGTAGCCAGTGCGGTTGAATCGGCAGTATATACTACGGTTGTTCCTTTATAATTCCAGCGTCCACCTGCCCTTCTTGCTCCTTCCCCACTAAGATCGTTTGCATACTTGCTCTTAGAAATTCGATACAGCAGCATTTTAAGAGAAGACCCCGTACTCAATTCTCGTCAGTTCGTCGAGAACTATTTCAACTCCACTTGAGGTATCCAAATATTCTATGGGAGCTATATTTCCTAAAGCTACGTTTGGTTGTTTTAACCACTCAGATGTAATTTCTGGCTCTTCAAATACATCCAGGCTTCTGGCATAAACCTTAGCTATCTGAAGCACCCGATCCGACAGTTCGGTAGAAAGGTTTTTGTCGGGACTGTAACGCTGTAGAGTTCTTTCAGAAACGTGCAGGTATTTAGTTAACTCCAAAACAGATAAGTGCAAGGAATTAGCCAAAGCATCAATTGCTGCTCTTGGAACTCCCTGACGAGTGAGCATCATTAGATCGAAATTACTTACCGTCGGAGAATCTAAACCTAGCGTTTGACCTACTGCTTGATAAACCACAATTTCTTCTCCTAGCTCCAACTCCAATCATATTCTAACAATTGTCGCCTTGTTTTAGACATTTGACGAAGCACAAACCTCGTAATAGTTTTAAGAGTTGCTTTGTAGATAAGCTAACGCTATTGAGTGGAAAACTTAGGATTTCTCTCAAAACAATGAAAACCCCTCTTAGTCCTCACGAAAAGCAACAGCTTTGGCGACATTATCAAGCTCAGAAACCGAACAAACTTGACCCCCATCTGAAAAGAGATTTAAAGCACGGCTGGCTCTTTCTTTACCTAACACAAACTGAAAACTTGATGTGGGGTAGATGGCAATACTGGAAAGATTGCCAAATGCTGCCCGAAGTAGCTTGGGAGCGTTGGAGATTGGAAAAGGCGATCTCCTTAATAGAAAATAGAAAACCAGAAGCAATCCCTAAATTTGTCATCGAACATACCCTACCAGATAGAGAAATACCTCAGATTAACTGGAGCTATAACGAACAAGCAGAGAAAATGTTGCTCGACTGCTTGGATGCCATTCCCGTATCTGGTGGCTGGAACAGTTGGAGTAGCTGGAGTTATTTAAGGTACTTTCTACACTGGCTATTATTTGGTTTGGGACATCCTGGTTACCAAAAATTACCCGAAGAAGCCCAAGGTTGTGAAGGAGCATCGATGCGACTGTACCAATTATTCGATCTCTCCTATCTGCTGATGTTTCCCTACGACTACTTTGGTAGAATCCTGCCCCAAATCTCAGGAAAAAAGGCACAGCAAGCGACGGGATTTTTCCCAACTCCTATGGTGGTGTCCGAATTTATTAGCAAAATCCTTGACTCCGATTCCCCTAGAGGTAAGCTAGCTCGCATCAAAACAGTCAACGAACCAGCCGTAGGTACGGGGTCTATGCTATTAACTCAAAGTAACTATAATCTCTGTGCTATTGGCATCGATATTAATCACGATCTACTTGAATCTGCACTGTTCCAATTCGCCCTCTACGCTCCTTGGTACTATTGTCCTATTTGATTGAAAATGTTACTAATACGATTGTTAATAAGGCTTTAAATAATAAAAAGTCAGTGCCGAAAGTACATCAAGCAAGTCTATTCGATTACTTAAAATAGCTCGTATAGATAGCTATCGCTATCCCCGATTGGTGAAATTAATTCAACTGTTATTAATTGATTATGCCAATCGACATTCTTAAGTACAATCGCGCCTTATTAACCCGACCTGACATAATTTTCTGCGGTAGAAAAAGTGGGAATCCAGAACTAATTGGTCTGGGTAATCCTTTTTCTCATCAACCCAATAGTAATGCTGTTTTTAAAGTTGATTCTCTGGAAGAATCTTTAATGTCATATCGTTCGTGGCTGTGGAAAATACTAAAAGCCTATAGAGAAAAGAAAATCGCCACCCTAGAACTCTGGGAAATGGTTTATCTCAATCGAATTTTACATTTAGCCAAACTAATTAGAGAAAATAAAGTAAGTGGATTAATGTGCTTTTGTACCAACATTCATAATTATAAATATAGCAAAAATAAAGAGATAAAGTGCCATACCCAAATCTTATATGGAGCTTGTATATGGCTCAATAATTTAAATTAATTCGGCAATTAGATTTAGCAGTTATTTAATCCTTAACCTCGATCGCAGTATAGGGCTACCGCCCCGAATATTGGCTAACTAAACTAACCAATAATTGCCAAATGAAAACCAATCTAAAAACAAATTCAAATAAAGAAATACCTAGAAATACATCTCAATGTAACCAACAAACTCAAGATAATAATATCGAATCATTCAAGTCTTTAATTGCCAGAATTGAGCAAGAACGCGATTACTTTCATACCTGCATCAATAGTCAATATTAAGAAGGAGAAAAATGAGCCTAGCTACTCAAGTTCTAAAGTATAGTTCCAAGCGAGCAGTTGAATTATGGAATCTACTCAAACAAACCAAAGATGAGTCGGATATTGAAGTCTTAACTACCTCATTTTTACAGCACAAATCCGACCAAGAAGTAGCCATCGATGCCGTGGCTGAAGTTGCCGAACAGATTGATGCTGAAATCAAAGCGATCGCTTCTAGAAAACAATATCTCGTCGAACTTCATAATCGAGCCATCGAGCGACTTAAAAGTAAAAAAGAAACCATCGATAAAACCATCATCAAACTATACGAGGCAGGAGCGATCGCTATTAAAACGGAAGGTTTGTCTAGAACTATCAAAATTCAAACCAATCCTCCAAGCTGCGAAGTGTTAATCCCGACTCAAGATTTACCCGAAGAGTATCGCTATGAAAAGGTCGAGATTAGAGCCGATAAGAAAGCCATCACTCAAGCTTGGAAAGAAGGCATTGAAGTAGAAGGCACGGAAGTATTTCAAAAACAGCGAGTTGTTTACGGATTAAATAAGGACATTACCTAAACTCGACTTTATCCAATTAAGCAGCATAAATAGCAATATCCCTCAAACGGTCGAATAGAGGACGAGGGACTTTTATGATGTCAGTAGAATTAGATGACATGGAAAAAGTGCTAGCCCAG
>DAXETX010000182.1:0-22522 GCA_051155735.1 Xenococcaceae cyanobacterium
AGAATATAATTATGAATCGGAATATATTAAAAGTGCAGGCTGTGAATTATGGAAACTAATTTCTCAAGCTTTTAACCAACAAATAAATAAAAGTAACTTTGTCGCTTTTATTAAGCGAATAATCATTGCTTCTTCGCCATCAACGGACAAAAGTAGCCATCAAAGTTTTTCAGAAAAAACCGCAATTAAAAAAGTAACTAATAAAACTAATTGGACAACCGCCCCAGATGTTTCTCACTTATTAGAAAAGGATGATGATATTAACACTTTAGTCCAATGGAGTGAGGATGAACGCTGTCGTTGTATTGCGATAACTGGGATGATTGGTTCTGGTAAAACTACTTTAGCTACCAAATTCGCTTACAAACAACAAGAGCAATTTGACTATGTTATTTGGCTATCTACTCAAGATGCTCCTTCTTTAAAAACGCTGCTAAAAATCTGTCTTGAGGTTTTCGATTCTCCTTTGATTGCTCAATATAACGAAGAATCCATTTCATCGGCAGATTTGTTGGTAGAACTTATTTCTTATCTACAGCAATACAAATGCTTGTTAATTTTAGATGAACTGCAAGAAATACTCGAACGTAAAGATTCAACAATTTACTATCGTCAAGGTTACGAGCAGTATGGACAATTAATTCGCTCAATTATTACCACCAAAAACCAGACTTTGTTAGTACTAACTAGTAGAGTTCATCTTAAACTGCTAGACTACTATGAGCCAAATCAAGTCCGTTGCTTGAGTTTAGGTCAGTTTAACGAAACTTTGAGCGATAGTATTTTTGCTCCAGATTTTGATAATATCTATTTTCCGTTAAAGTGGTCTGATATTTGCCAGTATTATCTTTATAATCCGCAACTGCTCAAGATTGTGGCTAATAATCTCAAAAAATTGTCTGAAATCAATGTTAATGAGTCGATCAAAAATATTGTCTCCTTTGAAGAAATAGATAACTTGCTGCGTTTTGAACTTAATTATCTATCACGTCTCGAAAAAGAGATTATTCATTGGTTAGCAATAGACTGTAAGACTAAAAATTTTGAGACTTTAATGGCTAAATTAGAACAGCCAACATCTAAAATCAAACTATTAGAGGCATTAGATAATCTGCAACGGCGATCGCTGATAACTAAGTCTAATTATGCATATATCCTCGCGCCGTTAGTGAAAGACTATATACAACGTAAAGTAACTCGTTTATCCTTGCAAAGTTAATGTCAAAAATTTCTCAGGAGACTCATCACCAAAATTTGTCGCAGCAGGTAGTCAAAAAACAACCGAAAATTCTTTTTGTCGATCATACTGCTGTCTTAGGCGGTGCGGAATTAAGCTTGCTCGATTTAGCAACAGCTTATGCTCAAACCAGCAAAGTAGTTTTATTTAAGAATGGTCCATTATGTCTGCGTTTACAAAATGCAGGGGTCGAAGTTAAGATTACTCAAGCCTCCGAAACGATGCTTAATCTGCGTACTTCTGGCGGATTAAACTCCTTGATCACAATCCCAGAGTTATGGAAAATAGCAGGACAGATTACACAAGAAGCAAAAAACTCCGATTTAATTTTAGCTAATTCTCAAAAAGCTTTTATTGGTGCTGCTTTAGCAACTTTGAGAGGTAGCCCTCCTGTCATATGGTATTTACATGACATTCTCACGGCTGACCATTTTAGTCGTCTCAATCGTCAAGTAGCGGTGATTCTGGCGAATCAATTTGCCACTAGAGTTCTTGTTAACTCTGAGGCAACTGGTAAAGCTTTTGTCGCTGCTGGAGGCAAGGCAGAACTAGTCCGTGTTGTTTATAACGGCTTTCATAGTGAGCCTTTTGACCAAGTTTCGGTAGCAGCAGCGCAGCAAATTAGAACTCAGTTAAAAATTGACGATGCTCCTCTAATCGGATTATTTAGTCGGCTTTCACCGTGGAAAGGACAACACATTTTATTATCAGCAGTTAAAGATTTACCGCAAGTACACGTTATGCTCGTAGGAGATGCTTTATTCGGGGAACAAGAATATGTCGCTTCCTTAAAGAGTTTAGCTGCTACTCCAGAATTGCAAGGTCGAGTTCATTGGTTAGGATTTCGTAATGACATACCTACTTTAATGAAAGCTTGTGACATGATTGTTCACACTTCTACCGAACCAGAACCTTTTGGGCGGGTAATTGTGGAAGCACAACTAGCCCAACGCCCGATCATTGCTACTGCTGCTGGAGGCGCTTTAGAGTTAGTAGAATCGGAAAAAACTGGTTTATTGTTTTCGCCAGAAGACGCTCAAACCCTCAAAACCCAAATCGAAAGGTTAATTAACGATCGCCCTTGGGCGACACTTTTGGCACAACAGGGTTATGAAAGTGCTAAAACTAATTTTGCTTGGACAAAAATCTTAGCTAGTTTTCAACAAGCCATTGCTTAATCCTTTTTATTAGTAATCCAGAGAGATTGATAGGGTTGAAGAGTTAAAGTATCATAAATATCCGCAAAACTTTGTCCACTAATTAGATCGCACCAAGCATCAATAACGACTAAATTAAGGGAAGATAGTTGTAATTCTTGCAGGCGATCGCTTAAATTAAAAATACAGAAGATACTTTGATCTCGCTCTCTACTTTGTCGCCAAAAGGTAAACAGAGCATTATTGAAAGGATGTAAAGTATATTGAGTTGCGTCAGGATGAAAAGCTGGCTGACGACGGCGAATTTGAATGCGCCGACACAATTCAGTTAAAACAATAGCTTGCGGGGAAGTAGGATCAGCCAGACGTTGTTCTAGTTCTTGATAGTTCCAACGGTAGCGATTAATCGCCCGATTAATTCCTGTTTTGGTAACACCTTCCTCGTAGTTAGGAGTTGCCAACAAGCTGTGAAGATAAAATCCAGGAATGCCCTCTAAAGACATCATAATAGTTTGAGAACAGATAAATCGTTCAATCTGCCATTGATCTTCTCCTTTCACTGTCCCTTTGAGAGCATCAAATAGAGAGATATTAATTTCATAAGGGCTTTTAGTGCCATCGGGCTGACTCCTCAGACTAATTTTGCCCCCAAATTTTTGCATCGTATCTAAGAGTTGCTGGTATTCTGCTTCTGCTAGTAATCCTTCCGCAGGACGGACACCAATGCCATCATGGGAAGCAGTAAAGTTAAAGTAAGCACAACCCATAGGTGCAGGAGGCATACTCATCATCCAGGTTTTGAGATGATCGGATTTTCCTTGGAGTAGAGCATTAATTAGTAAAGGTGGCAGACTAAAGTTATAAATCATGTGTGCCTCATCCCGATTGCCAAAATAGCTGAGATTTTCACGATTAGGCACATTTGTCTCGGTGATTAGGGCAACATCGCTATTAACCAGCTGCAAAACTTCCCGAATAATTCTGATGATGGCGTGGGTTTGAGGCAGATGAATGCAAGAAGTGCCAATTTCTTTCCACAAAAAGCCGACAGCATCAAGTCGGAGATATTTCGCGCCTTTTTCAACGTAGAATAAGATAATTTTAATAAATTCGCTTAAAACATCGGGATTAGCAAAATTGAGGTCGATTTGGTCGTGACCAAAAGTTGCCCACAAATATTTTTTTCCTTTAATGGTGGCGATTTCTGCCAATAAAGGACTACTGCGAGGACGGACTACTTCTGAGACATCAGTTTTAGGATCGACTTCGATAAAATAGTTACACCCTGGCGGTTCTTGTTTTTTATATTGTTCTAACCACAAGCTTTTACTGGATATATGGTTAATCACCAAATCTACCATCAAGTTAAATTTGCTAGCAATAGTTTCAATATTTTGCCAGTCGCCTAATTCAGGATTGACTTGAAGATAATCAATAATCGCAAAGCCATCATCAGAACTGTAGGGAAAAAAAGGTAAAATATGAACTCCTGTAATGGTTTTGAGCAAATATTTACTTAAGAAGCGATCAAGAGTCACTAGAGGCTTTTCGGGATCGTTGCTAATAATACTATCGCCGTAAGTAATCAAAATAACTTTGTTTTGATCCCATTTATCGAGATTTTCGGCTTTAGCTGGTTGGAGATGGGGTTTAAGTAGTTCGGATAATTGTTTTACTAAGGTTTCGGCAGTAGATTCCCCGTAAACTTTAACCAATAAGGGAATGATGTTGCGGAATGTGGGTGGAATTGGCTCGTTGGATCGCGTCATAAATCAACTAACTCAGTTCGTAATTCTCACTAACTTACACTCAATTTTGAGAGATTGTCCTCAAGGCAAACTTAGCTAAAGAAAGTTGTGTTTTTATCTTATTGCGCAACAGTATGTTGCAATATTTATCTGAGGTTTGTTTTGATTTATACTAAATTGTTTCTGGGAATTAGCTATGTTCGACAAATAATATGGGTAGCGCAAATTAAAGGTATCATCAGGGTGTTATGCGAATTGAGCAGTTGCAGGCTTTTCTAGCAGTGGCAGATACGGGAAATTTTGGACAGGCAGCTAAAAAATGTGGCGTAACCCAATCTACAATCAGTCGTCAAATTCAATCTTTAGAACAGGATTTGGGCATCGATCTATTTCATCGTACTTCCCAAGCTAAGTTAACTGTCGGTGGCGAAAAACTCCTACCTCGCGCCCAGAAAATTTGTCAAGAATGGCTCAAAGCGACTCAGGAGTCTCAAGAATTAATTGCTGGTAAACAGCCAGAATTGTGCGTTGCAGCAATTCATTCGGTATGCGCTCACTATTTACCTCCTATTTTACCGCAATTTTGTTTAGATTACCCCAAAATTCAACTTAGAGTTACCGCTTTAGGAAGCGATCGCGCTCTTAAGGTATTACGAGATGGTTTAATCGATGTGGCGATTGTGATGAATAATCGTTTGTTAACAACTTCAGGAGAAATGAGTGTTCAAGTGCTTTATGAAGAGCAAATTGAAGTATTAATGGCAGCGAACCATCCTTTAACTAGTTATAATTCAGTACCTCTTTGGGAATTGGCTAACTATCCCCAGGTGGTTTTTAAAGATGGCTATGGGATGCAGCGATTAGTGCAAGAATGGTTTAACCGTCAAAATATGGAATTAAAAACAATCATGGAGCTAAATACTCTCGATGCCTTTCGGGGCGTAGTTAGACAAGGAGATATCTTAGCCCTTTTGCCTCACAGCGCCTTGATTGATTCGTTGAACGATCCGACTCTAGCAATACGCCCCTTATTGCAACCTCCTGAAATGTCGGAGTCGCTGACAGTTAGTTCGCGCCAACCGCAAACTTTTTCCCGTCAAGTGGTTTTAGTCACTACCAGCGATCGCTTACAAATTCCCCCCATCGCCCATTTCTGCAATTTGGTACAGCAAAACCTCACCCATAATCTTTTAGCAACGTCCAAGTTGGCTAGTTTTTATTAATTTAAGTTTATTGATTACTCATGAGCGATCGGTTTCGAGAACTATTAAAAAAAGTTGGTAGTGGCACTCACACTAGCAAGTCTTTGACTCGTGAAGAAGCAACCCAGGCGACTTTAATGATGTTACAGCAGCAAGCAACTCCAGCCCAAATTGGAGCATTTATGATCGCTCATCGCATCAAACGCCCGACTAGTGAAGAGTTAGCGGGGATGCTCGATGCTTATCACCTTTTAGGTAAAAAAATTAGTATCGCTCACTTAACAGGAAATAAAACTCCCGTCTGCTTTGGTAATCCTTATGATGGACGCTCTCGTACTGTTCCTGTCATGCCTATTACCGCTTTAATCCTCGCAACAGTAGAGATCCCTGTAATCCTTCATGGTGGCGATTGTATGCCTACTAAATATGGTCTGTCCTTAGGAAAAATTTGGCAACAATTGAGCATTGACTTTTCGGGTTTAGCACTAGCCGATCTAGAAACTTGTCTTTTGCAAACCAAAATTGCTTTTGTTTATCTTCCGCTACATTTTCCCGAAGCCCAGAGTCTTGTTCCCTATCGCGAACAAATTGGTAAGCGTCCCCCTTTTGCTACTATCGAGTTAATTTGGTCTCCTGTTAAAGAAGTTATCCCGATTATTTGTGGTTTCGTCCATCCTCCTACGGAAAAAAACATTCGAGATACCTTTGAGATCAGAGGCGTAAAACAATCCACTACAGTCAAAGGTTTAGAGGGAAGTTGCGATTTATCGCGTAACCGTACTGCGATTATTGGCAGTAGTCAAGCAGGGGAGTTTGAGCGTTTAATTATTCATCCTAGAGACTACAATCTTGACGGTAGCGATCTCGAATTAACCTCAGAACAACAGGCTATAGAAGCAATCCAAGCTGTGATTCAAGGAAAATCTACCGAACTAACCCCTAGTGCTATTTTGAATGGCGGTTTTTATCTATGGCATTTAGGGATTTGTGCCGATCTCAACCAAGGATTAAACTTAGCCACAGAATTAATCACTCAAGGGAAATTAGCAGCTAAGTTGAATCAGTTACAAACCTTTAACACCTTAAATATTTAAGCTTGTAACTCTCTAACTACTTGATTTAAACCAACGGAATTAGACGCTTTAACCAAAATGCGATCGCCTTCTTGCATTATTGCCTTTAGTCTGGCAATTAAATCTTGTCGCTCTAAGAAACATTCTCCAGGGATTCCTGTTGCACCTATAATGATTTTTTCTGTTGCTGGTTCGTCTGCTAATACCAAGAGATAATCGATCGCTAGTTCTTTAACTGTTTCTCCTACTTGCTGATGCAATATTGCGGAGTGTTCTCCTAATTCTTTCATCGTACCCAATACCGCGATATGTCTTTTACCAGGGGTTTCTTTGAGCATTTTTAGGGCAGCTACCATTGATTCAAACCCCGCATTATATGTTTCATCGAGTAAGATGATATCTTGAGCTAATTGATAGCGTTGCGATCGCCCTTGAGGTAAGTTAACCCTAATCCCAGCAGTTAGGGGTGTGAGATTGATCTCTAAAGCTTGAGCAACAGCGATCGCTGCTAAGTAGTTACTGGCGTGATGGATTCCTGGTAAGGGTAGGGGTAAACGCTTTCCTGCTACGGCTAAAGTTGCAGCATCGAGCAATTTACCCTGAAGATCGCCCCCAGTAAAGCCATAAGTCAAAGTTTTTCCTTGCCATACTGTTGCTGCGGTTTTTAGCAGTAAAGGATTATCATAGTTTAAGACTGCGATGCTAGATGGAGGCATCTGTGCTAGCAGTTCACATTTGGCATTAGCGATCGCTTCTCGCGAACCTAAACGACCAATATGAGCCGTACCGACATTAACAATTACGCCAATATTCGGACGAGCAATCTCTGTGAGTAAAGCAATTTCTCCTACGCCTCGCATTCCCATTTCGATCACTGCATAATCAGCTTCAGGAGAAATTTCCAGCAAAGTCTTCGGTACACCAATTTCATTATTATAATTAGCTTGAGTTTTTAGTACCTTACCTCGCGTCCCCAATACACTAGCAATTAATTCTTTAGTGCTAGTTTTACCCACCGAACCAGTCACCGCAATTACAGGTAAATCTAGGCGATCGCGCCACCAACGGGCTAGCTGCTGATAAGCTTGTAATGTATCGGCAACAATCAGTTGAGATATGTTAACTGGTAACTGACGCGAAACAATAGCTGCTACTGCACCTTTAGCTACTGCATCAGTCACAAAATCGTGTCCATCAAAATTTTCTCCTACTAAAGCGACAAAAATTGCTCCAGGTTTCAGAGTACGGGTATCTGTCGTAATACTAATTGGGGAGTTGCATTCATCGATTAGACTGAAATTGATTAAATTATCAGCAAAAATTTTACTGAGTTCTGCCAAAGATAGATTAAGGGTCATTGGTTTAACTACTGAAGTTTTGGGTTAGTCACTTTTAAAAGCTTGCTATTATCCCTTATTTATACTGAATAATAGGAATATTTTGGCAGTTTTTTCCAATCAAAAGCTAGTAAATATACTAATTTTATTAATTAATCATCTTGATAAAAATTTCATAAAAATTAGTAAAATATAATTGTATTATAAAGACAACTGAAAGTATTTGAGCCAAACCTACTTTACATTTTGAATTTCCCTAGATACGATAAGAGTAGTGCAAAATATGCTAGGAATTAGTAAAATCAAATCTCGTTCGCAACTGATTAAAGAACAATCACAGATTATTTACTGTCATTGGCAAGAATGCTTGCAACAAGATAGTTCAGAGAAAGTAATTGAAAGATTTCGTAACTTGTTTATTAAAGGAATAGGCTACGAAAATCCTCAAATACGTCTAGCTTTAGAAACAATTGTTGAATCAATTAAGTTAGAGTCAGATTTCTATTGGTTCTTAAATAGTTGCTGCCAAATGATTATAAATTATTGGTATCAGCAGCCAAGTTTGAGAAATAAGATTCCTTTACTAATTGCTCAATTGGATTTAGCTTTACCTCCTGGCTCGGCTCATACTAAGTCATCGAGGAAATTAAGACAATTAGTTAAAAACTTTCAAAAAACAGAGCGGTATATCAGACTTAAACGCCTCAGCAACTTAATCATTCAAAATCAAAAAAAACCTAGTTTTGAAACAACTGAATCTGTCGGAGATTTAATTCAACGCTATCCTTTCTTACATCAACACTGTTTATTAAACGAAGATAGCAGTTATGAGTTTCAAAAAACAATTAAAACTATTCAGAAAGAAATTCAACGGCGTTACGAAATTGAGCTTTCTCAATATGTAACTTATCGAGCTAGACTATCAGAAATTGGTCGTCAGGCTACTATATCTAATAATAACTTTTTTGCTAAATCTCCGATTCAACCAGTAAAGAATCCAACTCTTCTGAGCGATCGCAAACTCGATAGTACTCTACGTCAGTATTTGGGTAAAGTTAATCAAAACTATACTTATAAAGATTTAGCTCACAACTTCTTAGACAGTACTGCTGATTTAAAATCTTATAGAGAGTTTAAAAATGATTTTTATGAATATTTAACTCTAGGATTAAATTCTCAATATTGTAGCACTAAACTTAATCCTAAAATTTATCAGTGTTTGCAAGAAATTATTCCCGATGTGGAAAACCGTAAATTAGATGAGTTTACCTTACTACGGACTTGCTCTCATTTATTAAAATTATTAATAGTTGACAGTAAAAAAAATCCTGAGCATTACTTGTTCATCGATCTTATTAGTAACTTGGGAACAACACAAGTTATTGCAATACTATTAAAATTAGTTTTAATTTGCCCTAAAGTAAAACCTTATTCAGAACAAAGATTTGCGATTCTTTTTACTCATTATGAAACTTTTCCCAGAGGAGAATTGATTTGGTTGATTAATTGTTTAGAAAAGCTACAAATAGTTTTTAGTATTTATTTTGGCAAAGTCGATTTATCTCTAGTTAAAATTATTTATTAAATTTTTATTGCGATTTATACTTGATACCTTTAGTAGTTAAGAATCGATTTGCTTTAAGTGTTTATAGCGGTTTTCATCTCTATCATGGCAAATAATTTTTCAAGGTTATAATAGGGTAAAAGGAATAACCTCTTAAGCTTATACTTTATTCGTGGCTAAATCCCCAGATAATCTTGTTTGGCAACAGGCTAAACCAGAAAAAGTAATTTATGAATATCTGCGTAATTCGGTTGCAAGTAAGTCTCCTTCAGAAATGCTTGTAGAATTTCGCTATTTATTTTTAGAATTAAGACATCCCAATTCCGAAATTTGCCATATTTTGGAAACAATAATCTTTTCCAAACATAAAGAAGAGTTTTTTTTACAAGTTTTAAATTATTGTTGTCATATTTTAATTGATTCTTGGCAAGAAAAAACTGAAAATTATGCTTACATACTAAAATTAGTTGAATTATTCGAGCCTAACAATTTAGCTCAAGTAAAATACCTTAATCGTACTAGGCAAAAACTCTTTAACTTAGTTAAAACTTTTAGCAATACTGACGAATTTTTAAAATTAAAACGGATCGCCAATTTTATCAATACTAGTCCGATAATCAAACTCGATGAGCTAGCTTTAATTAGTGATTTACTACCTCATTATCCTTATCTTTATTCGGCAGTGCTTTTAGGCAAAGAGCATATTCCAGGTACGACTAATTTAGTAATTAATTTACAACAAAAACGCCAAAAAAGTTTTGAGTTACAATTAGCACAACACATGATTTATCGCTCAAGATTAGTTCAAATAGCTCGTGCTAAACAGCTATCTAATAGAGCAGGCAAATTTATGAAAAGGGTAGAAAATCCGACTCTACTCGGAGAAACAGATTTAAAAAGAACTCTCAAACAGTATCTTAATAAAACTAATGATACAGGAACAATTTATCAAACTGCTAAGAAATTTTTAATCGAACTTAAATTTATTAAATCTTATAAAATTTTTAAAGAATGTTTATATCAATATTTAATCTTAGGAATTCAGCAACCAACTACGAATAAATATCCGATACAAGCAAAATTGAAACAAGTACTTGAGGATATTTGTTATCATTCTGATTCCCAGCCTTGTACCAATAGTTTAATTTTACAAACTTGCCAAAGATTATTAAGATTTTTGGTACTTGATACAACGCGCCAAAATGACCATTATCAATTGATTGAGTTAATTATGAACTTAGGAACAACTCAAACTACAGCTTTATTAATCAAAGTCATTCTAATTTCGCCTCATGCTAAACAAGATTTAGAACAAAGATTAGGTTTATTGTTTTCGGTTTATGAATCCTCTTCCATCGAAGATAGTAAATGGCTAGTTAAATTCTTAGATAATATTTTAGTAGCTTTTAGCCTCTACTTTGGGGAGATTAATTTATCTATTCCCGAAGTTATTTAAAGTCCTCTCGCATCACATAGCCTACACTACGTACAGTCTGAATTAATCTCGATTCGTGCTGCGCTTCTAACTTAAGACGTAAATAACGCACATAAACCTCAATAATATTAGAATCTCCCATAAAATCATATCCCCAAACACGTTCCAAAATTTGATCGCGGGTTAGCACCTGACGGGGATGCGAGATTAAATACTCTAGTAAATCAAACTCTTTAGCGGTTAATTCGATAAAACGATTCCCGCGATAAACTTCTCTAGAAGAGCGATCTAAACGTAAATCGCTAAATTGTAATGAATTAAGATCTGCTTCTTGATTGCGCCGTAAATTAGCTCTAATTCGGGCTAATAACTCTTCAATACTAAATGGCTTAATGATATAATCATCAGCACCAGCATCTAGTCCTGTAACGCGATCGCCAATCTCATCTTTAGCCGTTAATAAAATAATTGGTACTTTATTCCCCGTTTGCCGTAGGCGATGACAAATTTCGATGCCTGAAATGCCTGGTAACATCCAATCTAGCAAAATTAGGTTAGGATTAGTTTCTCTAGCTGTAGCAATTCCTGATAAGCCATCCTGATTCACCGTTACTTCATAACCTTCATATTCCAACTCTAGCTTGATAAACTGTGCTAGTTTCGCTTCATCTTCCACAACTAAGATGTGATCTTTCATGTTGGCTCACTCAACTTTTATAGCTCTGATACTTCAGATGATAAATGCTGAGCAATCGTATAAAGTAACTTATCTGCATCTACTGTTTTTTGCAGAAATTGCGAACAGCCCACCATTTTACTTCTAATGCGATCGATTACGCTGTCGCTACTAGTGAGAAAAATAATTGGTGTCTCTTTAAAATTGGGATCTTGACGAAGTTGCCCACAAAGTTCGTAGCCATCTATTTGAGGCATAAAAATATCGAGCAAAATTAGATCGGGTTGACATTTATTCAGACGCGTAATTGCTTCTGTCGGGTTATTAATTGCGACAAAACGATAACCTGCCATCGCCAGAATTTGCTCGATCATCGCTGTGATCATCCGACTATCGTCAACACAAGCAATTAATGGTTGTTGTCTGTTGTCAACTGGAGTTAAAACGCGATTGATAATTGTCGGTTGCGGTAAATCTGCCACTTCTACTAATCCCATGACTCCTGACTGAATATAAGGCAGAAAAAATTGCGTTACTTTTAAAGGCGGAATCTTTTTGATTACCGCTATATCCCTTAAGGTTCGCTCTTCACTTAACAGATTGTACAAATCTTGATAAACTCTTGATGCGGTTCTTTCCTTTAATTCTTTAGCTTGTAAAATAACTGGGGCTAAGTTAGGAGAGCGATCCGCAATCATCGCTTTCTGCCATTCTTGCCACTGTTTTTCGGTTTCAGGAATTACTGAGGCTAGGGAAATAGGAGGTAATAAGGGTAATAAAGAGTTATTTAACTCAAATTGGCAAATAACCTCCATTCCCTGCGTAATATCGAATAAAATTTCGGCAATAGTCGATTCAATCAAGTTTTGAGCTTGCTCAACCGTAATTTCTTGATTTTCTACCCAGGAATGCAGTATTTTGTATTCCCAGGAAGGTTGACCTAGTTGTACTACCTCATTCTGGCTTAAAATACCGTTAGAGGCTAAATTTTCTACTTGCTGATAGACAGTAGCTAAATCGTAATCTAGCTCAGGAAGTAATGCCGTCACATTTCTTTGCCAGCGTCTTAGAGGATGTTTTCCCCCAGTAGCGTACAAAACTTCCCCTTGAGCTAAAGTAAAATACCACTTAGTTTGTTGCAGAGGATGAATAAAAGTTAAATAGCCAGTTAACTTAGCATCTTGAAGTGAGCGAAATAACTTAATTTGTTTAGAAATTGTAAATTCTCGAATGACGAGATTATCGGGAGCATTAGTTACAGGCATTTTATTCTACAGGCATTTCTTGCCTTTTTAACATATCGATAATTTTAGTGTTAGCTTGGGGAAATGTGTACTGCTCAATCTCCTCAAGTGTTACCCACCGCACTTCGTCACATTCGATAGTTTGAGGCTCTCCCGATAAATACTGACAATGGTGGACAAATAAAGTTAGATTAAATGTTGTGTAGTTGTGGTCGATAGTCACTAAGCGATCGCCTACTGCTACCTCAATACCTAATTCTTCTTTAATTTCTCTTCTGATACATTCTTCTACTGTTTCATTAGGTTCGATTTTGCCACCTGGAAATTCCCACAATCCCCCCATTTCTCCTGACTGTCTTCTTCGATCAATTAGTATTTCGGCACGATGATTGCGAATCACTCCCACACCAATAATTTTATGAGGACTTGCAGATAACATTTCAGACATAGATAGTTACTGACTATTAGTAATAGTTAAATAAGCAAATCTACTCAGATTGTAAATTGCTATCTATACCTTGTAGAGATTTTTCAAAAGCCATGCGCTGTTCTACGTTACGCAGAAAATAGCCACTCATCATAGCTGATGCCAAAAGTTTTCCGAGATGTTCTCGACTAGTACTAACTGATACTTCAAATTGTTCTGGTGGGAGATTACCCAATAAGCCAATAATGTTTCTTTCCATTACCTGGAAAACTTCTTGAGAGTCGGGTCGAGAAAGTTGCGCGATGGTTTCTGGGCTAAGGGACTGAACATATTGCCATAAGTGGTTGATTTCCGCACTATTGCCAAAAATGCTTTGCGGGCGATTTTCTTGGTTCACCTGTGACCTCCTAATAAAAGTTAAAGATTAGCAAAATTAGAGTTTAATTGGTGATTTGCTACCTTAGTAATGTTTCTTAATCAATCTAACAGTTTTTTTGCCCTTTTGTTGTTAGTAGAACCGAACTTCAATCGTTACGATTTTCATGGTTCTTGTTTGACCAGAAACATAAAATTAGTGCTGAGGTAGCAGTCTGATTTTGCTGCGCGTTTAACTAGCGAGATATTCACGAATCACGGTTTTTTGCTTGCGTAATTTAGCAAGTGCTTCTCTTTCAATTTGTCGGACTCTTTCACGACTAATGTTTAAGCAATCACCAATTTTTGCCAAAGTTAGAGGTTTACCATCAGCTAAACCGAATCGTAAAGAGATTACTTCTCGCTGCTGCGGGGTCAAATTAGACATTAATTTTTCTAAATCTCGTTTTAAGGAAGAAGAGACAGCATAATCTTCTGGAGATTGCCCAAAATCTTCTAACATATCTCCTAATTCGGTGTCATTGTTGTCACCAACCCTGACATCTAGTGAGATAGGCTGACGGGATTTTTCGAGATATTCTCGAACTTGCTTTGGGGTTAAATCGAGTTCTTCTGCTAGTTCTGAGATAGTTGCAGTTCTTCCCTTTTGTTGAGCGAGATTTCTTTGGGCTTTTTTGATTTTATTGAGTTTTTCGGTGATGTGAATCGGCAGACGAATTGTCCGACCTTTCTCGGCGATCGCTCTAGTAATCGCTTGACGAATCCACCAGTAGGCATAGGTTGAAAAACGATATCCTTTGGTCGGATCGAATTTTTCTACTCCCCGTTGCATCCCAATCGTGCCTTCTTGAATCAAATCTAATAAATCTAAGTTGCGTTTGAGATATTTTTTGGCAACCGACACGACTAAACGGAGATTTGCCTCAATCATTTTACGTTTAGCTGCTTCTCCTGCTTCGACAATTGTTTCTAGTTCTAATACTGATAAATCTGCTGCTTGCGCCCACTCTTCCTGAGTCGGTTCTTGACCCAATTTTTCCATTAAAGATTCGCGAATTTTAGTCAGAGCGATTTCTTTCTGAACTCTTTTAGCATAAAGTATCTCCTCTTCATGAGTGAGGAGTGGCACGCGACCAATTTCTTTGAGATAACTTCGGACTAAATCGTTAGATTTTGGCGATAATTTCATGATAATTGTCGGAGAGTTAAGAATTTCTATTGATGGACTCTAGAAGTTGTTTGATTTCGATCAGCACTTTCTTCTCAAAGAAAGCTTTTTGCTCCCAATCAAGTTGTAGTTATATTAAAAATTTAGGTTTTGATGATAGTAGCTAGATTAAAAGTTTTGGTTTAGCTGAGATTTGGTTTTAATCCTTAGCCCGAATGCTGGTGAGCCTATGGGATGATGAATCGACTGGTGTCTAAAATTAGTTAATCGTTCGATTTTATATCTATCAGAATACACTAATCTATTAACTATTGTAAACTTTATTAGAATAAAAGAGGAACTATTTTTAAGTTTCAACTCTCTTTTTCTCTAGAATATCGGGAATAGCTTGATTAAAGTGCATCCTAGACAACAGAACTGAATTAGTGTTAGGTAGCTTTGCCAGATTAATTAACTAGTAAAGACTAGTAAGAGCGAATATTTAGGCTTATAGCTAAAGTTTCGGGGAAAAATCGGATTTTTAGACTGTTTTTAGCACTGGCAGATGAGTTAGAGGCACAGTGAAGGTAACTGTAGAGCCTAATCCCTCTCCCATGCTGTAAAAAGAAATAGTCCCTGCCATCGCTTCTACCAGTTTTTGGGAAATTGCCAAACCTAAACCTGTTCCACCATAAGATTTAGTGCGTGAACCATCGACTTGAAAGAAATTTTCAAATAATTTATCTTGCTTTTCTAAAGAAACCCCAATTCCTGTATCAGCAACGCTAATTTTGACCATTCCAGGAAAATTTTGAGGTGTACCTGGGGTTTTTTTGGAGATTATCTCAGCAGTAATGATGATTCCGCCTTCGTGGGTAAATTTAATCGCATTACCCACCAGATTCAACATAATTTGGAGTAATCGTTGATAGTTGCCATAAATCATCAAGGGCGTCAGAGTTGCAGGAGATTTAATTTGAAAACTGAGATTTTTTTGTTCAGCTTGAGTCCGAATCAAATTATCCACATCTTGTAACAATTCATCTAATTCGATTTCGGTTAAGTCCAATTCCATTTTGCCAGCTTCGATTTTGGCAATATCGAGAATATCGTTGATCAGATTGAGTAGATGAATCGAAGATTTGTAAGCTTCATTAATAAACTCTCGTTGTTCTTCTGGATTATCTGCCATCCCTTCTAGCAACAACTTTAAAAACCCAATAATCCCATTAAGGGGAGTCCGTAACTCGTGGGAGGTATTAGCGAGAAAATCACTTTTGAGACGATTAGCTTCTTCAGCTTGGATACTAGCTAGTTCTAACTCTTGATAAAGTTTGGCATGAGCGATCGCCGTTCCCACATGTTCGGCTAATTCTTTAACTAATTCAATTTCTGCAGTTGTCCAACTCCTGTGGCGATCGCATTGTTGCAACCAAATAATCGCATTGCTTTCATTGTTGTAAGAAGTAGCTGCCACTAACACCGATTTAGACTCAAAAGAATCAGTAACAATCCGATCAAGGGCGATCGGGCTACGAGAGTTGAGAACTTGCTCAAAATAGGGTTCTGCCTGCCAATTAATGGTATGATCTAGAATTGAAGCTAGCTCTGGCTGATGATATTCTGCCTGAACTTTTAATTTGTGAGACTTCAAATCGTAAGATAAGATTAAACAGCGACTTACCAAAAATACTTCACCCAAACTATCAACAGTTTGTTGCCAAATTGTCTCTAAATTAAGACTAAGACGAATTTGGCGAGCGATCTGAGTCAGAATTTTTTGATAACTATAAATTGGAATTGGCGAATTAGAGCTACTCAAGGGAAACATCTCAGTTTCACTGAGTAAATGTCCCATAACTAAAACTTTTGTCGGCTCTCCCGTTGCAGGTAAAATCGGGCTGATAACTAATTCTAGGGGAAAAGAAGCTTCTTGATATTGAAACAAACAGTAACACTGTTCGGGAAGTCGGCGTTCGAGAACTCTTCTGATTTTGCTAATATATGCTTCTTTGTCTAAGGGCGCAAAAATATCTTGGTAAGAAGAGCCAACTAACTTTTGGCTATCTAATTTATATTCGAGAGCTTTAGCCCACCAAAAAGCGAGATATTTACCAGAATTGTCTTGAGTAAAAACTAATTCTGCTCCCAAGTCTTGCCAACTTATTGAGTTAGTTACTTTTGGAGCAGCGTTATTATTACTAAGCTCTGAATTCAATCCAGTAAACATCGGCAGGTCAATTAGGGTTTGGTCAACACCGTGATTGGATATGCTCTTTAACCGAGAGCATCCCTCACGGTCAAAATTTTAACCTCTTCCTTGAAACTATAACCTATAGATATCCTCGATAGGAATATTTCAGAACCGCATATTTTAACCATTTTGTGATTAAAGTTTCAATATAGACAGAAGTTGAGGCGTTTAAAGCAATATCTAATTACTACTTTTAATTGTCATAATTAGATTAACAATTTTGTTGAGTGTTGTATTTTTTTTAGTCGTTCCATTCTCCTCTAGGTGGCAAAGGTGGATTACGTCTAAAAGTTCGTGTCAAATCGCTACTAACTTCTCTTTCTCCTTTTAACCACTGTTTGAGCGCAACTTCGATAGTTTTACTAGGATCGTTGGTTAAATGTTGTAGTTGTTCTAGAACTTCTGAGTCTAGATGAATCGATAGCTCTACTTTTTCCGTAGAACGCTCTTGTTCAGTCGCATTGTCGTTCATAGGTTTTAGATCTGGTTTTATATTTAATATTGTAACCGTTTAGTCTCTTTAGAAAATACTTTACTTAAACTGGAGTCGAGTGTTTTTCTGGTAGTTGAGCTTGCTCTAGAAAAGATTGTAATTTTTTACCTTCAATAACTTCTACTTCCAGAATTTGCGCCGCAATTTGTTCGAGTAAATCTCGGTTATGATTGAGGATAGCTAAAGCTTGTTGATGAGCTTCTTCGACAATACCTTTAACCTCTTCATCGATCGCTTGGGCAGTTTCGTCACTAACCATACGACGCGGGTTCATCATCCCATCTCCGAGAAAGTTATTTTGCTGTCCTTTTTCATAGGCTAAAGGACCTAAAATTTTACTCATGCCATAGGTAGTAACCATTCTCTCGGCTAAATCGGTAGCCCGTTGCAAATCATTGGCTGCTCCTGTAGTAATGCTATTAAAGATAATTTCTTCTGCTGCTCTACCCCCTAGAAGTGTAGCAATTTGGTCTTTTAACTCGGATTCTGACATTAAAAAGCGGTCTTCTGTGGGCATTTGTAAGGTATAACCCAAAGCAGCCATGCCACGAGGCACAATCGAGATTTTAGCAACTTTTCCACCGCCAGGCATCACTGCACCAACTAAGGCGTGACCGACTTCATGATAAGCGACAATTTGCTTTTCTTGATCGGAAAGAACTCGGCTTTTCTTTTCTAAACCAGCAATAACTCTTTCGATAGCTTCATTAAAGTCAGCTTGAGTTACAGTTTCACGTTTATTTCTCGCAGCTAACAAAGCAGCTTCGTTGACTAGATTCGCTAAATCTGCACCAGCAAAACCAGGAGTACGAGTCGCAATTTGTTTGAGATCGACTTCGACATCTAATCTAACCTTCGCAGCATAAATTTCTAATATCTTTTGACGCCCCGCTAAATCAGGACGATCTACTAATACTTGACGGTCAAATCTACCAGGACGTAATAAAGCAGGGTCTAAGGTTTCAGGGCGGTTAGTAGCAGCTAGAACGATTACCGTGGCATCACCCGCAGCAAAGCCATCTAATTCGGTTAATAACTGATTGAGAGTTTGTTCTCTTTCGTCATTACCACCGATAAAACCACCACTACCAGCACGAGATTTACCAATAGCATCTAATTCATCAATAAAAATGATACAGGGAGCTTTAGCTTTAGCTTGTTCAAATAAATCTCTGACTCTAGCTGCACCAGCACCAACAAATAATTCCACAAATTCTGAGCCAGAAATGCTAAAAAAAGGGACGCTAGCTTCCCCAGCCACGGCTTTAGCGAGTAAGGTTTTACCAGTACCAGGCGGTCCAATTAATAACACGCCTCTAGGAATTCTCGCGCCAATTGCTTTGTAACGTTCTGGGGCTTTAAGAAACTCAACAATTTCGGTTAATTCGACTTTAGCTTCTTCTACTCCCGCTACATCATCAAAGGTAACTTTAGTCGAGTCTCCTTCTACATAAACCTTTGCCCGACTTTTAGTAAAAGAAAGCGCGCCCTGCGCCCCACCAGCATTCCGACTGAGGAAAAACTGCCAAACAGCAACAAAAATTAGCGGTGGAATCACCCAACTTAGAATATTACCCAACCAACTATTACGCGGTGGTGGTGCAGCAGCAAACTCTACACCTTTTTCCTCGAGGCGTTTGGGTAATTCTAGGTCAAAAATCGGATTAGTTTTTAAAATTTGGGGCTGCTGTGCTGTTGCTTCTTTTAATTCGTAAATAATCTCATTTTGCCCTACTGAGACTCTAGCAACATTGCCATCTTCTACTTGGTCGATAAATAAACTGTATGGTACTTGCGGAATCTGATTGCCAAATAACTGAGGAAAAAACAGATTAGCCAATAAAAACAAACCTGTAATTAAAAACAGAATATTCGCAATTAAACGCGATCGCGATTCTGGTGGTCGATCTTTAACACTCATTGTTAACTAATTTATATAATTTGTGATAGGTTTATTTTTTCATAATTGTAAAATTACTTAATACAACTCTGGATAGACTCTCAGGTGAGGTTTACCGTAAAGCTTTGGTTCGGTAATTATGATATGGGATGGTAGTGCTGGTACAGTAAGTTACAGTCAGATAAACTTTGTGGATTCAAATGAGGGAGTAATTTTAGCCGATGCTTCGGAATTAGAAGCAGCACTAGGTAAATCAAAATTAATTGATGACATCGACAAGATCGATCTTTTACTAGATGGGGAGATTGTTCAAACCATTCAAGCCAATGAATTAACCGATAGTCCGTTAGGATTAACTTTCAGCGATACAATTGGCGGTTTAGATGTCAGCTTGGGTGCAGCCAATAAGATTACAACTCAAGTCGCTTTTACCGAAACTAGTAATTACTTTTCTAATGATAATATTAACGACCTCAAATATTTTTAAGTATCAATTGTCAATCCAGTTTAATAGGCGTTTTCTTTGCCAATAGCCAACACCAGCCAAAACAGCAATTATCCATAATCGCGACTCTAAAGAGTAAACAGGCAACCGCCAAAGTTTGATTTTATTATTTCGTCTTTCATCTCGAACTGTAGCTAACCATTTCCCATCAGGGCTAAATGTTATAGAATCAGTTGAAGTTAGATGCGCTCTTATCGAAGCAAAACGAATACCATTTTTAATATCCCAAAAGCGAACGGGACCAAAAAAACCAGAAGGAAATTGTATGGTGGGAAACATAATAATTCCTGGTTCATCGCCTAAAAGAAATGTTGTATAAGAAACTGCTAAATGGCGACCATTAGGACTCAATGCTACATCAGTAGATAATTCCCTTCTTTCAAATTGCTTCTGATAAAAAATTTTCCGCAATAATTTATTATCCTCGATACGATAAACTAAAATACCTGCTTTTCGATTTAAAAACCCTTCTTTTTTGCTTGTTTCATTCGCGACACAAATTAATGAATCATTCTTCGGAGTAAAGATAATTTTGTACTAAGTACAGGACAAAAATTGTAGGGAGTGAAGAAACTCATCATTTTTTAAATCTAAATCAGTGACAATGGAGCGTAAGTAATACTGCCCAACATAAAGCTAATGTCATCAAGGCGACTAATTTATTGAGTCGTTTAGTATCAGTGAAATGTGTCGATTCAAGACAAAAGCCCCTAGTCTTAAACATTCCAAATAGAGTTTCCATTCCCCATCTTGGTCCATAATCAGCAATCATGGTTTGTGGAGAGTCATTAGCAATAATCATCAGTAACTCACCATCGTCCAAACGTAATCCAGCAAAATAAACGGAACGCCCCCACACCCATCTTTTAGAAGATAGAATCTGAGTTTGACCAGGTTTTAGGTGGGCAAAAACTACGGCAGCTTTGAGTTTCTGTTGACCGTCACTGATTTTCTCGCTATGGCGTATTCTGAGACGAAATTGAATAGTCGGTTCAATTAATCAATAAGTCAACCACTCTTTGCCCACAAACTCGCGCTCGCCACAAAGATAGGCAATTTCGGCTTCGGGAAAAATTTTTTGAAATAACTATATCAGTGAACAGTCATCAGTCATCAGTTTTTCAGTGTTCAGTTATCGGTTTTTTAGTGTTCGGTGAACAATTTTGAGTAGAGGATGAATTATTGTTACTGTTCTGGTTGGGCGATGATTCCAACTGACAATTACTCTTACTCTTCGGTAGCTCTGCTCTTATCACTGATGACTGGTTTAATACCTGTTATCGGTCATGTTTGGGGGTTTTGGGGGTGATTTGGGTTTGAATTGGGTCTATGATTGTTTATTTCATCAATTGATTCCCAACAAAATAAATACTGATTTTTTGGACTACTTAAAAAAACTATCTTTGAAAGTTGCATTTAGCTAAAAAATTTAAAGAAAGCTGTTTCGTTTCTTAAACTTCTCTTGAAACAGTAATGATACTTTTTTTTTATCAAAGCCAAATATAAATTAATAATCTTAATCGAAAACTAGCTTGAATGACTAAAGTAGCGATAGTTTTGGACAGCTTAGGTGTAACTTATCCTAACGGTTTAGTGGCAATAGAAGATATTGCTCTAAAGTTGGCGAGAGGAGAATTTACGGTGGTTTTGGGTTCGTCGGGAGCGGGAAAGTCTACTTTATTGCGCTGTATCAACTATTTAGTTAAACCCACTACGGGCAATATTCTCATAAATGGATTAGGGGATTTGGAACAGCCTAAAGTGCTGCGAGAACATCGCAAACGCACGGGGATTATTTTCCAGCAACACCAATTAATCGAACGCAATACCGCCCTGCAAAATGTTCTGATGGGACGTTTGGCATATCATGACACTTTCCGTAGCTTATTTCCCCTGCCCAAAAAAGATCGCTACATAGCTTTAGATTGTCTTGATCGCGTCGGTTTATTAGATAAGGCTTTGACACCAGTAAAGGCTCTCAGTGGAGGACAGCAACAAAGAATTGGCATTGCCAGAGCTTTAGCTCAACAACCAGGGTTTATTCTCGCGGATGAGCCTGTGGCTAGTTTAGACCCTGCTAGTTCTCATAAAGTTTTGTCTTTTTTGCGCCAAATTTGTCGTGAAGATGGACTGGGATTATTGGTCAGTCTGCATCAAGTAGAGCTAGCGATGGAATATGCAGATCGGATTATTGGCATGGCTCAAGGCAAGATTGTTTTTGATGGTAGTCCCCAACAGTTGCAATCCTCTGGAATCGAGCAAATTTATCAAAACAGTTCTTTAGTTGCAACTTCTTAATTCTATTTTTGATTAATTTATTAGGAGCAAAACAGTTATGACTATCAGTATTAAAAAAAGTTTGAGCACGATCGCCTTAACGGGATTATTCGCTTTAGTAGGCTGTAGCGGTCAGTCTGTAAGTCAGTCCGAGGAAGGAACGAAAGCCAATTCCGATTCGGCAAACGCCAATCCTAGTAAATTAGTAGTAGCTTTATTACCCGACGAATCTGCCAGTACCGTAATTCAGAATAACAAAGGTCTAGAAGCCTATCTCGAATCCGAGTTAGACAAAGATATCGAGCTATTTGTCAGTACCGATTATTCTTCGATGATTGAGGCTGCTAGTAAAGGTCGTCTGGACTTGGCATATTTTGGTCCACTGTCCTACGTACTGGCAAAATCAAAGAGCGATATTGAAGCCTTTGCAGCCATGAATAAAGATGGTTCGACTACCTACAAAGCAGTGGT